>DXBJ01000034.1 GCA_019116585.1 Candidatus Faecalibacterium gallistercoris | reverse complement strand
ATCCATTCAGCAGGCGTGTACTAATCGATCGAGGGCTTGACCAGGTAAGAAAGCACTTGTACTCTGATTGCAAAGCAGATTATTATTCAGTTCTGAAGGCACGTCCTTCTAAAACAAAATAAGAGAGACGTTCAAGAAATGCATGAAACAGTCGCTGTGAAATGCAATGCTTGAACGGCCGGTGTCGATGACGGTGAGGCCCCACCTGTTCCCATTCCGAACACAGAAGTTAAGCTCACTTGTGCCGAAGATAGTTGGCTGGACACGGCCTGTGAAAATAGGTAGATGCCGGCTTCTCGCAAAACGAAACCCCTGAGGTGTGAACCTCGGGGGTTTTTTGCGTGTCGCAAAAGCGCCACGCTTTAGGCGGAAGGAATGAAATGCATGATTTGCATGATTTTTCGGCTGTGCATGGTTTGCAGGAAGCCGTCTTTCGGGGCTATCATGCAAACCATGCAAACCATGCAGAACGTTCAGACCATGCAGGATATAGAAAGCATGCAAATCATGCAGATCATGCAGGAGGGAGGGAGGGGGCTGCGGTGCGGAAGATGTACAGCCGGCCGGCGGTGCCCCAGCACAGGGCAAAGGCCCGCGGCTGCAACACCTTGTCGGGCGTCATCACCCGCATCTCCTGGTCAAAGTAGTCGTTTGTGGTCATGTGGTCTCCTTTCTTGTAGATCGGTGGGTGGATGGGTTGCGCTCTCGGTCACGCCGCGCCTGGCGGTTGCAGGCGCGCCCGCCAAAGCGGGCGCGCATACAAATCGGAGCGCAGGGCGGATGGCGCCCGGAAAAAGCGATGCGCAATACATCTGATGCGCGGTAAAGAGCTTTTTCAGCCAGACGCCCGGAGCGACCTTCCGCATTTGGGTCCAGGGGGACATCCCCTGGTCGTTTAGGGGAGGGTAGGGTGTCCAGAGGGGGTAGGGAGGGGGAATCGAAACCCCCTCCCTCCCCCTCTGGCCCAGCGGAGCGGCAAACTTGGCAAACTTATACTTGTAGAACCCGCCGAAATGTGGTAAACTATAACTAACCGGCAGGGAGCGGCCCACGCCGCGCCGCACGGACAGATCATCAGGAGGTAATGAACATGAATTATCTGGAAATCGAACAGGTCATCGGGCGCGAAATACTGGACTCCCGGGGCAACCCCACCGTCGAGGCGGAGGTCACCCTGGCCGACGGCACCGTGGCCCGGGGCTGCGCCCCCAGCGGCGCGTCCACCGGCGAGTTTGAGGCCCTGGAGCTGCGGGACGGCGACAAGAGCCGCTACCTGGGCAAGGGCGTCACCAAGGCGGTGGCAAACATCAACACCACCATCGCCGAGGCCATCGTCGGGATGGATGCGTCCGACATCTACGCCGTGGACGCCGCCATGCTGGCCGCCGACGGCACCGAGGACAAGTCCAACCTGGGCGCCAACGCCATCCTGGCCGTGTCCATCGCGGTCTGCCGCGCCGCGGCCGCCTCGCTGGGCGTGCCGCTGTACCGCTTTTTGGGGGGCGTCAACGGCAACCGCCTGCCCGTGCCCATGATGAACATCCTGAACGGCGGCGCCCACGCCACCAACACCGTGGACACCCAGGAGTTCATGATCATGCCGGTGGGCGCGCCCAGCTTCCGGGAGGCGCTGCGGATGTGCGCCGAGGTGTTCCACGCGCTGCAGGCTATCCTCAAGAGCAAGGGCCTGGCCACCTCGGTGGGGGATGAGGGCGGCTTTGCCCCCAACCTGTCCAGCGACGAGGAGACCATCGAGACCATCCTGGCCGCCATCGAAAAGGCCGGCTACCAGCCCGGCGCCGACTTCATGATCGCCCTGGACGCCGCCTCCTCCGAGTGGAAGGACCCCGCCAAGGGCAAGGGCCACTACAAGCTGCCCAAGGCCGGCACCGAGTACACCTCCCGCGAGCTGATCGCCCACTGGAAGAGCCTGGTGGACAAGTACCCCATCATCTCCATCGAGGACGGCCTGGACGAAGAGGACTGGGACGGCTGGCAGGAGCTGACGCGCGAGCTGGGCGGCCGGGTCCAGCTGGTGGGCGACGACCTGTTCGTCACCAACACCCGCCGCCTGGCCAAGGGCATCGGCCTGGGCTGCGGCAACGCCATCCTCATCAAGCTCAACCAGATCGGCTCGGTCTCCGAGACGCTGGAGGCCATCAAGATGGCCCACAAGGCCGGCTACGCCGCCGTCACCTCCCACCGCTCGGGCGAGACCGAGGACACCACCATCGCCGACCTGGCCGTGGCCCTGAACACCTGCCAGATCAAGACCGGCGCACCCAGCCGCACCGAGCGCGTGGCCAAGTACAACCAGCTCCTGCGCATCGAGGAGGAGCTGGGCGCCTCGGCGGTCTACCCCGGCATGGGCGCGTTCCAGGTCAAGCGCTGAGACGGCCCCGTCCGTTCTGACCTGACGCAAAAAAAGCCTGCCGCAGTGTTTTGCTGCGGCGGGCTTTTTGGTTTGCGCTAAACGTCAGCGGTTCACTTTTTTGTCGGCGGCCAGGTAGGGGTCCATGCTGCTGCGGCCGGCCGACCGGCGGTTGGAGAGGCTGGCGGCGATGAACGCCTTGAACAGCGGGTGGGCCCGGTTGGGGCGGCTCTTGAACTCGGGGTGGAACTGCGCCCCCAGGTGGAAGGCCCGGCCGGGCAGCTCCACCGTCTCCACCAGGCGGCCGTCGGGGCTGGTGCCCGAGATCACCAGGCCCGCGGCCTCCATCTCGGCGCGGAACTCGTTGTTGAACTCGTAGCGGTGGCGGTGGCGCTCCCAGATCAGGTCCTGGCCGTAGCAGGCGGCCATCCGGGTGCCGGGGGCCACCTTGCAGGGGTACTTGCCCAGGCGCATGGTGCCGCCCTTGGGGATGTTGCCCTGCTGGTCGGCCATCAGGGCGATGACGTTGTGGGCCCCCTCGGGGGTGAACTCGCTGGAGTTGGCGTCGGCGTAGCCCAGCACCCCCCGGGCAAACTCGATCACCATGATCTGCATCCCCAGGCAGATGCCAAAGTAGGGCACCTCGTGCTCCCGGGCCCAGCGGGCGGCGGCCACCATCCCCTCGATGCCGCGGTCGCCAAAGCCGCCGGGCACGATGATGCCGTCCACATCGCAGAAGGCGGCGGCGCAGTCGGCGCCGGTGCGCAGCTCCTCGCTGTCCACCCACTTGATCTCCACCTGGCTGTCGTTTTCAAAGCCGGCGTGGTACAGGCTTTCCATCACCGACAGGTAGGCGTCGTGCAGCTTGACGTATTTGCCCACCAGGGCGATGGTGCAGGTGCGGGACCGGGACGCGATGCGGGCCACCACGTCCTTCCACTCGGTCAGGTCGGCGGCGGGCACGTCCAGGCTGAGCTTTTCCACCACCACGTCGTCCAGCCCGTTCGAGTGCAGCATCAGGGGGCACTGGTACAGGCTGGGCATGGTCAGGTTTTCGATGACGCACTCGGGCTTGACGTTGCAGAAGGTGCTGATCTTGCGGCGGATGTCGCTGCCCACGCTGCCGTCGGCCCGCAGGATGATGATGTCGGGGCTGATGCCCATGCCCTGCAGCTCCTTGACCGAGTGCTGGGCGGGCTTGGACTTGTACTCGTTGGAGCCGGAGATGTAGGGCACCAGCACCACGTGGATGTAGCAGCAGTTCTCGTGGCCCTGCTCGATGCCCACCTGGCGGATGGCCTCCAGGAACGGCTGGCTCTCGATGTCGCCGGTGGTGCCGCCGATCTCGGTGATGACCACGTCGGCCTCGGTGGAGGCGGCCAGGTTGTAGATGTAGCTCTTGATCTCGTTGGTGATGTGGGGGATGATCTGGACGGTCTGGCCCAGATACGCCCCCTGGCGCTCCTTGTTCAGCACGTTCCAATAGACCTTGCCGGTGGTCAGGTTGGAGTATTTGTTCAGGTTCTCGTCGATAAAGCGCTCGTAGTGCCCCAGGTCCAGGTCGGTCTCGGTGCCGTCGTCGGTGACGAACACCTCGCCGTGCTGCAGGGGGCTCATGGTGCCGGGGTCCACGTTCACATAGGGGTCCAGCTTCTGGCTGGCCACCTTGAGGCCGCGGCATTTGAGCAGCCGCCCCAGGCTGGCCGCGGTGATCCCCTTGCCCAGGCCCGAGACCACGCCGCCGGTCACAAAGATGTATTTCGTCGCCATAGTTTCCTCCATCTGCCCCTCTGGTCAGTCGGGGCCGTCACAGAACATACAGAAGGCGCGCGGTGACCCCCGCACGCCTTCCGTCAAGAATCATACAGCTTCTATTATACACCATCCACGGCGTCCGGGTCAAGGGAGTCCAGCACATCCTGGGCCACCTGGGCCCGGCTGCGGCGGGTGTCCATGGCGGTTTTTTCCAGGTAGCGGTGGGCCTCGGCCTCGGTCATGCCCCGGTGCTGCACCAGCAGGCACTTGGCCCGGCCGGTCAGCCGCAGCTCGGCCATCTTCTGCTGCAGGCGGTCGTTTTCGGCCCGCAGGCGCTGCAGCCGGTGGTTGCTGGCGGCCGCCATGTGCACCGCCTGCAAAAACAGCGCCGCCGAAAAGGGCTTGGGCACCACCAGCACCCCCTCGCCGTTCAGGGGGGCCAGCAGCTGCTCGACGGCGGCGGCCTTGGCCAGCAGCATCACCCCGGCGTCGGTCTGCCCGGCGGCGTCGGCGCACAGCTCGTGGCCAAACTCGTCGGGCAGCGGCGCGTTGACCAGGATCAGCTCAAAGCTCTCGGCCAGCATCCGGCGGCGGGCCTCGGTGCCGCTGGGCACGATCACCGGCCGCAGATACCCCAGCTCGGCCAGCCGTGCGGACAGGTATTCGTTGGCGGCGGCCCCCGCGCTGACGATCATGGCGCGTGCCATGGTACCCCTCCTTTCTCACATGCGCCCGGCCGGTCAGATGGCGCAGAAATAGCGCTCCCGCTCAAACTCGGCGGGGTCGGCGGCGGTGCGCAGCTCGGCGCAGCGGCGCAGCTGCTGCTGGTAGTAGCGCTGGGCCAGCCCCTCGGGCAGGTATTTGGCCAGGAAGGGGCTGGCCTGGGCCTCCTCCACCGCCTCTTCCAGGGTGGCGGGCAGCATCTCCAGGCCCAGGGCCCCGGCGGCCTGGGGGTCCAGCTCGAACAGGTTGCGGTTGACGGGGGCGCACAGCTGCATCCGGTGCTCCAGGCCGTCCAGCCCGGCCGCCAGGATCAGCCCGATGGCAAGGTAGGGGTTGCAGGCGGGGTCGGGGCTGCGCAGCTCCATGCGGCAGTTGTCCCCCTCCACGGCGGGGATGCGCACCAGCTGGCTGCGGTTCTGGCGGCTCCAGCTGACAAAGCGGGGGGCCTCGTCGCAGCCAAAGCGCAGGTAGCTGTTGGGCAGGGGGTTGGTGAAGGCGGTCAGCTCCCGGCTGTGGGCCAGCACCCCGGCCATAAAGCTGCCGGCGGGGCTGTCGGGTGCGATGTCGCCCTCAAAGAGGTTGCGCCGGTCCCGGTAGAGGGACAGGTTGACGTGCAGGCCGCTGCCGGCCTGGCCGGCCAGGGGCTTTGGCATAAAGCTGGCGTGCAGGCCGCTGCGCCCCGCCACCGCCCGGGCGATCTGCTTGAACATCATGACGTTGTCGGCCGTCTTGAGGGGGCTTGCGTGGTGGAAGTCGATCTCGTTCTGGCCGTGGCCGCTCTCGTGGTGGCTGTGCTGGGGGGCCAGGCCCATCTGCTCCATGGTCAGGCAGATGTCCCGGCGCAGGTTTTCGGCGGCGTCCAGGGGGTACACGTCCAGGTAGCCGCCCTGGTCCAGGGGCACCCGGGTGGGGCGGCCCCGCTCGTCGGTCTCAAAGAGATAGAACTCGCACTCGGCGCCCACGTTGCAGACAAGGCCCATCTGGCGGAAACGGCGGGCGATCTGCCGCAGAAACCCCCGGCAGTTGCCCCCAAAGGGCCGGCCCCCGGGCTGCTCGATGTCGCAGAAGAACTGCATCACCCGGCCCTCGGCGGGGCGCCAGGGCAGGATGGTCAGGGTGGACAGGTCGGGCCGGAGGACCAGGTCGCTCTCTTCCACCTGCATAAAGCCCGGCACGGCGCTGCCGTCGAAGCAGACCCCGTCCTCCAGGGCCTTGGGCAGGTCGCCGGCCAGCACGGCGATGTTTTTCTGGGCGCCAAAAATATCGGTAAAGGCAAACCGGACGAACTTGACGTTGTTGTCCTCCACAAAGTCGAGCACATCCTGCTGGGTGGCGTAGTTCATAGGCAGGTCCTCTCATCCAAAAAGGCCCGGGGCCCGCGCTTGCGCAGCAGGTCCGGGCCGGTGGTTGATGAGCCCTCTCAGTCTCGCTTCGCTCGCCAGCTCCTCTTGCGCTTGGCCGCTTTTTGCTGCGGGCATGAATGCCCTTGCAAAAACCGGAGCGCTGCGCCACTCACAGCTCCCTGTTTCTGCCGCTGGCAGCGGTCGCTGTTCGCGCCCCCGAAGGGGGAGCCAAGTGTACCGCCGTCAAACCCGGCAAACGAGTGGTAAGGCAAAGCCGCGCGGACTGTGACGGAGAGGGCTTATTTTTCTACATAGTACAGCATCTTGCTGTAGCTGGGCAGGGGCCAGTAGGCGTCGCCGCAGACGGTCTCGGCGTCGTCGGCGGCCGAGCGCAGGGCGTCCATCAGGGGCAGCACCTTGTCGTGGAAGGCGTTGGCCTTGGCGGTCATGTCGCCCAGGGTCTGGGCGGTGCGCTCGGCGGCGGCCAGGTGCTCGATGGCCTCGGCCATCTGGTCGGCGTCACGGGACAGCCGCTCCAGGATGGAGGTCTCGGCGCGGGTGGGCAGGCTCTCGCTGACGGCGCGCTTGGCGGTGATGGTGCGGGCCAGGTCGCCCATGTAGCGGTTGACGGCGGGCAGCAGCTGCTTGCGGGCCATCTCCAGCATGGTCAGGGCCTCGATGTTGATGATCTTGGCGTAGTGCTCCATCTCCACCTCGTACCGGCTGAACATCTCGGTGCGGGTCATGACGCCGAACTCTTCCATCAGCTGGATGTTCTTGGGCGCGATGAGGGCGGGCAGGGCCGCGGGGGTGTACTTCTTGTTGGGCAGGCCGCGGCGCTCGGCCTCGATCTCCCACTCGGCCGAGTAGCCGTCGCCGTTGAAGATGATGCGCCGGTGGTCGCGGATGGTCCGCTTGACCAGGGCGATCACCGAGTTGGGGAAGTCCTCGGAGGCTTCCAGCTCGTCGGCGTAGCCCTTCAGCTCCTTGGCCACGGCGGTGTTCAGGATGGTGTTGGCGTCGCTGAGGTTCTCGTGGCTGCCGGGCATCCGGAACTCGAACTTGTTGCCGGTGAAGGCGAAGGGGGAGGTGCGGTTGCGGTCGGTGGTGTCCTTGCTGAACTTGGGCAGCACGTCCACGCCCAGGTCCATCTTCATCTTGACGGGGCCGGCGTAGGGCGAGTCGGATGCGATGGCGTCGATGACGGCCTCCAGCTCCTCGCCCACAAAGATGGAGATGATGGCCGGGGGCGCCTCGTTGGCGCCCAGGCGGTGGTCGTTGCCGGGGGTGGCCACCGAGGTGCGCAGCAGGTCGGCGTATTCATCCACCGCCTTGATGACGGCCGCCAGGAACACCAGGAACTGCAGGTTCTCCATGGGGGTGTCGCCGGGGTCCAGCAGGTTTTCGTGGCCGGCGCTCATGGACCAGTTGTTGTGCTTGCCGCTGCCGTTGACCCCCTCGAAGGGCTTCTCGTGCAGCAGGCAGACCAGGCCGTACTTGGGGGCGATCTTCTGCATCATCTCCATGGTCAGCAGGTTGTGGTCGATGGCCACGTTGGAGGTGTCGAAGATGGGGGCCAGCTCATGCTGGCAGGGGGCCACCTCGTTGTGCTTGGTCTTGGCGGGCACGCCCAGCTCCCACAGCACGTCGTCCAGCTCCTTCATGAAAGCGGACACCCGGGGCCGGATGGTGCCAAAGTAGTGCTCCTCCAGCTCCTGGCCCTTGGCGGCCGGCGCGCCGAACAGGGTGCGGCCGGTCAGGATCAGGTCCTGCCGGGCCTCGTAGTCCTCCTTGCGCACCAGGAAATACTCCTGCTCGGGGCCCACGGTGGTGGTCACATGGGCGGTCTCCTTGCCAAACAGCCTGAGGATGCGCTGCGCCTGGACGGACAGGGCCTTCATCGAGCGCAGCAGGGGGGTCTTCATGTCCAGGGCCTCGCCGGTGTAGCTGACAAAGGCGGTGGGGATGCACAGCACGTCGTCCTTGACAAAGGCGTAGCTGGTGGGGTCCCAGGCGGTGTAGCCCCGGGCCTCGCAGGTGGCCCGCAGGCCGCCGGAGGGGAAGGAGGATGCGTCCGGCTCGCCCCGGACCAGCTCTTTGCCGCTGAACTCCATGATCGCGGTGCCGTCGCCCACCGGGCTGACAAAGCCGTCGTGCTTTTCGCTGGTGATGCCGGTCAGCGGCTGGAACCAGTGGGTGTAGTGGGTCGCGCCCAGCTCCATGGCCCAGCGCTTCATGACGCTGGCCACCACGTTGGCCACCTCGATGTCCAGGGGGGCGCCCTTGTGCAGGGTGTCCTTCAGGCTCTTATAGGTGGCGCTGGGCAGGCGCTCCTTCATCACGTGCTCGTTGAAGACCTTGCTGCCGTAGATTTCCATTACGTTGGCTGCCATAAATCCTACTCCTTACTCACAATCAGCCCTGGGTGCGCCGGCGCTTGCAGGCCCACCGGGGGGTACGGGTGTCGAACACACACAAAAGGCGCTGCGAGTCGGAGGTGACTCACAGCGCCGTTGCTGCCGATAGTTGCATTATACCGGCCCGGGGCCAAAAACGCAATAGACAAATTTACGATTTTGCCGGGGGCCGGGCCCGCAAATTTCGGCCAAAGGGCCCGAATTCCACCGGGAAACCGCGCCCCGGCGCAGATAAGTATGACTTCTGCGGCCGGGCTGCGGGAACCGGCTGCAAGCGATGTGTTGACAATGCGCATAAAATGCTGTATACTAAAACCAACAAACAGGGAAAGGAGCACCAGCTATGGCCAGCACGAATATCAACATCCGCATGGACGCCGACCTGAAGCGTCAGTTTGAATCGTTCTGCGCAGATATGGGGATGTCGATGACCACGGCGTTCACCATTTTTGCCAAAAAAGCGGTGCGTGAGTACCGCATCCCCTTTGAAGTGGGGGCCGAGACCCCCCGCGCACAGACCCTGGAGGCGATGGAGGAGGTCAAACGGATGAAGGCCGACCCGTCCGCAGGCAAGACCTACGCCAGCGTGGACCAGATGATGGAGGACCTGCTTGCATCCCCCCCGACTGGCTGCTGATCTATGAGATCGACGGCGGGGAGCTGTTTTTGTACCTGACCCGCACAGGGACGCACAGCGACTTATTCTGACAAAAAATGTCCGCTTTCCGTTTCCGGAAGGCGGACTTTTTGCGTTTTCAACGGCTGCGTTTCCGTCTTGGCCGGGTGCAGGCGCTGTAAAAGCCGAAGGCCGTGCCGCACACGCCCCCCACGATGTGCATAAAGTTGGCCACGTTGTCCTGCACAAAGAGGATGGCGTAGACCTGGTCCCCCAGGTAGAGGGCGGCCACCAGCAGCATGGTGACGGGGATGCCCCCGCTGCCCCCCGACAGGGAGGACAGCATGATGAGCATGAAC
Source organism: Candidatus Faecalibacterium gallistercoris (assembly GCA_019116585.1). Lineage (GTDB taxonomy): Bacteria > Bacillota > Clostridia > Oscillospirales > Ruminococcaceae > Faecalibacterium > Faecalibacterium gallistercoris. The sequence goes on along the minus strand of DXBJ01000034.1, from coordinate 31,710 downwards.
ACGATGCCCGAGGCCCCCAGCAGGGCCACCCCCGGGAACAGCAGGCACTGCAATACCCCCGAGACAAAGGCCGTCAGCACGATGGCCTTGAGCAGGGGGATGCTGCCGTATTTTTCCTCCATGGGCGGGCCGATGACCAGGAACAGCAGCATATTGTTCAAAAAGTGGCTCAGGTCGGCGTGGCCCAGCACATGGCCGAACAGCCGGATGTAGAACAGCGGGTCTTTCAGGGAGGAACGGTAGACGCAGAACAGGTGGCTGGTGGTCCAGCCGGCGGTGGCGCCGTCCAGCGCCAGCACCCCGAGGGACAGCAGGAAAAAGGTCAGCACCACCGGGGCGTTGTACTGGAAGCTGAAGTGGAATCGTGCGCGTTTCGTAGCGGCCAGCTCCTTTCGGGTGGGGAAGGTGGAATGACGGTGGGCCTATTGTACCACACTTGGACGGGCCTTTCCAGCGGCAGAGGGCAAAAAGCGCGCCCCGCCCGGACGCAAAGCGCGTGCAGGCGGGGCAGGGGGGCGGTCAGCGGGTCTTTTCCCAGTAGGCGCCCATGCTCTGGCCGGGCTGGCCGGTCACCTCGCAGGCCAGGTAGCCCGCCAGGGCGGGGGTGGAGGGGGCCCAGGCCCGGGCGGCCTCCACGGTGGGGTATTCGATCTCGGCGTACCAGAACGCGCCGGGCTGGCCCGCGTCCACATGGTTGACCTCCAGCTGGCAGCCGTCGGGCAGCAGGTAGGTGCGGCGGACTTTTTCGATCAGGGGCTTGGCGATGATCTTGGCGGCCAGGCCGTCGAAGAGGGCCTGGTCGATGGGGCGCTCGATCTCCTCCCGGGCCAGCCCCCCGGCGGACTTGAAGCAGAGCACCCAGGCGGTGGGGCCGCCGGTTTTGGCCTCCTCCCGGATGCGGACGGTGGGCCGCACGCTGATGTAGCCCTGCCGCATGGTATACTCTTCCACCAGGGGCAGCCCGGCGGGCCAGCCCTCCACAAGCCATTTGCGTTCGATCTCCATGGCAGCAAAACCTCCTTGGTTTTTTACTTCTTAGTTTCGGCCGCGCCGTCCTTGATATACACGCTGGTGGACGGGAAGGCGAAGTCCAGCCCGTCGGCCCGGACGATGTCCATCAGGTCCAGGTTCAGATCGTTGCGCATCCGGTAAAAGGTGTTGGCGTCGGGGGTGCGCACATAGGCCGACACCAGCAGGTCGATGCTGGACGCGCCGAACCCGCTCACCTCCACCACCACCGAGTCCTCGTAGGTGTGGGGGCTGGCGGCCAGCATGGCCCGCAGGTCGGCGGTCAGTTTTTCCAGCTGGGCGCGGGTGGCCCCGTACTCCACCCCCAGGGTGAAGCGGTACAGCCGCTTGGTGCGCTGGGTGCCGTTGTTGATGGTGGCGGCGCAGACGTCGCTGTTGGTCAGGATGTAAAGGGAGTTGTCCAGGGCGCGCACCTTGGTGGAGCGGAAGGTGATGTCCTCCACGCTGCCCTCCACGCTGCCGATCACCACCCAGTCCCCGATCTGGAAGGGCCGCTCCACCAGGATCATCATCCCGGCAAAGAGGTTGCTGGCGGTGTCCTGGGCGGCCAGGGAGAGGGTCAGGCCCACCAGCCCGGCGCTGGTGAGGATGCCGGTGACCGGCAGGCCCAGCTCCTGGGCCGCCATCAGGCCGCCCAAAACGATCACCACCACTTTGTACACCTTGACCAGCACGCTGCGCAGGGTCTTGTTGGTGCGCACCTCCTCGCGGGCCCCGGCCAGCAGCAGGCCGGTCAGCTCGGATGCGCCGTACAGCCCCCAGCTCAGCAGCAGGATGACCGCGACGCGGTACAGCTTGAGCAGGAACGGCCTTGCCGCCGCGGCCGCCCAGGGCAGGGAGGCCAGGGCCAGGTACAGCCCGGTCAGCGCCGCGAACTGGGCGGCGGGCCGGGCAAAGCTGCCCACCAGGATGCCCACCGCGTGGGAGGGCAGGGGGAGCCGGGCCAGGTGGGGGAACAGCCACTTTTGCAGCCAGCGGCGCAGCAGCAGCCCCGCCGCCAGCAGCAGCCCCGCGCAGGCGCACCGGGCCCCGAAGGCGGGATAGCCCTCCAGCAGCAGGCTCCCGAGGGTGAATTGCAGGTCCTGGATCGCAAACAGCATGGCGTTACTCCTTTTTGGGTGATGTAGGTCCGCCCCATTGTACCACAGAACCGCCCCGCTGGCAATCGGCGGGGGGCGTTCCATTTTGCCTCTTGCATTTTGGCGCAAATCTGCTATACTGGTGGTACGAAAGTTCGTTTCAGGGCGGGGTGAGATTCCCCACCGGCGGTATAGCCCGCGACCACCCGCAAGGGTGCTGACCCGGTGAGACTCCGGGGCCGACAGTATAGTCTGGATGGAAGAGACGACGGACAGATCGTTTTGTATCGTTGCGCCCTGTTGCATGGTTTTTGATGCGGCAGGGCGTTTTTCTGTTTGTCTCCGGGTGAAAAGAGCTTTCCGCACCATTTACACCATTTTTTTGATGGGGGCCAAAAGCTCCCCGGGAGGTAATGACCATGCAAGCAAACAGTGAAGCAAAAGCCGTCCGCACCGGCGGGCGCGACCAGGTGCGCAAACTGACCGTCACCGCCATGCTGTCGGCGGTGGCCTTCGTGCTGATGTTCCTGGATTTCCCCATCCCCATGATTATGCCGTCCTTCGTCAAGATGGACTTTTCCGACCTGCCCGAGCTGCTGGGCGCTTTCGCCCTGGGGCCGATGTACGGCGTCCTGATCAGCCTCATCAAGAACCTGATCCACCTGCTGCTGGCCAGCTCCACCAACGGCGTGGGCGAGCTGTGCAACTTTTTGTTCGGCGCGGTGTTCGCCTGGGTGGCAGGCTTTGTCTACCAGCGCAATAAGAGCCGCCGCACCGCCGTGCTGGGCGCGGTGCTGGGCGCGGTGGCCATGGCCATCATCAGCGTGCCCCTGAACTACTTCCTGACCTACCCGGCCTATGTGGTCATCTACGGGATGCCCCTGGAAACCATCATCGGGATGTACCAGGCCATCCTGCCCTCGGCCGGCGGCCTGCTGGAGTGCCTGGTCATCTTCAATATGCCCTGGACCCTGGCCAAGGGCCTGCTGGACGCGGCGCTGTGCATGCTGATCTACAAGCCCCTGTCCCCCATCCTGCACGGCCGGCGGTGAGGGAACTTCGTCCATAAAAAACAGAAAGCGAGCCGCTTCCCGGCAAACACTGGGAGGCGGCTCGGTTTTTATTTGGGGGCGTTACTGTTACGCCCGGCGCTGCCGGACGGTCCAGTCCAGAACGGCGGCGCCGGTCTCGTCCGGGGTCAGGCGGACGGTGTCCAGGACGTCCACGTTGTCCTTTTGGGCAAACCAGGCCCGCTTGAGGGGCAGCAGGGCGGTGAGGGAATGCTCGAAAAAGCCCCGGTCCCGTGTGGCGTCCCCCTCTTTGCGGCGGCGCAGCACCGGGTCCGGCGCGTCCAGAAAGAGGATGCGCCGGGGCATGCACTGCCGCAGGGCGGCCAGCTCGGGGGCCAGCAGCTCCTCCACCGGCCAGTCCCGGCCGATGGTGCGGGGGTAGTGGAGGGCGTAAAACTCGATCTCCTCCGCGCCAAAGTCCAGGACGGTGCAGGGGTACGCCTGGGCGGCCTGCCAGCGGCGGACCTCCTGCCCGATCCACAGGCGCTGGATGGCCAGGTAGTCGGGCAGGCGGGTCTTGTCCAGGCCCCGCCGGCGCACCTCGGCCAGGACGGCGGCGTTGTCCTCCAGGCAGACGTGGAGGGCCGGGTCATGGGCGGCCAGCCAGCGGGCGGCGCTGGTCTTGCCCACCGCCATGCTGCCCTGCAGGGCCAGCACCAGCGGCCGGGCGCAGGGGGTCAGCCCCGGCTCGCAAACCATTTGATCTCATCCTTGCCGGCAAAGGCCGCCCCCGCAAAGCCGGCGGCCTCCAGGCCGGCCAGCTGCTTGCCCAGCTTTTTGCCCTGGGCCAGGACGGTGACGGTGTGGCCGGCCCGCAGGCTCTCGGCCTGGGCCAGCACGGCGGCAAAGTCCGCCCCCGCAGGGTAGAGCAGGGCGATCTTGGGCTTGGCGCCGGGGATCTGGTAGCCCTGCTCCAGCAGGATGCCGCACACCCGCTCGAACCCGATGGAAAAGCCCACCGCCGGCACCTGCTGGCCCAGGAACTTGCCCACCATGTTGTCGTAGCGGCCGCCGCCGGCCACCGCGCCGGCAAACCGGGGGCAGACCACCTCGAACACCATGCCGGTGTAGTACCCCTGCCCGCGGACCAGGCTGGGGCAGTAGGCTACCTTATATTTGTCCCCGGCCAGGCGCCGGACGGTCTTGAGGACGTATTGCAGGTCGCCGGCGATGGCGGGGTCGGCGCAGCGGGCGGCCACCGCCTCCAGGGACATATCCCCCCCGGCCAGGAAGGCGGCCAGGGCCTCCACGGCGGCGGGAGGCATCTGCTTTTCGGTCAGCTCGGCCCGCACCCCCTCGGGGCCCACCTTGTCCATCTTGTCGAAGGTGATGCAGACCGAGTCCAGGGTGTCGGGGGCAAAGCCCATGCTCTCCAGCATCCCCCGCAGGATGCGCCGGTCGTTGATGTTGACGGTGAAATCCTCGAAGCCGATCTTGAGCAGGGCCCGGGCGGTGACGTCGATCAGCTCCACCTCGGCATTGGGGCTCTCGTCCCCCAGGATGTCGATGTCGCACTGGACAAACTCGCGCAGGCGGCCCTTCTGGGGGCGCTCGGCCCGGAACACGCGGTCGGTCTGGATGACCTTGAAGGGGGTGGGCAGGGCGCTGCGGTTGGCGGCGTAGTAGCGGGACAGGGGCAAGGTCAGGTCGTAGCGCAGGCCCATGTCGGCCAGCTGGCCCTCCGGGCCGGCGGCCAGGGCGGCGGTGAGCTTGTCGCCCCGCTTGAGCACCTTAAAGATCAGGTTCAGGTTCTCGCCGCCCTCGGACTTGTCCAGGTTCTCCAGGTCCTCCAGCAGGGGGGTGGAGATCCGCTCAAAGCCGGCGGCGCGGTACACCTCCAGGATCTGGCCCTGGATGTAGTCCCGCAGGGTCTGTTCGGCGGGCAGAAGGTCCCGCATCCCTTTCAACGGTTGAATCTTCATAACGATGGTTCCCTCTCTCTATCTGTGGATGTCGGTGGCGTGTGTCCTTCATTATATAAAAGAAAGGGCGGGCTTGTCAACCGGGCGGCGGCCGAAACGCCGTGTTTCAGGGCCGGCAAAACGCGGCATACTAAAGGGCATACGAAAGACAGAGCAAAGGAGGCGCATCCATGGAGAAAAACGCTGCCGCCCGGCCCCGGGCCATCCTGGCCGCAGGGGCGGGCATCCAGCTGCTGACGGGGCTGCCGGCGGCCTGGGGGGTGTTCCAGCAGCCGGTGCGGGAGGCCTACGCCCTGGGGGAGATGGGGGCCACCGCGGCGTTCAGCGTCCTGATCGCCGCCTACGGCGCCGGGTGCGTGGCAGGGGGCTTTTTGCAGGACCGGCGCGGCCCCCGGTGCGCGGCCCTGTGGGGCGCGGCGCTGCTGGAGGCCGGACTGTGGGGGGCCGTGCTGCTGCCGCAGCGGGCGGGCTGGGCGCTGGCGCTGGCCTTCAGCCTGCCGGCGGGGCTGGGGACGGCTTTCCTCTACCCGGCCATCCAGTCCTGCGCACAGAAGTGGTACCAGGGGCGCAAGGGCTTTGCCACCGGGGTGATCGGGGCGGCGGCGGGGCTGTCGGGGGCGTTCCTGGCCCTGTTCGTCCGCACCCTGGCCCCGCTGTGGGGGGTCCGGGGGGTGTTCGGGGCGCTGGGCGGCCTCAGCGGGCCGGTCTGCCTGGCGGGGGCGGCCCTTTTGCAGGACCCGCCCGCCTCCGCCCGGCCCGCCCCCGGCGCCGGCGGCGGGCCCGACTATGCCCCCGCCCGGATGCTGCGCACCCGGCAGTACTGGCTGTGCGCCGGGGCGGTCTGCCTGTCCACCCCGGCGGTGCTGCTGTTCAGCCCCATCATCCTGCAGCTGGGGGCCCAGCGGGGCCTGGCCGAAGGGCAGGCGGTGTGGGCGGTGGTGCTGGGCAGCGCGGGCAGCACCGCGGGCCGGCTGCTGATGCCCCTGCTCAGCGACCGGCTGGGCCGCCGCCCCACCGACCTGCTGCTGTTCGCGGCGTCGGCGGGGCTGTCGGCGGGGTTCGCCTTTGCCCGGGGCTGGGCGGTGGCGTGGGTGTACGCGGGGCTGACCTTCTGCTATTCGGGGCTGTCGGCGGTGCTGCCGGCCTTTTCCACCGACCTGTTCGGCCTGCCCCACGCAGGGGTGAACTACGGCTTTTTGGCCCTGGGGCAGAGCGCGGGCAGCCTGCTGTTCCCCCTGGCGGCGGGGGCCCTGGGGCTGGAGGCAGGGCGCCACTGGGTGGCGCTGGGGGCCGCGGCGGCGGGTTTCGGCTGCATCTGGTTTGTAAAGCCGGCGGACCCAAAGACCCCCGAAACACAAAAAGAACCCTAAAAGATACAAAATAGAATCAAAAGAAAAATGTACCTTGACAAGCAGATAACGATCCGGTACACTGGATACAGGTACGCCCGGCCGACGGGCGTTGCTGCACCAGGCAACCAGGTAACGAAGAAAGGAAGAAACATCATGAGAAAACGCATTGCAGCGCTCGCGCTGGCAGCCGTCATGGCCTTTGGCCTGACCGCCTGCGGCGGGGGCAGCTCCTCTTCCACGGCGGCTTCGGCCGGCTCCGGGGACGCTGCGGGGGGCGTGTCGGGCGAGTTCACCGGCACCGCCACCGGCATGGGCGAGGTGTCCGTCACCATCACCCTGACCGACGGCGTCATCACCGGCTGTGAGATCGTGGGCGACAGCGAGACCGAGGGCATCGGCTCGGTGATCGTCGAGAACGCGCCCGAGGAGATCGTCTCGGGCAACAAGGGCGCCATCGACGTGGTCTCGGGCGCCACCATCACCTCCAACGCCGTCAACGAGGCCCTGGCCGCCGCTCTGGCCGCCGCCGGCCTGGATGCGGCCGACTTCACCGGCAGCGGGGACGCCGCCGCCGCTGAGGACCGCGTGGTGGATACCGACATCGTCATCGTGGGCGCGGGCGGCGCAGGCATGACCGCCGCCATCGCCGCCGCCAACGAGGGCAAGAACGTGGTCATCGTCGAGAGCCAGGCTATGGTGGGCGGCAACTCGGTCCGCTCCACCGGCGGCATGAACGCCGCCAAGACCCCCGCCCAGGACGAGAACGAGTTTGCCGAGTCTGCCGGCGTCGAAAAGACCCTGGAGACCGCCGCCAGCGAGTGGGCCGACAACGAGGCCATCACCGCCCTGGCCGACACCGTGGCCGGGCAGTGGGCCGAGTACCAGGCCAACCCCGTGGGCTACTTTGACTCGGTGGAGCTGATGGAGCTGGACACCCTGATCGGCGGCCACGGCACCAACGACCCCGCCCTGGTGGAGGCCCTGTGCTCCAACTCGGCCGACGCCATCGCCTGGCTGAGCGAGCAGGGCATCGAGCTGACCAGCGTTTCCAGCTTTGGCGGCGCTTCGGTCAAGCGCATCCACCGCCCTGTGGACAGCGAGGGCAAGACCATCTCGGTGGGCAGCTACATGATCCCCCTGCTCCAGGCCAAGTGTGAGGAGCTGGGCGTCGAGTTCATCATGAACACCACCGCCAACGAGATCCTGACCGATGCCAACGGCGCCGCCGTGGGCATCGCCGCCACCGACAAGAACGGCGCGGCCGTCACCGTCAACGCCAAGGCCGTCATCCTGGCCACCGGCGGCTTTGGCGCCAACCTGGACATGGTGGTGGAGTACAAGCCTGATCTGGCCGGCTTCATGACCACCAACGCCCCCGGCGCCCAGGGCCAGGGCATCGACATGGCCGTGGCCATCGGCGCGGGCACCGTGGACATGGACCAGATCCAGATCCACCCCACCGTGGAGGCCAACACCGCCGCCCTGATCACCGAGGGCCTGCGCGGCGACGGCGCCATCCTGGTCAACGCCGAGGGCAACCGCTTCACCGACGAGGTGGGCACCCGCGACGTGGTCTCGGCCGCCGAGATCGCCCAGACCGGCAGCTACAGCTGGCTGGTCATCGACCAGGCCATGGCCGACGCATCCAGCGTCATCCAGGGCTACATCAACAACGGCTACACCGTGACCGGCGAGACCTATGAGGAGCTGGCCGAGGCCATGGGCGTGGACGCCGCCGCCTTTGCCGCCACCATGGACAAGTGGAACGCGGCCGTGGCCGCCGGCGTGGACGAGGAGTTTGGCCGCACCAGCTTCGCCAACCCCCTGGACACCGCGCCCTACTACGCCATCAAGGTCACCGCAGGCATCCACCACACCATGGGCGGCCTGACCATCAACCCCCAGACCCAGGTCCTGGCCGGCGACGGCACCGTGATCGACGGCCTGTACGCAGCGGGTGAGGTGACCGGCGGCGTCCACGGCGGCAACCGCCTGGGCGGCAACGCCGTGGCCGACTTCGTGGTGTTTGGCCGCATCGCAGGCGAGCAGGCTGCTGCCTACGCTGCATGACCCAGCCCGCCAAGCCCCAGCCCCGCCGCTGGCTGCTGAACCTGGCCTTCGCCGCCGCCGTCCTGCTGGCGGCAGGGGGGCTGTGGCTCGCGCTGGGCCGCAGGGACGGCCCGGCCGTCTACGCCTCGGCGGATTTCGGGATGGGCGTGATCGAACAGATCCCCCTGGACGCCGACTACGACTATTTTTATGAGGTGGGCGGCTACGTCGTCCACCTGCAGGTCAGGGACGGGGCCATCGCCTTTCTGGACAGCCAGTGCCCCGACCACGTCTGCGAGGACTTTGGCTGGCTGAGCCGGCCGGGCCAGTGGGCCTGCTGCGTCCCCGCCGGGGTCTTTGTCACCATCGAAGAAGCTGAATCATGACCCGGGGCTGCCGCGCCTGGCGCGCAGCCTGCGATCCCGCCCGGAGACGCTCTGCGCCCGGGCGGGATTTTGTTTTGCCCGCCGCGGCCCGCACTTGCAAAGATTGCAGGCAAAACGTGAAAACGCGATGAAAAATTTGCGATGTAAAAGAATGTCTTTTTGAAAATTTTAAGAAAGAAAAATAATTCTTATTGTCAGTGACGCCTTGTGTGCTATAATAGGAGAGCGATCTCCCGCACACGTGGGGGCAGTATACCCGCCGGCAGGAGACAGAGAGCATAGCAGGAGGAGAGATAACCATGACCTGGAAGAAAAAGCAAGGCGGCTCCGCCGGCCAGGACCCCCAGGCAGAGGCCGGGGCAGCAGCCCGTTTCGACCTGGGTAAGTATAAAAAACACCTCAAGTGGGCCATCCCGCTGGCCGTTGTGGTGGTGCTTGTGATCGCCATCGCCGTCCGCCAGGCGGGCCAGGCCCAGACCACCGAGGTGGCCCCCGAATACACCCAGACCTCGGTCACACGGCGCACCATCGCCCAGACCCTGAGCACCACCGGCACCCTGAAGGCGGCCAACAGCTACACCGTCCGCACCCTGGTGGAGGGCGAGATCCTGGCCGCCGATTTTGAGGAGGGCCAGGAAGTGGCCGCCGGCCAGCAGCTGTACCAGATCGAGAACAGCGATGCGTCCACCAGCGTGGAGCAGGCCCAGATCAACCTGGACCAGGCCCAGCGCAACTACGACACCATCGCCGACTACCGCTACGTCCGCTCGCCGGTGGCGGGCACCGTCTACACCCTCAGCGTCAAGGTGGGGGACGAGGTCACCTCCGGCCAGGAGGTGGCCGTGGTGCAGGACGCCAGCCAGATGGTCCTGCAGCTGACCTTCCCCTCGGCGGACGCCGCCACCTTCCAGGTGGGGCAGAGCGCCCAGATCACCCTGGACGGCACCTTTGAGGTGCTGAACGGCACCATCACCGAGGTGTCGGGCAGCGACGTGCTCAGCTCGGGCAACGTGCTGGTGCGCAACGTGACCATCACCACCCCCAACGCCGGCACCCTGAACACCAGCCAGTCGGCCACCGCCACCGTCAACGGCATCAGCTCCACCAACAGCGCGACCTTCAGCTACCGCGAGCAGCGCACCCTCACCGCCTCCACCGCAGGCACCGTCTCTTCCATCTATGTGCCCGAGGGCGGCGCGGTGACCCAGGACGGCATCGTCCTGGAGCTGGCCGGCGAGGACCTGGAGGAGACCATCCAGAACGCCTACGAGAGCCTGCGCAGCCGCGAGATCTCGATGCGCAACGCCGAGGAGACCCTGGCCAACTACACCATCAGCGCCCCCATCAGCGGCACCGTCATCCAGAAGAACTACCAGCAGGGCGAGACGGTGGAAAGCGGCAAGGAGATGTGCATCATCTACGACATGGCCTACCTGGAAATGACCATCAACGTGGATGAGCTGGACATCAACCAGATCAGCGTCGGGCAGGATGTGACGGTCACCGCCGACTCGGTGGACGGCACCTTCAACGGCAAGGTCACCCGCGTGTCCATGGTGGGCGAGACCAACGGCGGCACCACCACCTACCCCGTCACCGTCCAGGTGGAGGAGTACGGCGCTTTGCGCCCCGGCATGAACGTCAACGCCGAGATCGTGGTGGAGCAGGCCACTGACGCCATCGCCGTGCCCAACGCCGCCGTCGAGCGGGGCGACGTGGTCCTGGTGACCACCGAGTCGCCCAGCGCGGCCAACGCCATCGCGGACATGACCGCGCCCGACGGCTACGTCTATGTGCAGGTGGAGACCGGCGTCAGCGACAACAACTACACCGAGATCACCAGCGGCCTGCAGGAAGGGGACATCATCGGCTATGCTTCGACGCCGACCTTCAGCTACGATGAGTACGGCACCAGCGACCTGATGGTCATGGGCATGATGGCCCCCGCTCTGGGAGGAATTGGATGAGCGCATTGATCGAATTCAACGAGGTGTGCAAGTATTATCATATGGGCGACACCGTCGTCAAGGCGCTGGATCATGTCACCATGCGGATCGAGTCGGGGGAGTTCGTGGCCATCGTGGGCCAGTCCGGCTCGGGCAAATCCACCTGCATGAACATCATTGGCTGCCTGGACGTGCCCACCGCCGGCGTCTACCGGCTCAACGGCCGGGACGTGGGCCGGATGCGCCGCAATGAGCTTGCCGCCATACGCAACGAGATGCTGGGCTTCGTGTTCCAGCAATACAACCTGCTGCCCAAGCTCAACCTGATGGGCAACGTGGAGGTGCCCCTGATCTACGCCCGGGTGCCCCGCAGCCAGCGCCGGGCCCGCGCCAGGGCGGTGCTGGAGCAGGTGGGCCTGGGCGACAAGCTGCGCAGCAAGCCCAACCAGCTGTCGGGCGGCCAGCAGCAGCGTGTGTCCATCGCCCGGGCGCTGGTGCGCAACCCGCCCCTGATTTTGGCCGACGAGCCCACCGGCGCCCTCGACACCCACACCGGCCGGGAAGTGCTGGGCATGCTGCAGGAGCTCAACCGCCAGGGCCACACCGTCATCCTCATCACCCACGACAACACCATCGCCATGCAGGCCCCCCGGATCATCCGGCTGGAGGACGGGCGGATCGTCTACGACGGCGACGCCCGCTCCCCCGAGGCTTTTGTGGCCAGCCCGCTGTTTGAAGCGCAGATGGAGGAGCTTCAGAAAATGCGTGCAAAGGAAGGAGGCGCAGGCTGATGCTTCTGCTGGATACCTTTGTCCTTGCGCTGAAAAACATCTGGAGCAACAAGATGCGCACCATCCTCACCATGCTGGGCATCATCATCGGCGTCACGGCGGTGATCGTCATCGTGGGCCTGGGCAACGGCATGACCGAGTCGGTGCGGCAGAGCTTTTCGGCCATGGGCATCAACAGCATGTCGGTGTCCATCTGGGGGCGCAAGTCCTCCCGCAACGCCACGGTGGACTATATGTACGGCCTGGTGGAGGACAACCCCCAGTACCTGCGGGACATCTCCCCCTACATCCAGCTCACCGGCGGCCACACCGTCAAGGAGGGCCGGGACACCTACCGCTACACCAGCGTCTACGGCGTCAACGAGGACTACACCGCCATGGCCAACTACACCATCGCCGACGGCCGCGGCCTGCAGTACATGGACATCAAGGAGAACAAGTATGTCTGCGTCATCGGCGACTACCTGGCCCGGGAGGCCTACAACGGCAACGCCATAGGCGAGGACATCAAGGTGGGCCCCTACCGCTTTGAGATCGTGGGCGTGCTGGCCGCCAAGGGCAGCGACCCCGAGCTGCAGGAGGGCGGCGAGGACGACCGCATCTACATCCCCTACACCGTGGCCATGAAGATCAACCAGACCAACACGGTGGACACCTACACCGTCATCATGGCCAACGAGAATGTGGCCAACCAGGCCAAGGCCACCATCGAGGAGGCCCTCTTCGCAATTTATCAGGACGAAGATACGTATTATGTATACAGCATGAGCGAGCTGCTGGAGCAGATGAACCAGACCATCAGCATGGTGGTCATGGTCCTGACCCTGATCGCCGGCATCTCGCTGCTGGTGGGCGGCATCGGCATCATGAACATCATGCTGGTGTCGGTCAGCGAGCGCACACGGGAGATCGGCATCCGCAAGGCCATGGGCGCACGGGAGCGGACCATCCTGTTCCAGTTCGTGGTCGAAGCGGGCACCACCTCGGCCCTGGGCGGGGTGCTGGGCATCCTGCTGGGCTACGCCCTGTCGGCGGCGGCCACGGCCATGGTGCCCATCCTCATGCCGGGCGAGTCGGTGGCCATTTCCCCGGGCACCAACGCGGTGCTGGTCTCCTTTGGCATTTCGGTGGGCATCGGCGTGGTGTTCGGCTACCTGCCCGCCCGCCGCGCGGCCCGGCTCAACCCCATCGAGGCGCTGCGCTACGAGTGACCCCCGGCGCGCCGCCCCATGCTGAACGAACTATGAGGAGAAAAGCGAACATGAAAAAACGATTTTTGGCCCTCCTGCTGGCGGTCTGCATCCTGATCCCCGTTTTCGCGGTGCCGGCCGCGGCGGTCAACGCCAACACCGCCATCCAGACGGTGCGCACCATGGGCGTGCTGGATGCCGCCACCGCCCAGTCGCCCGAGGCGCTGGGCGCCCAGGTCACCCGGGGCGAGTTTGCCCGGATGCTGACCATGGTCTCCTCCTACCGGGAGACGGTCAACCAGGAGATCCTGGTGGGCAGCCTGTTCACCGACGTGAACAGCAGCACCCCCTACGCGCCCTACATCCGCATCGCGGTCCAGCAAAACTGGCTGACCGGCTACACCGACGGCACCTTCCGCCCCAACGACCCGGTCAGCCTGGAGGCGGCCTGCGCCTCGGCCCTGCGGCTGCTGGGCTACGCCCCCACCGACCTGACCGGCGCGTTCCCGGCGGCGCAGCTGAACAAGGCCACCGAGCTGGGCCTGCGCGCCGGCCTGGCCCGCACCCAGGGCCAGCCGATGACCCGCAGTGACTGCGCGGTGCTGCTGTACAACACCCTGACCGCCACCACCAAGAGCGGCTCCACCTACGGCAACACCATCGGCCTCACCGTCTCGGACGGGCAGGTGGACACCTCCGCCATCCTGGCCCGCAGCCTCAAGGGCCCCTTCATTGCCGGGGAAAACGAGATGCTGCCCTTCAGCCCCACCACCATCTACCGCAACGATGAGGTGACCAGCTCCCCCGAGCTGCACGTCAACGACGTCTACTACTACAGCGAGAGCCTCAACTCGATGTGGATCTACACCACCAAGGCCTCCGGCCGGATCACCGCGGTGTCGCCCAACGCGGCGGCCCCCACCTCGGTGACGGTGGCCGGCGTGACCTACCAGATCGGCAGCACCGACGTGGCCTACCGCATCTCCTCCCTGTCGGGCGGGGGCGTGGGCCAGGTGGTCACCCTGCTGCTGGGCATGGAAGACGTAGCCGTGGGCATCCTCACCGGCGAGGAGGTGGACCTAAGCTACTACGGCGTAGTGCAGTCCTCCAGCCGCTCCCTGACCACCGATAACGGCGCCGACGTGCTGCAGACGGTGCGGGTGCTGTGCACCGACGGCACCGTGCGCAGCGTGCGTGTGGACAAGAACCTGAACATCCCCACCGGCTGGCTGGTGTCCATCACCACCACCCCGGAGGGCGAAACCTTGCAGTCCATCAGCGAAAAATCGGTCAGCGGGCTGTTCAGCGCCGCCAACCGCACCCTGGGGGACTACAAGCTGGCCAACAACATCGAGATCCTGGACACTTTGCCCGACGGCAGCGCCGGGACGGTCCGGCTGGACCGCCTGGACGGGGTGACCCTGTCGGACTCCGACGTCCGCTACTACTCCCTGAACAGCCAGGGCGAGATCGACCGGCTGCTGCTGGACGACGTCACCGGCGACATCTGGACCTATGGCTGCCTGATGTCCTGGAGCGTGAACAACAACAGCTCCACCCTGGACGACCTGACCAGCCTGCAGCCCAGCGACGTGCTGATGCAGATGGCCTCGGGCCTGTTGACCGGCTCGCTGCTCAACGACATCTGGGGCGAGCTGACCGGCAGCACCGGCCGCTGGACCAGCATCGCCCTGGGCCTGCTGGCCAACAACACCAGCGGCCTGATGAGCACCGTCCTGAGCACCATCGCCGGCGGCGCCAACTACACCTACATGAACGGCACCTCCTACACCACCGACTCCACCAGCGTCCTGTACCCGGTGCTGGCGGGCGGCATCGGCGTGCGCCATGAGGTCAACGGCGAGGTGCGGGGGATGGTCCAGCTGCAGCCCATCCTGATCGACAGCCTGGGCCCCGCCTCGGTGACCACCGCCAACGGCACCCGCTACGAGACGGCGGACGCCATGCAGGTCTACCTGTGGCACATGGGGGTGTATTATCCCACCCTGCTGCCCACCATCAACGCGGAAGATTACTTCCTGATCGGCTGGGTGGACTCCTGCACCGCAGGCCATCAGGTCCGCGTCCTGACCGCCCTGCGCAAGAACTGACGGTGGGGCCCGGTCTGGGGCGGTACACCCCCGGCGCGATCCTGTTCCGGCAGGCGTGCCAGCTGCTGCTGCCCCGGCGGTGCCCTCTGTGCGGCCGGGTGCTGGGCGGCGTGCCGGACTGCCCCGACTGCGCCCTGGAATGGAAGATACGGACCCGCTGGCCGGGCCCGGGCCCTTGCGCGCCGCCGCCCGCTTTGGGCGGCGGCATCGTGGCGTGGGCGGCCGCGCCTTTCTGGTACGCCGGCGGCATCCGCGACGCGGTGCACCGCGCCAAGTACGGCGGCCAGCCCTGGACCGCCGTCCAGCTGGGGTGCGCCCTGGCCGGCCGGCTGTTCGGGGCGGAGGTCCGGGTGCGGGCCGGGGTGGAAGTGCCCGTCCCGCTGGCCGCGCCCCCGGTGGACTGCGACCTGATCGTGCCGGTGCCCTCGTCGGGGCGGGGGCGCAGCTGCAACGTGCCGGCCCTGATGGGGCTGCCCCTGGCCCACGCCCTGGGCATCCCCCTGGACGAAACGGCCCTGCGGCGCACCCGGAAGGGGAGGGCCCAGGCGGGCCTGACCCGGGAGGAGCGGCTGGTGAACGCCGCCGGGCTGTTCCGTGCGGACCCCGACCGCGCCGCCGGGCGCCGGGTGCTGCTGGTGGACGACGTCATCACCACCGGGGCCACCGCGGCGGCCTGCGCCCGGGCCCTGACCGCGGCCGGGGCCGAGTGGGTGGCGGTGGCGGGGCTGGCGGCTTCCCGGCAGAACCAGTCCCTGCCGGCCCGGCCGGGGCAGCCCTTTGACCTGGACGACGCCCCCGGCGAGGCCGAGGATTTTATCTGAGAGGAAGGATGGGCAGGATGAACCCGAGAAAACAGAGGTTTTACATTGCGGCGGCCGGCCTGCTGGCCGTCATCGCGCTGGCGTGGTCGCTGATCGGCAGCCCGGTGGTGCTGTGGCACAACCACCAGCTCAAGGCCGCCCTCACCGGCCTGACCGACACCGCCATCACCCTGGAGCAGGCGGTGCCCTTCAGCTGGGACGAGGTGTACACCTTTGCGCCGTATACTTCCGTGGAAGAAATACAGGAAGTTATCGGTACCACCAGCTTCAACCTGAAAGAGGCCGCCAGCGAAGGGATGCTGCAGCTGGTCTTTCTGGACGAGGGGGCGGTGACGGCGGCGGTCTGCGCCGACCCTGACCGCCTGGGCTACGACGTGGACCTGGCCGGGGCCGCCGGCGGCAGCCTGCCCGCCAAGCTCACCCACGGGGAGAACATCCCCTTCGCGGTGGAGCGCGCCGGGGGCATCGTCCGGCTGACGCCGCAATAAAACTTGAAAAAACCCTTGACAAAACCGGCCCCGTCCGGTATAATGATGAAGCTGTGAGCCGCAGCGCTCGCAGTTTTATCCGGGTGTAGCGCAGTTTTGGTAGCGCGCTTGAATGGGGTTCAAGAGGCCGTGAGTTCGATTCTCGCCACTCGGACCAAAAGATAGAAATCCGAACTTTATCTTCCGAATAGGAGATGGGTTCGGATTTCTTGTTTATACAGACAATCTGGATTTAATCCGGTAAGTAAAACAAGGCGGGCTTTCCTCTGATGAAAGAGGAGGGCCCGCCTTGTGCTTGCCAGATGGATTTTGAGGGCCCTAAAAACGCTTTTAAGCCTGTCTGCAACCTAATTTTGGTTATCCATGGATGCCACATTTCTAGGGCTTCTATGGGCTTGTGAAATGCTGCACCAATATAAGTTAAATCTTCTTCAGGACAAGATGGGACTATTTTGGACTGAAGATAACACAATACACTTTGTATGATGTAAATCAAGTGCCCGGCTGGGCACTTGATGGAGAATCAGTTGTTTTATCCAGTCATGGAGAGGCCTTGCTGCTTCAGCTGCTGTTCCTCTTTCCACTGAGCGAACTGGCGCTGGCCTTCTTCGCTGGCATAAAATTTTTCAATTTCCGGCAGCAGGACTCGAGCCAGCGCTTCCATTTCGTGCTGTGGAATGCCGGTGCCGTAATCATTGATCGCTTTCTTTTTTGCCAAATGATTACCTCCCATGCTCATAAGTCCTGTTTCATGGGGTGGTGTCGTTCTGTGGTTCCCCTGTGGGTATACGCATCCAGAACCTCTTTGGGAATCCGCTCCAGAATCTCGAGAGCCTCCTGGTACTCCCGCTGGAGCTTGGCATCTTTCAGCTGTTTCAGCACGCTCTCATGGGTCGCCTCATCCAGGGACTCTGAGAGCTTTTTGTTTTTCTTCTTGAGCTTTTCATTCTCAGCCTTGGTGCTGGTGAAGGCCGTACTGTACTTTTTGAGCTGAGACCGCATCTTCTCCACGGCCGGGATATAACCGTCCAGCAGTTCGGAAATCTCAGCGGCCCGCTTCTTGCCGTTCAAGGGGCCGATGCCGGTCAGTAGCTCGTCCAGCTTCTGACGCTGCTGGGTGAGATGGGTCATCTCCTTGAAGATACGAGGCGGGATATGATCACGGCCCGTCTGGCTTGCGCTCTCGCCGCGCTCCAGGTCGGGGTACTTTTGGACCATGTGTTCCCAGAACTTGTCCTGCCACCAGGTCAGTTTCTTTTTATTGCCTACGATCTCCTTGGCACTGAGCCGACCGTCTGGCGTCAAGGGGACAAAAGAAAGGTGCATATGGGCTGTTTTCTCGTCCATATGCACCACGGCGGAGATGATTGTTTCTCTGGACTGGTATTGATCAAAGAAACGGAGTGTTTCCTCAAAATACTGCCGGATTTCGGGCAGCTTCTTGCCCTTGAAGAACTCCGGCGTGGCGGTGAACAGGACTTCCACCACCCGAACGCTGTCCTTCCGGGTGCGGCATCCAGCGGCGCTAATCTGCCGCTCAGCCTCAGCCCGGTACCGCCGGGGCGGCTCAATCAGGTGGAAGTTTTGCTTGCTGCGGGAAAGATCGATGTCGGGGTTGCTGGCATACTTTTCTTTTCTGCGCTCGTTATGGGCCTCGATGTTGGAGATCTCTGGCCCCTCGTACTTGGCGAAGCGCATGATGGCGTATTGTGGTTGGCTCAAGGACGGCCCTCCTTTTTGGCAATTCAATCGTATTGATGACGGGCATAGTACAGACTCCTTTCTTTTAGGTAGGTGGATGAGATTCGATTATAAAAGTGGTGCTGGACATTTTGTCCAGCACCAACTGAACCAAAATCAAGTGGTCAAAATGACCACTTGATTTTAAGTCTGCAAACTGAGGCAAACGTGTCCCAAAATCAAGTTACCACTTTGGTAACTTGATCCAAAATGTGCAGCACGGGTGGTTTTTTACCTAGACTTTAAGAAAATAAAGTAGTCGGATTCTTTTTGAATCCGACCACTTTAACTTACTGATTTGCTCTTGAGATAAAATGACCTGCTTTTCAGTTGGTCAAAATGACCAACTGATATTTATTGGCGACAATGTGCTGAGCTTTTTTACAAAGGAAGAGGAGATAACTGAAATCGAGTTCTCAAAATGGGAACTTGATCGGAACCGAGTGGTCTGGGTCAAAATGACCCAGACCACTTCAGTACTATAAAGGATTGCGTATATAGCGCGTTTTGGGCGTTTCGCTATGTACGTGCGTACGGAGGTTGATGCGTACATAGCGGTGGAAGGTGAACATCTAGGTATTCCAGAAAATCAACGGACAAAATCTGTCCGTTGATCTTCTCACATCTGCCGCGAACTTCTATTGTGCAAGATCAAGTGGTCATTTTGACCACTTGATTACAAAAATTGGATTAAAGCGAATGCACTTCCCAAAAGATTATCCAATAAAAAATGTGGACATTTTATCCGTATCTACTTCAGAATTTTAAAGTTTCCTTGAGAGAAGCGGTGGCACTGGACAATTTGTCCAGTGCCACTAAAATCAAGTTGTCACCGTGACAACTTGGTCAAACCTGTGTGGTTGTGGACAAAATGTCCACAACCACTTTAGCCTTATAAAGGATTTGTGCATAGGGTGCGTTTTAGGGTTTTCGCTATGTACGTGCGTACAGAACTTGTACATACGTACATAGCAAAAAGGCCAAGTTTCCTCTTATACAAGATTTTGGCCGTTCCCAAAATGGGAACAGCCACTTTAACTGCGTGATTTGGATTCCAAGCAGTGGATTTTATAGGTGTGTTCAATTTGAACACACCTACTTTGGACAAATAAAGCGATGTGCTTGAAAGGCATTTGCTGTATGCCGCTGCACGATTCTCGTACATACGTACACAGCGAAAAAGGCAAGTTCTCGTATATAGAGAAAATCCTCTGTAAAATCAAGGGGGCGGTGACTCGCCGACTCCTTGTTGATAGTGTAAGGGCGTCGTGCTTCGGAGCTGTTGACAAACTCTGAAATCTCGCTTTATCATCTGAACCATGGTACAATAAAGAAAAATGGGTGTGAAGCGTATGATGAAACGGGACGGCAGCAAACAACTGAAAATGACCTTTTTGACGCTGGAGGAACTG
The DNA here is from genome assembly GCA_019116585.1 of Candidatus Faecalibacterium gallistercoris. Taxonomy (GTDB): domain Bacteria; phylum Bacillota; class Clostridia; order Oscillospirales; family Ruminococcaceae; genus Faecalibacterium; species Faecalibacterium gallistercoris. The sequence continues at coordinate 12,324 of DXBJ01000034.1, read as the reverse complement.
ATGCCGGAAAGTCATTTCCTTCGCAATTTGGAGCAGTGTGTGGATTTCAGCTTCATTTACGATATCGTTGAACCGCTATACGCCAAAGTGGGACGGCCTTCCGTTGATCCTGTGCTTCTGGTAAAAATGCTCCTTTTGGGATACCTGTACGGCATTCCTTCTGAGCGGAAGCTGGAGCAGGAAGTTCGAATAAATATCGCTTTCCGCTGGTTTCTGGGAATTGACTTTGACGAGCCTGTTCCGGATCATTCTACCATTTCTCAGCTTCGCCGCCGAAAATTCGGGAAGACAACTCTGTTTCAGGATATTTTTGATGAAGTTGTCCGCAAATGTATGGCTGCTGGACTGGTATCAGGAAAGCTTCTGCTGACAGATTCCACACACATTCTTGCAAATGCTTCAAAGGAAAAACGGGAGGTCATCGCGGTTCCAGATACGCCTTCTGAATATGTGAAAAAGCTGGACCGGGAAGCACTGGAAGCAGGTCTGCTGGATGAAGCTGTCACATATCCAGAAAAGACAAAAACGATTATTAAGAGTACCACTGACCCGGAATCAGGACTTATGAATCGTCCAGGAAAACCCAACGCTTTCTGTTATCTGAACCACCAGACCAGTGATGCTGAATGTGGTATTATTACAGATGTTTTCGTTACGCCCGGGAATGTCAATGACTGCACACCTCATACCAGTCGACTGGAAACACAGATTGATAAGTTTGGCTTTAAAACAGAAGCCATCTGCGCGGATGCTGGTTATGACAACAGCGAAGTGTATGATGCCATGTTAAAGCGCGGGATTCGAACATATATTCCCAAAAAGAGAAAGCCCAACAATGCTTCTTCTCACACAACTGGCTTTGAACCGGAGGCGTTCAACTACAATTCAGAAAAAGATTTCTATGTCTGTCCACAAGGAAAAATATTAGAATATTCTTGTTATAGCAAGAAAAGCCAAAAGAAGAGATATCTGGCTGCAAAGAAAGACTGCAGCAGCTGTCCATGCCGACAACAGTGCATGGGTAATTCCAAAAATAGCCGCCTCATTGAGCGCCTGATGCATGAAGAATCCAGGCAGGAGCAGATGAAAAATCTGAACACACCAGAATACTTTGCTGCACTGAGACTGCGGAAGATCTGGTGCGAAGGCAATTTCTCCCACCAGAAATCAGAGCACAATTTAAGGTGGACATACAAACGAGGCATTGAACGAGTAACCGAGCAATGCCTCTTGTCTGCATGCGCTATGAACTTAATACGACTGGTGAAGGCCGCAATCCGGCCTTTTTCTTTTGCGTGAAAACCTTCTTCTGAAGGGGCTGATGATCTTTTGGAGCCCTTTTGTCAACAGCTCCGAAACGTGACACCCCTTAGAGCCTTTCGCCGAATGGATCTGTACGGGCCTGTACATAGCGAAAAGGCCAAGTTCTCTCGTATACATAATTATCGGCCCGGGGATGGGGGAGCAGGCTTAGGCCGGGCAGGTACTTCGATTATCAGATAGCTCCATACGCGGCGGCCCATTTGACTGTGGCGTCGGAAAAGAGAAGGTGTACCCTGATTCGAGGTACACCTCCTTTTGTGTCTGGATGGGGGCTGTGCCGCTCCTGTCAGGTGCGTAATGTTTCGTTAGATACCTCCTTTTCGTTAATTTCTGCCGGTCTCCCTCATCGCTTCTGACAGGCAACCGCTCATTTCTGAGGGCGCTGTGCCATCCCTTTCGGGCGCTCGCTCCGGGAGGAGGTCGTCGCGGTTTTGGCGGTGAGGACGGTCATTCACTTATCTGTGAAGGCTATTATAGCAGGAAAATTCTGATTTCCTGATTTTTCCATAAATTAAAATAAAGGCGCTCTGACAGCCGTTTTCCACGATTATGGACGAAACGGATATGTGTTCAAAATATCAGGATGATTCGTTCCCTCGACCCTATTCGACAGGTCGGATATGGTAAAATAAAAACAATGGAGGTGAATTAATGCAGACGAAACTGACCACGGGAGAACGACTCACCGACCTGAGGCGGGAGCATAACCTAACTCTGGAACAGGTATCTGAGCAGACCGGGATTGTAAAGTCAACACTGAGCAACTACGAAAACGACAAAAAGCCGGATATCAACCTGGGGGCATTGGAGAAGCTGGCAGCGCTCTACGGCGTAGGCTTGGATTATCTGCTAGGATTGACTGAAAACAAAAAACACTCAAAGACAGGTCTTGCAGACCTGCATCTAAGTGATGACGCAGTAGACGTATTGAGCAGCGGAAAGGTTAATAACCGGCTCCTGTCGGAACTGATCTCCCACCCTGAATTTGCCCGGCTGATGGCCGATATGGAGATCTACGTGGATGGCATAGTGTCTATGCAGATCCGCAATCTGAATAGCTTGTTGGAATCTGCCCGCTCTGCCATTCTGGAGAAGTACCATCCCAAAGAGGACAACACCCTATTGACCTTAAAGGCTGCTCAAATTGACGAGGATGAGTACTTTGCACGGGTGGTCGGCGACGATGTGGAGCGCATTCTGAAGGAACTGAAGCAGGCACACAGTGGAGACCAAGGGAGTGCTGCCGCGGATGATGCCGCCTCTCTCAAAGAGTACATTGAAACCATTTCCGGGACAGAAGGCAGCGATTTCCAGAAATGGATTATGATTTTCTGTAAGCAAATTCGCCTGCCTTACAATAAACTGACCGACACCGAAAAGCAGTGGCTGATTCAAATCAGCCGAAAATCGAGCCTCCTGAAAAGCGGGACCAGTCAGAGGGGAAAGCATCCAAGAAAGTGATAGGGGAGTACCGGACACAAGAAAATCCGCGGCGGCGGGGGCTTATATACCTTTGTTCCGCAGACAGCAAAAGGCTGGCAGCCTGTGCTTTTAGGCACAAACTGTCAGCCTTTCCTTGTCGTTTCTGCTGCCCCGCAGGGGCTCCTTGTGCGCCATGAAAGCAGGGTGGACCCCCACTCAGCCGCTGTCTGCTGCACAAAGGTATAACACACTAGACTTTGGTTCCAAAGTCGTGTGCCAACAGGGATGCTGCTCGCCCCTATTGGAAACCCAGAGCCAAAGAGGGGACACCCCTCTTTGAAATCACCCCGGCCTTTTCGTATTCCAGATCAAGCATCGAATACGCAAAGCCCCCAGCACCGGTCAATGTATTTTTCCGGTGCTATTTTGTGTGGGCGCTAAATCCAAATGGCCCGCACATCTCTGCCGATGGCAGAGGCATACCGTATGGTAGAAAAGGTGCCGCCATACTTGCGTCCATCATAAACAGCAATCACACGCTGAGAATGATTCACCATATAACGGTTCCGTTCCATGTAACAGGATGGAATATAACTTTCACGGATTACAGTTACCCGGTTGCAAACAAGAAGAAGGCATTGAAATTCCCTGTTGGGAGTTTGCATCCGACCCCGGTAGGGGATGGCTGCTTCCAGAGACAAGGCCGGGTTGCGTTGCTTTTCCTCTACAACGATAGCTGCAAACAGCAAGTCAGAGCCATCCGCAAAACCTGAAATGAATCGGGTATAGCCGTCCGCAATCGCTGTCTGGATTTCTCGGTACAGGCCGTACTTGACGGCGTCGATTTTGCTTGCAGGTATGTCACGGTGTCCGGTAACACAACACGTCTTTGAATCCATCTGGATGCCTCCTTTTGGTCTGCTTCCTATATAGGCAATATTGCCTATAACACTTTATCTCCATTATAGGCAATAATGAAGATAAAGCAAGACCGGGATGGAGGGAAGCTGGATGATCTCATACGCTCCTTTATGGGAGACCATGAAAAAGCGCGGAGCCACCACCTACACGCTCGAGTTCAAGGGCGGGATCAGCAGCTCCTCGATACGAAGATTGAAAGCCGGCGAATCTGTGTCGACCAACACATTGGATGCGCTGTGTAAAATACTGGACTGTACACTGGATGAGATCATCATATATCTGCCAGATAAGCAAACGTAAAGGATGGAGCTTCGGCCCCATCCTTTTACTTTGTATTAGTCGAACTATCAAACCAGGTGCCTTTTTCCTTGATGGTATCTGCCAACTCTGCTATAATAGATTAAAAGTCATTCTGCATCTGGGGCGGTAGACCGCCCTTTTTACTTGGAGGCCCTATGGACAAGCAAACTAACCAGGATACAACATCACAAGAAGAGTCACAAGGCGGAAATGCTCCTGCCAATATAGCTATGCCTGTGTCCAGAACTACTGTATGGCATCAGTTAGTACATACCGGAATGCATTTGCTATGGAAGTATAAAGCTATCTGGCTATTGTGCATTGGACTCTTTTTCATTGTAGGTGTACCTCTCATTATCAACGAACTGTACAAGCATCCTGGTTATGTTACTATATGGTCTGCTGCAGATGTCCTTTCCTATTATGGGGCTGTTTTGGGGGCTTCTATTACTGTTGGAACACTCGCCGTCACAATCTTTTTTACACGAAAGCAACTTCTGCGGGAATCTTATCTAAAAAATAGAAAAGAGTCTTGGTCAAAAATAGAGGATATTTTTATTACCACTTTAAAAGCAATCAATCCAATTTTGCCTCTTAAAGAGTCTATGGACAACGGACAAGTGGAACCCTCTAAAGCAATTATTATATTTCAAAGATATAGCTTGGCTTGCCAAACAGTCATCGATGAACTGATTGCATATTTGGATCACTCGGATTACCTTAAAGTGAAAGATTTAATTGACCAAATAACTATTTCTTCAAAGCAGTTTATTCAAATTGCTGATGAAGAAATTGCTGTCTATAGAAAACTGCAAACTTTTAACGGAAGAACATTAGCACAGCAAACAATTGATGTTGAATCGAAATACCCCGGGTCCTTCCCGGAAGAACAGCTTTCTTTTTGCCGCGAACTACTTCAAGATACCGATAATCTCAGTTATGAGATTTTTTCTCAAGATATTGGGCGAGTAAATGCAAAGCTGGTCACTGCTTATGAAAATTCTTATCGGCTATTGCTGGCACAAAAACGAGATATATTTGAGAAAATAGATAACGAAGTGCAGAAAGAGGCAGATAGTATTCTGCACCTGTGGAGGAAATAACCATGCCCACCCTTGAATGGATTGGAAAAGATAAGGTGATCAACCATCACCAGGAAGTGCCCTATCGGGTTTTGGAGCGTCAGTACAGCTTTGATGAATCCGGTCAGCATAGCGAGGATAATGGCAGCGAGAACATGATTATCCACGGGGATAACCTGGAGGCGCTCAAGGCGTTGCTGCCCCAATATGAAGGAAAAATCAAGTGCATCTACATTGATCCTCCCTACAATACCGGCAATGAGGGCTGGGTGTACAACGATAATGTCAATGATCCCAAAATCAAAAAGTGGCTGGGCGAAGTGGTTGGCAAAGAGGGAGAGGACCTTTCCCGCCACGACAAGTGGCTGTGCATGATGTACCCGCGGCTGAAGCTGCTGCAAAAGCTCCTCGCGGATGATGGCGTTATTTTTATCAGCATTGATGATACGGAGTACGCCAATTTAAAACTTATTTGTGATGAGATTTTCAAGAACTTTGCTGAAACAATTGTATGGCAAAAACGCACCTCTCCTGACGCGAGGAAAAAGCTCAGTAGTGGTCATGAATACGTGTTGATCTATACGAAAAGTGCAGACCAAAATTTAGGACTCAAGTTGCTGCCCTTAGAAGGGAAGGATGCGGAGGCTTATACCAATCCCGACAACGATCCGAGGGGCCCGTGGATTTCTTCTCCCTTTACAGCCCCAGGTTATCGCCCAAACCAAATGTATCAAATAACTACACCCACAGGAAAAACTATATTGCCTCCCAAAGGTCGTTGCTGGTGCAATATTGAAGAAGTTTATCAACGACTACTTTCTGAGGGGCGAATGTGGTTTGGTGCAGATGGAAACGGAGTACCACGTAGAAAGACATACCTTTCTGAACGAGAAGGCCGTGGTATATGGACTTGGTGGACAAATTCAGAAGTGGGCTACACACAGATGGCTACGCAAGAAGTGGCCGCCATTTTAGGAAAAGCTGTATTTGATTATCCCAAACCGGTACGATTGATTAGCCGCATTATTCAAATAGCATCCTCGGACGGGGATATTATCCTCGACTCTTTCGCCGGTTCCGGCACCACTGCCCATGCTGTGCTGAACATGAACAAGGCAGACGGTGGTCACCGCAAATTCATCCTGATTGAAATGATGGATTATGCCGACAGTATCACCGCGGAGCGCGTCAAGCGGGTTATTCACGGTTATGGAGAGGGCAAGAAAGCTGTGGAAGGAACCGGCGGAAATTTCAGCTACTACGAACTGGGACCAGTCCTGCTCCAACCGGATGGAAATCTCAACGAAGAAGTGGGTGCTGATAAAATTCGGGCCTATGTCTATTATATGGAAACCAAAGAGACCCTTCCCACCCAGCAGAACCCGGCTGAACCTTATCAGATGGGGGTTTGCCGTGATACCGCTTACTATTTTTACTACGAGCGTCAGAAAGTAACTACCCTGGATTATAAATTCCTATCGACGATTCAGACCAAAGCTTCAGGTTATATCATTTATGCTGATCTGTGTGCCATTCCACAGGAGACTCTGCGCAAGTATAATATCACCTTTAAAAAGATTCCGCGGGATATCGCCCGTCTATAAGAGAGAATAAAAAGATGGAAAGAGAAGCTTCTGAGTTATCTAATTTTATATCAAGTTATTGGAATTATTATCTCGAGCTTGAGGAAGCTTTTAAACAAACTCAAAAATATGTTGCTTTTGATAAGCATAATGATAAAACATATTCAGTTGAGTATTTAAAGCTTATCCAAGCGGTGTGCAGCGAAATTGATGTTGTAGCAAAAGAAATTGCACGGCATTTTGACCAAAGTTTTGACGAAATCAAGAAGCCGACCATCATCCATTGGGGATATTTTATAGCAAATAACATCCCTCAAATCACAGAGGTACAGGTGTATCTTGATAGGAACTATGTAGTAAGGCCTTGGGAAAAGTTTGGATATGAGCAATATTCCGATAAAAATGGCAATATAAGATATAGATTGCGTTCGGACTGCAAAAGTCCTAGTTGGTGGAGTGATTACAACAAATTGAAGCACGAAAGAACTTCTAGAAATTCAGATGGACAAATTAATTTTGAAAAAGCTAATCTGAAAAATATGGTTTTGTCGTTGGCTGCGCTGTTTTCGCTAGAGAGTATATATATTGGAATGATTCACACTGATTTTGGACCGAGAATCGAAGAAAGCAGTGTGTTTGATATGCAATATGATGATTCTTCCGAGCCTGTAGGTGATAGATAAAATGGAACTTAAGTCTTATCAGAAAGAAGTCCTTGCCGATCTTGCGCGCTATCTGGAGTTGGTGGTAGAACTGCAGAGCCCGGCCAAAGCTTATACTGCTTTTTGGAATGAGCGAAATGTGATGGTGGGACTGGGAGGTATGCCCAATTATGTCAATGTATTGCCCGGCGTCCCTCATGTGTGCGCCAAGGTTCCCACCGGCGGCGGGAAAACCTACATTGCGGCCAGTGCCGTTCGGACAATTTTTGATGCCATGCCCCAGCGCCGGGCCAAAGCAGTAGTCTGGCTGGTGCCGTCGGATGCCATTTTGACCCAGACGAGCAGGGCTTTGCAAAATCCGAACCATCCATACCGCCAGCGGTTGGATGTGGATTTTGGGGGCCGGGTGGAGGTCTACTCCAAGGAACAGGCATTGATGGGGCAAAATATCAATCCTTCTTCTGTCACAGAACAACTATCAGTTTTTGTACTTAGCTATGACTCTTTCAGAACCAGTAAGAAGGATGGCCGCAAGGCCTATCAGCAAAACGGTTATCTGGCAGACTTTGCAAAATGGATGAATGATCCATCGGCTTTGCTGGCAGATACCGACGAGACCGCATTGATTCAGGTGATCCGGTTTTTGAATCCGGTGGTGATTGTGGATGAAAGCCATCATGCCACTTCTGAATTGAGTGTGGAGATGCTGCAGAACTTCAACCCCTGTTTTGTTCTGGACCTAACGGCCACGCCCAAAAAGAACAGCAATATTATTTCGTTTGTTGATGCCTCCCAGCTCAAACGGGCCAATATGGTCAAACTGCCGGTGATCGTTTATAACCGTAAATCACAGGCTGATGTATATGCCGATGCGATTGCTATTCGGGCCAAACTGGAAGCGCAGGCCAAGCGAGAGCAGGAGATCAGTGGGTGCTACATTCGTCCCATTGTTCTTTTCCAGGCGCAACCCCGCACCAAGGCTGATAGTACCACTTATGAAAAGATCAAGAAAACTCTGCTGGATGGCGGTATTCCTGAACAGGAAATCGCCATCAAAACAGGGGATAAGGATGAGCTGAAGAATGTGGACCTGTTGTCTCCCGATTGCCCGATCCGGTACATTGTTACAGTCAATGCCCTGAAAGAAGGCTGGGATTGTCCATTTGCTTATGTTTTGGCCACAGTAGCAAACCGCACCTCGGTGGTAGATGTGGAGCAGATTCTGGGCCGGGTGCTGCGGCTGCCTTATACCCGGAAGAATAAGAGTGAAGTTCTGAATCTTTCCTATGTGATTACATCTTCTGCAGACTTTCATCAGACCGTAGAGAAGGTCGTCGATGGTTTGAACAGCGCTGGATTCAGCAGCAGAGATTATCGGGCTCAAGATATAGAAATACCAGTTTTGGCAGCTCCCACTGCAGAGCCGGAGCAGTTGTCGATGGTCCAAAGTCCGGAGAAGGAACCGGAGATACCAGACGTAAGCGGTTCGGATCTGAAAACTCGGTTTGATGTGGCCAAACAGGAGGCAGAGAGATCCAACGACGAGACAACAGTACAGTCTGACCCAATGCTGGCCCAGGCTCTAGAGCAGAACAAAGCATACGAAGATGAAATTAACCAGGCAGATAACACGGCTCTGAGTCAAGCTCCTCTGGAGGTGCGGGATAAAATGAATCAGTTCCGGATGAATGCTGAATTTGCTGAAGAAGCTTCTACTCTGCGATTCCCGCAGTTCACACTGGAAACCATGCCAAGCCTCTTTTCCGATTCGTATGAGATATTGGAAAAGGAACACCTGGAAGGTGGATTTTCCTTACGGGACAAAGATGCACACATTGACTTTAATACCGTAAGCGCCGAGATGGCCCGGGTGGATGTGGATGACAGTAAAGACAGCGCTGCAAAAGCGTGGCTACTGTCTGGTAGCGATAGCTTTTATTTCCGTGAATGGTTTAATGTTCAACCTTCTGAAAAGCGACTTTCTCTGTGCAAGGGGATGATTAAGGGGAGACTGTCGAAGATGAACTGTATCAACGACAGGGAACTGGATGAATATATCAACCGTGTCATTGGGACATTGACTGAAGACCAGCTTTCAGAGCTGGAACAGTCTCCATATCCCTATGTTGTCAAGATTCAGGAGAAGGTCAAACATCTGCTTTCTCAGCATCGCTGCCGCACCTTTGAACGTTGGCTGGAACAAGACAAGATTGTCTGCCGGCCCAACTACGCGCTGCCAACGGTAATTTCTCCGACCTCCTTTACCACGATGGTTCCCAAGTCTCTTTACACGGCCGAGGAAGATATGGATAAGTATGAGTTCAAGGTTGTGTGGAAGCTGGCCTCCCTTGATAATGTGAAATGGTGGCATCGGAATATCTCTAGACTGGGATTCCAGATCAATGGGCCGGTACACGCCTATCCGGATCTGATTGTGATGCTGCAGAGTGGAAAGATTCTAATGGTGGAAACTAAGGGCGACCATTTAGATAACGATGAATCCAAAGAGAAAGCCAAAATCGGTGACCAGTGGGCAAAGTTAGCCGGAAAACAGTATAAGTACTATATGGTGTTTGAGACCAAACAGCCCGATTATCCAGGCGCATATTCCCTGGAACGGTTTATGGATATCGTAAAAGGGATGTAGTTATGAAACAACATATTTATAAAAGGTTCAAAGAAACAAACCAAATTACATTATATAACGGGGACTGTATTAAACTTTTAAAAAAACTTCCGGATAGTTCAATTGATCTTATTATAACTTCTCCACCATATTGCATTGGAAAAGCCTATGAAGATCCTCATAATGACATTAAAACGTTTAGAGATCAGCATATCTGCATATTTGATGATATATACCGCGTTCTCAAGCCCGGAGGTAGTATTTGCTGGCAAACAGGTTATCATGTTTCTGCAAAATGTGTGATTCCTTTGGATTATATCGTGTATGAATTATTTACCTCAAAAAGTGCGAATTTAAAGTACCCTTTGATTCTGAGAAATCGTATTATTTGGACATTTGGGCATGGATTGAATAGCACAAAACGTTTTAGTGGACGTCACGAAACAATACTTTGGTTCACCAAAGGTGATAGCTTTAATTTTGATCTTGATGCTGTACGTGTTCCTCAAAAATATCCAGGAAAAAGATCATATAGAGGTCCTAATAAAGGAAAGCTGAGTGGAAATCCTCTTGGAAAAAATCCGTCAGATGTATGGGATATTCCAAATGTTAATGCAAATCATATTGAAAAGACAGAACACCCCTGTCAGTATCCGGTAGCCCTACCACTGCGCTTAATAAATGCACTGTGCCCGAAAGATGGCATTGTATTTGATCCGTTTATGGGATCTGGAACAACAGGAGTTGCTGCAATAGTCGCCAGAAGACGATTTTTAGGCGCTGAAATCCAAAAAGACTATTATGAAATTTCGTATAGCCGTGTATTGGATGCAATAAATGGAAAAGCAAAAATACGAGAGGATGTACCTGCGATTGAGCCTAATGTGAATAGCTCTGTAGCGCAGTTGCCAGAAGAATTCCGAAAAATTAGGGAGGAAAAAAATGGGGAACAGTAAAACAAAAAAAGCTATTTCTTCTGAAAATAAAAAGTTAAATAAGGAAAAAGCTGCGTTTAAACGGAGGGTTTATAATGTATTCTCGGGAGCTGGATTTACTTATATCCCGACAAACGATAAGGAAATGCATATTGGTCTTCGAAGAATAGAAATAGACTCGATGTTTGTTTATAAAAATATTTGGTTGGTCTGTGAAGATACGGTTACGTCTACTGGGATTCGAGACCATATACGCACTAAAAATGAGGCTGTGGGAGAAATTAAAAATAATCTTCCTCAATTTGTCAATACGCTTGTTGCCTTATTCCCAGATAAAGAATCGTTGTTTACAGAATACTCCACAGATAGAATTAAAATTATTGGCTTATATATATCGAAGCGAGAGGTCCCTCTTGCTTCAGATGATGGTAAGCTTTTCAATAATTTGACATTCGTGCAACCAAAAACTTTGAATTATTTTCAGTGGATTGTTTCTTGCATAAAACTATCTGCACGAAATGAGATTTTTAGATTCCTGGAAATTGAAGATAAGGATGTTGGATTGATTTCGAGTTCGAGTGAGAACTCAACTATATCTGCGCCTATTATATATCCTAAAGCATTCACGGGAAACAAGGACGGTATCCGAGTGGTTTCTTTTATGATGTGTGCAGAAGATTTGCTGAACACATGTTATGTGTTGAGGAAAGATAATTGGTCTGAATCGATATGGTTATATCAGCGCTTGATAGAAAAATCAAAAATTAAAAGCATAAGGGATTTCTTGGAGAAAAAAGGCGAGGCTTTTTATAATAATATAATTGTTGCTCTCCCGAATGGTGTTGTTGTTAAAGATGCTGCTGGAAACTATAAAAAAATAGATGAAATTTCTGGACTTGAAGGTGATTGCAAATTGATTTTACCCAAAAAAATGAATTCAATTTGTATCATTGATGGGCAACACAGAATTTATGCTCATTACGAAAGTGGTTCGAACTCTAAGCAGGAAAAGGAAATAACAAAATTACGCAAGCAGCTACATCTCCTTGTTACAGGTCTAGTATTCCCTGAAAATATGCCAAATGCAGATCGCGTTCGGATACAAAGTGAAATATTCTTGGATATTAATATGAATGCTAAGTCGGTACCTCAAAATGTACTATTACAGATCAAACGTATTGGTGATCCTATTTCGGATGAGAGCCTAGCACAATTTGTTGTTGAAAAGTTAAATAAGGAAGGGATTTTTCAAAATTTGTTTCAGATGTCTTCTCTTGACAATGGTAAAATAAAAACAGCATCAATCGTTCGCTTTGCTCTTAAATATTTAGTGACTGCTAGTCCTGCTGAAGAAAAGCAAAGCCTATTCACCTATTGGAATGGAGACAAAACTGCATTTAATAATAAAGATGAATTTTCTCCAACAATCATGCGGTCGATCGAAGCACAAGCCCAAGGGTATTTATCATT
>DXBJ01000033.1 GCA_019116585.1 Candidatus Faecalibacterium gallistercoris | reverse complement strand
GTGGTTGCGGTTCCCTGCTTTTGCTGCGCCCGTCGCAGCGGGCTTGCAAAAGGCAGACCGCTGCCCCTGCTCCGCTTCGGCTGTTTCGTCCGCTGGACGCGCCTCAGCTTCGCAGTCCCTGGGGACAAAATTTGGCGCTGAACCGCGCACTCGCCGCAAGTCGGCTCGCACACTCTCAGCGCCAAATTTCCCTGTATGTGTCCCGTCCATCCGCACATGTCGGCTGGACGGGACTTTTTTGACAGTCTGCTCCGCCGTGCCGGCGGGTTTTGTTCTAGCAGCCCGCCCCGGCGCATATCCTGTCGGGAAGGGAGGGGGTCGCCATGCGGCAGAGCTACCTGAAAAATGCCGCGCTGCTCACCGGGTCGGACATCGTGCTCCGGCTGGCGGGGATGGGGCTGCGCATCTACCTGGCCAACGCCCTGGGCGGGGAGGGCATGGGCCTGTACCAGATGGTGCTGGCGGTGTATTCCCTGTTCGTCACCCTGGCCACGGCGGGGGTGTCGGCGGCGTCCACCCGGCTGATGGCCGAGGAGCTGACCGGCCCGCCCGCCCGGGCCCGGGGGATGCTGGCCCGGCTGTGTGCGGCGGCGCTGGGCCTGGGGTGCGCGGCGCTGGCGGGCCAGTGGCTGCTGGCCCCTCTGGCGGCCCGGTGGTGGCTGGGGGATCTGCGGGCCGCCGCGGCATTGCGGGCCGCCGCCTTTGGGATGCCCTTTATGGCGGTGTCGGCGGTGCTGCGCGGCTTTTTTGTGGCACGGCAGCGGGTGGGGCCCAATGTGGCCAGCCAGCTGGCCGAGCAGGCGTTCCGGATCGGGGTGATGGCCGCCGCTCTGGAGCTGACCGCCGGCCGGGACATCGGGGTGCGCTGCGCCGTGGTGCTGGGGGCCACGGCGGCCAGCGAGGCTTTGTCGGCGGTGCTGATGGCCGGCTTTTGCAAGCGGGAAGCCCCCCGCGCCTTTGGGCACGACCGGGCCCAGGCCCCGCTCCACGCCGGGCGGCGCCTGTGGGAGATCCTGTGGCCGGTGGGGGGCGGCCGGTGCGTGGCCAGCGCCCTGCACACCGCCGAGAATATGCTGGTGCCCGCCTGCCTGACCGTCTATCTGGGCCGGCGGGCCGCGGCGGTGGCCCAGTACGGCGTCCTGAAAGGGATGGCCCTGCCCCTGGTCCACTTTCCCTTTGGGCTGCTGGGCAGCCTGGGGGTGCTGCTGATGCCCGAGATCGCCCGGGCCCGCCTGCAGGCCGACAGCCGCCGGCTGGAAGCTCTGCTGGGCCGGATGCTCAAGCTGACCATGTACGTTTCGGCCCTGGCGGGGGCGGTGTTCTGGGTGTGGGGCCGGCCCCTGGCCGCCGCTCTCTACGGCAGCCCGGAGGCGGGCGGCTATCTGGAGATCCTGGCCCCGGCCATGCCCCTGCTGTATCTGGAAAGCATGGTGGACGGCGCCATGAAGGGGATGGGGGAGCAGAAAGCCGCCTTCCGCTACAGTGTGTGGGACTCCATCCTGCGCATCGCGGGGGTGGCGGCCCTGCTGCCTCGGATGGGGATGCGGGGCTTTTTGCTGGTGATGATCCTGTCCAGCCTGTTCACCTGCATGGCCAACACCCGGCGGCTGCTGGCCGCGGCGGGGCTGCGGCCCGACTGGGCGGGCTGGGTGGCCGGGCCGGTGCTGGCGTCGGGGGCGGCGGCCCTGGCGGGCTGGGGGCTGCGCCAGGCCCTGGCGGCGCCTCTGGGGGCGGGCCGGGGGATGCAGCTGCTGGCGGTGGCCGCCGGGGGCGCGGGGATGTGCGCGGCCTGCCTGGCGGCAGGGTGGCCCCTGGGCCTGGGGGCCGAGCTGCGGGAGGCCTGCCGCGCCGCCCCCCGGGAAAGAAAAGGAAAACCGGAAAGTTCTGGACACCGGCTGTGAAACTGAGTATAATATAGGATATGTACCTGCAGGGGCGGCGCGAGCCGCCCCCTGCGGGCTGCAATAAACGGCGGCTTGCCGCCGGAGAGTAAGAGGACGTATCTTGAAAAAGGAAACAAAGCGCAAGGGCGCGATCCTGCTGCGGCGGGGTCTGCTGTTTATGGTCGATCTGCTGATCGTCTGCTTCAGCTTTTATCTGGGATTGCTGCTGCGCGCCGACGGCGCGCCGGATGTGGACGTCTGGTGGCCTCACAACCTTGCCCTGCTGTACGAGAACCTGCCCTGGATCGCGGCGCTGTATATGCTGTCCTTCCTGGTGGGCGGGCTGTATACCATTCTATGGAAATACGCCGGCGAGCGGGATCTGTTCCGCCTGGCGGTGATGGTGGCCGTGCCCACGGTGGCGGTCTACTTTGTCAACCGGCTGTTCGTCCACGGCGTGCTGTTCAACTCGGCCAACTGCATCGCGGCGGTGTTCATCCTGCTGTTTGTGGGCGGGCTGCGCCTGGTGTGGCGGATGTTCCTGGACCACCCGCTGGGGGCGGCCCTGCGGGGGGTGACCAGCAACGACCCCAACCGCCCCATGCTGATCGTGGGCGCGGGGGAGGCCGGCGCCTGGGCCATCAACGTCTGCAAGTCCAACAAGACCTACGGCCACCCGGTGGTGGTGGCGGACGACGCGCCCGAAAAACTGAACCAGACCATCCACGGGGTGCCGGTCAAGGGCACCCTGGAGGACATCCCCGAGCTGTGCACCCGCTACAACATCTATGGCATCATCATTGCCATCCCCACCCTGCGGGGCAGCCGGCTGAACCACGTCATCGACCTGTGTATGTCCACCCACTGCAAGGTGCAGATCCTGAGCGACCCCCAGTCGGTGGGGACGGCCGGCGCGCCGGCCCACGCCTTCCGCGAGCTGAACACCGCGGACTTCCTCTCGCGGGACGAGGTGACCCTGGACACCGAGCAGATCAGCGGCTACCTGAAAGACAAGGTGGTGCTGGTGACGGGGGGCGGCGGCAGCATCGGCAGCGAGCTGTGCCGCCAGGTGATGCGGTTCTGCCCGGCCCGGCTGCTGATCTTTGATATTTACGAGAACTGCGCCTACGAGCTGCAGATGGAGCTGCAGCGCAAATACGGCCGCGAGGCCCCCATCGAGGTGCTGATCGGCTCCATCCGGGACAAAAAGCGGCTGGACGAGGTGTTTGAGACCTACCACCCCCAGGTGGTGTTCCACGCCGCGGCCCACAAGCACGTGCCTCTGATGGAGGTCAGCCCCGCCGAGGCGGTCAAGAACAACGTCATGGGCACCAAAAACCTGCTGGCCAGTGCCAGCGAGCACGGGGTGGAGCGGCTGGTCCAGCTGTCCACCGACAAGGCGGTGAACCCCACCAGCGTCATGGGCTGCACCAAGCGGCTGTGCGAGATGCTGATCCAGACCTTTGCGCGCTACACCGAGATGAAGTGCGTGGCGGTGCGGTTCGGCAACGTGCTGGGCAGCCACGGCAGCGTGATCCCCCTGTTCGAGGCGCAGATCAAGCAGGGCGGCCCCGTCACTTTGACCGACCCCAACATCGAGCGGTACTTCATGACCATCCCCGAGGCGGCCCAGCTGGTGCTGCAGGCCGGCGCCCTGGCCGAAAGCGGCAGCATCTACGTGCTGGACATGGGCGAGCCGGTCAAGATCATCGACCTGGCCCGCCAGCTGATCCGCTTTTACGGCTACGAGCCGGGGGTCAACATGGAGATCAAGATCGTGGGCCTGCGCCCCGGCGAAAAACTCTATGAAGAGCTGATGATGGACGAGGAGCAGGACAAAATGCGCCGCACCCAGCACAACAAGATCTTTGTGGCGCCGCCCCGGGACATCAAGCTGGACCAGTTCTACCAGGAGCTGCAGGAGCTGTTCGCCGCCGCCGAGCACAACGACGAGGGCGTGGTGCGCCAGCTGCAAAAGATGATCCCCACCTTTACCCCGGTGCGGGACCAGCTGAAAACCAAACCGTGAATCAGGACGCACCGGACCAGGCCGCCCGCCCCCGAGCGGCGCGCCGCGCGGATGCGCCCCCAAAGAGAGGGATGTGAATCGTATGGAAAAAAGACCTTTCCTGACCGAAGCCCAGGTGCAGGACATCCTGCCCGATGTGCCCACCCCCTTCCACATCTACGACGAGAAGGGCATCCGGGAGAACGCCCGCCGCATCAACCAGGCGTTCAGCTGGAACAAAGGCTTCAAAGAATACTTTGCGGTCAAGGCGCTGCCCAACCCCGCCATCCTGCAGATCCTGCGGGAAGAAGGCTGCGGGGTGGACTGTTCTTCCCTGACCGAGCTGATGCTCAGCGAGGCGGTGGGCTTTGCGGGGGAGGAGATCATGTTCTCCTCCAACCAGACCCCCAGCGAGGACATGAAAAAAGCCTACGACCTGGGGGCCTATATCAACCTGGACGACGCCACCATGGTGGGCTTTCTGGAGCGGGTGGCCGGCGTGCCCGAGACGGTGTTCTGCCGCTATAACCCCGGCGGCACCTTCAGCCTGGGGGCCAGCAAGGAGGGCTTCCAGGTGATGGACAGGCCCGGCGAGGCCAAGTACGGCATGACCGAAGAGCAGATGGTGGACAGCTTCCGCCGGCTCAAGACGATGGGGGCCAGACATTTCGGCATCCATGCCTTCCTGGCATCCAACACCATCTCGGACGAATATTATCCCGAGCTGGCCGGCATCCTGTTCCGGCTGGCGGTGCGGGTGTCCCAGGCCGCCGGGGTCCATGTGGGGTATATCAACCTGTCCGGCGGGGTGGGCATCCCTTACCGCCCCGGCCAGCGGGAAAACGACATCTTCGCCATCGGGGAGGGGGTCCGCAGAAAGTTCGAGGAGATCCTGGTCCCCGCCGGCATGGGGGACGTGGCCATCTTCACCGAGATGGGCCGGTTCATGACCGGGCCCTACGGCGCATTGATCGCCACCGCCATCCACGAAAAGCATATCTATAAGGAGTACATCGGCCTGGACGCCTGTGCCGCCAACCTGATGCGGCCGGCCATGTACGGCGCCTACCACCACATCACGGTGCTGGGCAAGGAGGACGCCCCCTGCGACCACAAGTACGATGTGGTGGGCGGCCTGTGCGAGAACAACGACAAGTTTGCGGTGGACCGGATGCTGCCCAAAATCGACATCGGGGACCTGATCTATATCCACGACACCGGGGCCCACGGCTCGGCCATGGGGTACAACTACAACGGCAAGCTGCGCAGCGCCGAGGTGCTGCTGTGCGCCGACGGCGGCCACAGCCTGATCCGCCGGGCCGAGACCCCCCGGGACTACTTCGCCACCCTGGATTTTACCCCCTACTACAAAGAGATGTTCCCCGGCGAGGACGAGACCAAGTAACGCAACGAGGCAAGAAAAATGTTTTTTGGTTTTCAGCTGACCTGCGGCATGATGCTGCTCTACTACGGCTATACGGTGATGAAAAATCCCCGGGTCTGGGGCGACCAGGGCCGCCGGAGCATCAAGGCCGAGCATTTTACCGAGTACGCCAAGCAGAACGGCCTGTTCTTCATGAAGGCGGGCTTTGTCATCTGCATCATCGCGGCGCTGGACGCGCTGGGCTGGCTGGACGGGCTGCTGTATGTGCTGCTGTACGTGTTCGGCCTGGCCTTCGCCTTTTACCCCCTCAGCCGCTGGTGCAAGGAAAACGAGGGCCACGCCTGGCCCTGGCGCCACGCGGAAAGCGAGAAGAAGCGCATCCGCAACCTGCGCAAGGAGCTGGAGTCCCGCCAGGAGGACGGCTCATCCGACGACCCTACGGACGAATGAACAAAACGGCCCGCTGTGTTTTTGGCACGGCGGGCCGTTTGGCGTCTGCGCGGGGGCGGCGGGTCACAGCAGGCCGCCCTCCAGCTTGTTCTGCATCCGGTACTGCAAAGCCTCCAGCAGGGCTTCTTCCTGGATGGATTCGGTGCCGGCCAGGTCGGCGATGGTGCGGGCCACCCGCAGCAGCCGGTCGTGGCTGCGGGCGGACAGGCCCAGCCGGTCGTAAGCGGTCCGCAGCACCTGCTGGGCCCCGGGGGTCAGGCGGCAGAGCTGCCGCACCTGGCCGGCGGTCAGCTGGGCGTTGCAGTGGACGTCCTGGCAGCCGTGCCGGGCAAAGCGCCGGGTCTGGATGGCGCGGGCGGCCAGCACCTGCTGGCGCAGCTGGGCGCTGGTCTCGGACTGGCCCGTGCCGTGCAGCTCGTTGAAAGAGACGGGGTCCATCTCGACGCACAGGTCGATGCGGTCCAGCAACGGGCCCGAGATGCGGCTGCGGTAATGCCACACCGCGTTGAGGGAGCAGGTGCAGCGCCGGGTGGGGTGGCCGAAATAGCCGCACTTGCAGGGGTTCATGGCGGCCACCAGCTGGAACCGGCTGGGGTAGGTGGCGCTGCCGGCGGCCCGGCTGATGGTGATGCGGCCGTCCTCCATGGGCTGGCGCAGCACCTCCAGGCTTTCCCGCGGGAACTCGGGCAGCTCGTCCAGGAAGAGGACGCCGGCGTTGGCCAGGCTGCATTCGCCGGGGCGGAAGGTGCTGCCCCCGCCCGCCAGGGCGGCGGGGCTGGCTGAGTGGTGGGGGCTGCGGAAGGGCCGGGCCGAGATCAGCCCGGCGTCCCGGGGCAGGAGCCCCACGATGGAATAGATCTTGGAGGTCTCGATGGATTCTTCCCGGGTCATGGGAGGCAGGATGCCGGGCAGCCGCTTGGCCAGCATGGACTTGCCGGTGCCGGGGGCGCCGATCAGCAGGATATTGTGCCCGCCGGCGGCGGACACCACCATAGCCCGGCGGGCTGCCGCCTGGCCCAGGACGTCGGCAAAGTCGGGGTAGGCGTCCCAGTGCTGGTCCGGGTCGAAGGGCGGGGCCTGGGCCGGGCGGATGGGGGCCCGGCCGGCCAGGGCCTCCACCACGTCGGTGACGCAGCGGGCCGGGTAGACCTGCAGCCCGGCGCCGCTGCAGGCCTCGGCGGCCTCGGCGGCGTTGGCGGCGGGCAGGTACAGGGCGCGGAAGCCCTGCTCCGCGGCGGTCAGGGCCATGGGCAGCACCCCCGTCACCGGGCGCAGCGAGCCGTCCAGGGCCACCTCCCCCAGAAAAGCCGCGTCCCTGGGGGGCGCTGGGATCTGCCCGGCGGCGGCCAGGACGGCCAGCAGCAGGGGCAGATCGTAGACGGGGCCCGTCTTGCGGACGTCGGCGGGGGCCAGGTTGGCCGTCACCCGGCCGCTGGGCCAGCGGTATTTCAGGTTGCGGGCGGCCGCCCGGATGCGGTCGGCACTCTCCCGCACGGCGGTGTCCGGCAGGCCCACCAGGGTGAAGCCGTCCATCCCGGACGAGACGTCCGCCTCCACCGCCACCCCAAAGCCCTGCAGGCCGCTGAGGCCGAAACTGTTCAAAAGTGCGTACATGGGGATGCTCCTTCCTGCGGGTCACCCGGTCTGCCGGGACTTGTCCAGCCCGTCGAATTGGTGCAGGATCCGGGGGTCTTTCAGCTTGATGACCTTGCCGGTGAGGTAGTGGAGGGTGTTCTCCGCCGGGATGTCCAGAAAGCTGACCCGCACCGCGCACAAAGCCTGGGTCCGGGCGCCGGCCCGCTCGTTGGCCTTGCGGTTGCCGTATTTGATGTCCCCCAGCACCGGCCGCCCCAGATAGGCCAGGTGGGCCCGGATCTGGTGGGTCCGCCCGGTCACCAGCCCGATCCGGCACAAGGCGTAGGGCCCTGCGGTGCGCAGCACGTCCACATCGGTGACGATCTGCTTGCGCCGGCCGGCCTGGTCGGGGTGGGCGTGGATGCTGACCTTGTTGGCCTTTTCGTCGTGCTCCCACCAGGCGGTGAAGCGCCCACGGGGCGGGATGCCCACCGTGATGGTGTAGTACTCCTTTTTCAGCCGGTCGGTGCGGATGATCTCGTTCATGTCCCGCAGGGCGGCGTAATTTTTGGCCGCGATCACCAGCCCTTCGGTGCCCCGGTCCAGCCGGTTGCACAGGGCGGGGGCAAAGCGGTTCTCCCCGCCGGGGCGGTACTCGCCCTTCTCCGTCAGGTACTGGGCAAAGGCGTCCACCAGGTTGGCGTCGCCGGTGCGGTCGCTGTGGCAGAGCAGGTGGGCGGGCTTGTACAGGACGGCGATGTTTTCGTCCTCGTAGACCACCTGCACTTTGGGCTGTTTGGGCTTGGCCGGCCGGGCGGGCCGGGCCGGGGCGGCCTCGGGCGGGAAAAACTCGTCGTTGATGTACAGCTCGATCCGGTCCCCGGCGGCCAGGCGGGCGTCGGGGGCGGCCCGCCGGCCGTTGACCTTGATCCGCTTGTTGCGGAAGCTCTTGTACAAAAGGCTGGCGGGCAGGCCGGTGGTCACGCTCTGGACGAACCGGGACAGCCGCACCCCCTCGTCGTTGGCGGTTGCGGTAAATTGTTTCATGGGCGTTCTCCTCATTGATGTAAGACCATGATAAACGATTTCGGGGTGCAAGTCAATCGGGGGAGAAAATTTGTCCGGAGGACTTGTCTTTTTTCCAAAAGGACAGTATCCTAAAAGGGATGAGGGAGAGGAGGCTTGGCCATGGCAGGCGAAAAACAGATCCATGCGGGGCACCGCCAGCGGATGCATCAGCGGGTGCAGAAGTACGGCCTGGAAAGCCTGGCCGAACACGAAATGCTGGAGTACCTGCTCTACTTTACCAACCCCCGCCGGGACACCAACCCCACCGCCCACGCCCTGCTGGAGCGGTTCGGGGATTTTGCGGGGGTGCTGCAGGCCAGCGAAGAAGAGCTGTGCCTGGTGGAGGGGGTGGGCCCGGCCGCAGCCCGCTTCCTCCATCTGCTGCCCCAGGTCAGCGCCTGCTACCACCGCAGCCTGACCAAGGACCGCCGCCGGATGCAGACGGTGGAGCAGATGGGCCAGTACCTGATGGCCCGCTTCCGGGGCGCCCTGCAGGAGCGGGTGCTGCTGGTCTGCCTGGACCGCCAGCGGCGGATCACCTGCACCGCCTGGCTGAGCAGCGGCGACGCCGACTCGGTGCAGCTGCCCGTCAAGGAGGCCATCGCCCAGGCGGTGCGGCTCAAGGCCCGGTGGGTGGTGCTGTGCCACAACCACCCCAGCGGCAACGCGCTGCCCTCCCGCCAGGACATCGAGGCCACCGCCGAGCTGGCCCGGGGGATGTTCGTGGTGGGGGTGGAGCTGCTGGACCACATCATCGTCACCGAGACGGAATATCTCTCCCTGCGCCAGCGCAGCGAGCTGCCCGAGGCCGGCAACGAGCGGCTGCACATCTTCCAGCTGCGGGAGGGGAAAGACCCTTCCGCCCTCTGAAGGCGAAGGCAGGGACTGTACAAAGGAAATTGAATGTGGTATAATCGGAAGGCATACAACAACCATTGATTGTAAAATGCGCCGCAAAGGGGGAGTATCATGCCCACAGAAGAAAACCGTTTCAAACTGGTGTCGCCGTACCAGCCCACCGGCGACCAGCCCGAAGCCATTGAAAAGCTGGTGCAGGGGGTCCGGCGGGGGGACCGGTGCCAGACTTTGCTGGGCGTCACCGGCAGCGGCAAGACCTTTACCATGGCCAACGTCATCGCCCAGTGCAACCGTCCCACCCTGGTGCTGGCCCACAACAAGACCCTGGCCGCCCAGCTGTGCACCGAGTTCCGGGCGTTTTTCCCGGAAAATGCGGTGGAATACTTCGTCAGCTACTACGACTACTACCAGCCCGAGGCCTATATCCCCAGCACCGACACCTACATTGAAAAGGACAGCGCCATCAACGACGAGATCGACCGCCTGCGCCATTCGGCGACGGCGGCTTTGTCTGAGCGGCGGGACGTCATCATCGTGGCGTCGGTGTCCTGCATCTACTCGCTGGGCGACCCCATCGACTACCGCAGCATGGTCATCAGCCTGCGGCCCGGCATGCAGATGGCCCGGGACGAGCTGTGCCGCCGGCTGGTGGACCTGCAGTACGAGCGCAACGACGTCAATTTTATCCGCAACAAGTTCCGGGTCCGAGGGGATACGGTGGACATCTACCTGGCCTATATGAGCGAGCTGGCCATCAAGGTGGAGTTTTTCGGGGACGAGATCGACCGCATCACCGAGTTCAACCCCGTCACCGGGACCAAGCAGAACATCGTCAAGCACGTGGCCATCTTCCCGGCCAGCCACTACATCGTCAGCGCCGAGAAGAAGGCCGCCGCCATCGAGAAGATCCGGGCCGAGTGCGACCAGCAGGTCAAACAGTTCACCGCCGAGGGCAAGCTGATCGAGGCCCAGCGGATCGCCCAGCGCACCAACTACGACATCGAGATGCTCAACGAGGTGGGGGTGTGCAAGGGCATCGAGAACTATTCGGCGGTGCTGTCGGGGCGGGCCCCCGGCAGCATGCCCACCACCCTGCTGGACTATTTCCCGAAGGACTTTTTGCTGTTTGTGGACGAGAGCCACGTCACCCTGCCCCAGGTGCGGGCCATGTACGGGGGCGACTACGCCCGCAAAAAGACCCTGGTGGAGTACGGCTTCCGGCTGCCCTCCGCCTTCGACAACCGCCCCCTCCGCTTCGAGGAGGTGGAAAGCAAGCTGAACCAGACCATCTTCGTCTCGGCCACGCCGGGGCCCTACGAGCAGGCCCACAGCACCCAGGTGGCCGAGCAGGTCATCCGGCCCACCGGCCTGCTGGACCCGCCCATCTCGGTGCGCCCGGTGGAGGGCCAGGTCACCGACCTGCTGGGAGAGATCCGCGCCCGGGTGGAGCGGGGCGAGCGGGTGCTGGTGACCACCCTGACCAAAAAAATGGCCGAGGACCTGACCGATTACCTCACCGGCCAGGGGGTCAAGGTGAAGTATATGCACCACGAGGTGGATACCTTTGAGCGGATGGAGCTGATCCGGGACCTGCGGATGGGCGCCATCGACGTGATCGTGGGCATCAACCTGCTGCGCGAAGGTCTGGACCTGCCCGAGGTCAGCCTGGTGGCCATCCTGGACGCGGACAAGGAGGGCTTCCTGCGCAGCGAGACCAGCCTGATCCAGACCATCGGCCGGGCGGCCCGCAACGCGGACGGCCTGGTCATCATGTACGCCGACACCGTCACCGACAGCATGGAGCGGGCCATCACCGAGACCGAGCGCCGCCGCGCCATCCAGACGGCCTACAACCAGGCCCACGGCATCACCCCCCGGACCATCGTCAAGGAGATCCGCGACACCATCGAGATCAGCGACAAGGCCGAAAACGCCAAGGCCAACACCCGCCGGATGGGCAAGAAGGAGCGGGAAGCGGCCATCGAGCGGCTGACCCGGGAGATGAAGGAGGCGGCCAAGCTGCTGCAGTTCGAGCACGCGGCCTTCCTGCGGGACCAGATCGACCGGCTGCGCCGGGGCGAAAACCCCACCACCGACTCGGACGCCGAGGCCGAGCGCCGCCAGAACCACGCACAGTCACAGAGAAAAGGAAGAAAGTATTTTGGCAAACGATAAGATCGTCATCAAGGGCGCGCGGGAGCACAACCTGAAAAACGTCAGCCTGACCCTCCCGCGGGAAAAGTTCATCGTTATGACCGGGCTGTCGGGGTCGGGCAAGTCCAGCCTGGCCTTCGACACCATTTACGCCGACGGCCAGCGCCGCTATGTCGAGAGCCTGTCCAGCTACGCCCGGATGTTCCTGGGCCGGATGGACAAGCCCGACGTGGACGAGATCACCGGGCTGTCGCCGGCCATCTCCATCGACCAGAAGACCACCAGCCACAACCCCCGCTCCACGGTGGGCACCGTGACCGAGATCTACGACTACCTCCGCCTGCTTTACGCCCGCATCGGGGTGCCCCACTGCCCGGTGTGCGGCCGGGTCATCAGCCAGCAGACGGTGGACGAGATGGTGGACGCCGTCCTCAAGCTGGAGGAGGGCACCCGCTTCCAGGTGCTGGCCCCGGTGGTGCGCCAGCGCAAGGGCACCCAGCAAAAGGAGCTGGACGCCGCCCGCCGGGCCGGCTACACCCGGGTCAAGGTGGACGGCAGCCTCTACGACCTGGACGAGGAGATCACCCTGGAAAAGAACATCAAGCACACCGTCGAGGTGGTGGTGGACCGCCTGGTGATCCGGGAAGGGGTGCGCAGCCGCCTGGCCGACAGCCTGGAGACCGCTCTGAGCCTGACCGGCGGGGTGGCCGAGGTGGAGGTGATCGGCGGGCAGACCATGACCTTCAGCCAGAATTTTGCCTGCCCGGAGCACGGGGTCTCGGTCAGCGAGCTGACCCCGCGGCTGTTCTCCTTCAACAACCCCCAGGGCGCCTGTGAAAAATGCACCGGCCTGGGCATCTTCATGAAGGTGGACGAGGACCGCATCATCCCCAACCGCAGCCTGTCCATCCGGCAGGGGGCCATCAAGGCCAGCGGCTGGTACTACGCCGAGGGCTCGGTGAGCGAGATGTACTACATCGCCCTGGGCAAGCGGTACGGCTTTACCCTGGACACCCCCCTGCGGGATTTTTCCACCGAGGCGCGGAACGCCCTGCTCTACGGCACCAACGGCGAGAAGCTGGAGCTGCACCGCACCAACGAGTTTGGCAGCGGCAAGTATTACGGCGAGTTCGAGGGCATTGTGGAGAACCTGGAGCGCCGCTTCCGGGAGACGGGCAGCGAGTGGGTCAAGGAGGAGATCGCCGGGGTGATGTCCGGGGTCAAGTGCCCCGCCTGCAAGGGCCGGCGGCTCAAGCCGGTGGTGCTGGCGGTCACGGTGGGGGGCGTCAACATCAGCCAGTTCTGCGAGATGTCCATCCGGGAAGAGCTGGCCTTCATCCGCGCCAGCGAGGAGGGCGGCGGCGCCGAGCCCCTGACCTCCAAGCAGCGCCAGATCGGCGGCCAGATCCTGAAGGAGATCCGCACCCGGCTGGAGTTTTTGCAGAGCGTGGGCCTGGATTATCTGACCCTGGCCCGCTCCGCCGGCACCCTGTCGGGCGGCGAGAGCCAGCGCATCCGCCTGACCACCCAGATCGGCAGCGCCCTGTCGGGGGTGCTGTACGTGCTGGACGAGCCCTCCATCGGCCTGCACCAGCGGGACAACGACAAGCTGATCGCCACCCTCAAGCACCTGCGGGACCTGGGCAACACGGTGATCGTGGTGGAGCACGACGAGGACACCATCCGCGCCGCCGACTACATCGTGGACGTGGGCCCCGGCGCGGGGGTGCACGGGGGCGAGATCGTGGCCGCAGGCAGCGTCAAGGACATCTGCCGGGCCAAACGCAGCGTGACCGGCGACTACCTGTCCGGCCGCAAACGGATCGCGGTGCCCCGGACCCGCCGCCCCGGCAGCGGCCACTGCCTGCGGGTGAACAAGGCGCGGGAAAACAACCTCCGGGGCATCACGGTGGAGTTCCCCCTGGGCACCTTCACCTGTGTCACCGGCATCTCGGGCAGCGGCAAGTCCAGCCTGGTGAACGAGATCCTGTACAAGACCCTGGCGGGGGAGCTGAACGGCGCCCGCAGCCGCCCGGGCAAAAGCGACGGGGTGGACGGGCTGGAATACGTGGACAAGGTCATCGGCATCGACCAGCAGCCCATCGGCCGCACCCCCCGCTCCAACCCCGCCACCTACACCGGGGTGTTCAACGACATCCGGGCGGTGTTTGCCCAGACCCAGGACGCCAAAATGCGGGGCTACGGGCCGGGGCGGTTCAGCTTCAACGTCAAGGGCGGCCGGTGCGAGGCCTGCGAGGGCAACGGCATCCTGCAGATCGAGATGCACTTTTTGCCCGACGTCTACGTCCCCTGCGAGGTGTGCAAGGGCGCCCGCTACAACCGGGAGACCCTGGAGGTCAAATATAAGGAAAAGACCATCGCCGACGTGCTGAACATGACGGTGGAAGAAGCGGTGGTGTTCTTTGCCAATCAGCCCAAGATCGCCCGCAAGCTGCAGACCCTGGTGGACGTGGGCCTGGGCTACGTCACCCTGGGCCAGAGCGCCACCACCCTGTCGGGCGGCGAGGCCCAGCGGGTCAAGCTGGCCAACGAGCTGGCCCGCCGCTCCACCGGCAAGACGGTGTATATCCTGGACGAGCCCACCACCGGCCTGCACATCGCCGATGTCCACCGCCTGATCGAGGTGCTGCAGAAGCTGGTGGACGCGGGCAACACGGTGATCGTCATCGAGCACAACCTGGACCTCATCAAGTGCGCCGACTATATCATCGACCTGGGCCCCGAAGGGGGCAGCGCCGGCGGCAAAGTGATCGCCTCGGGCACCCCCGAGCAGGTGGCCGGGGTGGCCGGCAGTTTTACCGGCCAGTACCTGAAGCCCCTGCTGGAGCGGGACAAACAGGCCCGCCGGGAAGAAACGGAAGAAATTTGAAAAAAGAGGTTGACAGCCGGCCCCTTTGTGAGTATAATACTATTCGTCGCCCCGCTCCAAACGGGCGGGGCCCATATCCGGGTGTAGCGCAGTTTTGGTAGCGCGCTTGAATGGGGTTCAAGAGGCCGTGAGTTCGATTCTCGCCACTCGGACCAAAAGACCGTCAGCTTGTGCTGGCGGTCTTTTTCGTTTGCATAATGAAAGGAAGGGACAAAACATGGGATGGCTGCAAAGGCTGTGGGGCCGGGACGAGGCCGCGGAAAAGGGCGCGGCAGGGGAGGACGCCGTGGCGGGCAAGCTGGCCGAAAAAGGCTGGTTCCGGGTCCGGGGGCTGTGCCTGCGCAACCTGTACCTGCCCACCCCCGATGGCACCGCCGAGATCGACCTGCTCTACCTGACCCGGAAGGGGATCTTTGTGATCGAAAGCAAAAATTATACGGGATGGATCTGCGGCCGGGAGGACCAGCCCGAATGGACCGTCTCGGTCTATGCGGGGCGGGACTGGCTGGGCCGGATGAAAACCGAACGCCACCCCCTCTACAACCCCATCTGGCAGAACGCCGGCCATGTCCGCGCCCTGGAGGCCCTGGTGGGGGAGCAGACGCCCCTCTGGCCGGTGGTGGTGTTCACCGGCCGGTGCCAGCTGGAGGATGTGACCTGGGACAGCGAGGAGGTCTCGGTCTGCCGGCTGGAAGAGCTGCCCCGGGTCCTGCGGCAGACAGGGCGGCGGGCCCTCAGCCGGCGGCAGGTCCGGGCATTGTACGCCCGGCTGGAGCCCTATACCCGGGCCACCCGGAGCCAGAAGCGGGCCCATGTGCGGCAGGTCCGCCGCATCGAGCGGGAGCAGGCAAAGCCCAGGGGCCTGCCGGGCCGCTGCCCCTGGTGCGGGGCCGAACTGGTGCTGCGCACCGCCCGGCAGGGCAGCAACGCGGGGCGGCGGTTCTACGGCTGCTCCCGCTACCCCGACTGCCGCTACACCCGGGATCTGTAAAAGGGTCTTTTGCCTGTCAAGCCCCTGTGCCGAAAAAATAAAAGCAGAATATTTGTAAAATATGTACAAATTCAAAGGTAATACTATGGAATAAATGCGAAAAAAGCGTGAAAGTTTGCCCTCGAACTATTTACAAAACGGTAACAGCTGCGTTAAACTTAATACAAATAAAATTCAAAAAAGCGAGGTTTATCGGAGAGGCCGGATGCTGCGGCCCCTCCCATGCACCCCGCCGGGGCGGCCCCCAGGCAGTTTGGGGGACATGCCCCCTGAGGAAGGAAGAGGCCAACTTGGAAACACGAACTGGCTGGCGCCGCCGCCTGGCGGCGCTGTGTCTGGCGGCCCTGCTTCTGCTGCCCTGTATGCCCCGGGCGCTGGCTGCCGACCTGAACGTAGACGCGGGCTTTTACCTCAAGCAAAGCCGCAGCGGCACCTGCACCCTGACGGCCGCCGCCATGATGCTGCGCCGCCGGGCCTATCTGGACGGCCTGGCCGACTGGGTGGACGTGACCGAAAACAACGTCCGCCCCGCCGCATGGTCCAACGGGCTGTCCCATAACTTTACATACAAGGCCATGAAGGTCCGCTACGCCACCCTGCCCGCCGACAACGGGGCCAAGACCCAGACCCTGATCGACCTGCTGGCCGCCCACCCCGAGGGCATCGTCCTGTACGACCGGCGGCAGCCCCACGCGATCCTGCTCACCGACTACACCAACGGGGTGTTCTATTGTTCTGACCCCGCCGGCAACATCAGCGCCGGGCGGGTGCCCATCTCCAGCGCCAGCGTGTCCATTGCAGGGGCCTCCTGCTACTGGTACATCGCGGAGGACAACAACGCCGCCGCGGGCGCGGCCCAGACCAGCGAACTGCAGCTGGCCGGGGTCACCTACCCGGTCAACGTCCACACCGGCACCGGCATGAGCCTGAACGGCAATGTCACCGCCGCCAGCGGCAGCACCCTGGCCGAGGTGGCCGTCCTGATCGAGGACGCCGCCGGCAACACCGTCATGAGTGCGTCGGCGGCCCTGACCGGCAGCGAGAGCAGCTGGTCCCTGCGGCAGGTTGACAGCGCCATCCGCTTTGGGGACCTGCCCGCCGGCAATTACACCTACCTGGTCATTGCAGAGGACGCCACCGGCGACAGCCTGTGCTTTGGGGCCGACTTCACCGTGTCCGACGCCCCGGCGGCAGACGGCTGCTACTGGTCGGTGCAGGACCCCGAAGGGGCCATGCTGCAGGACCAGACCGCCGCCGCCGCGGCCCCGGCGGCGGAGCAGCCCGCCACCCTGGGCAGCCAGCTGGCGGACTTTTTGGGCAGCCTGTTCTGAACTCCATAACCGACACAGCCCCGGCGCTTGTCTGACTACGCCGGGGCCGTTTTTATCCTTCCAGACTGGTGCCGGGGAAATAGTGGGCCAGGATCTCGATCCAGCTTTTGCCCTGCTCGGCCAGGGCTTTGGCCCCCCACTGGCTCAGGCCCACCCCGTGGCCGTAGCCCCGGGTGGTGATGGCAAAGGCGCTGCCGTCCCACTGGATGGTGAAGCAGGCGCTGCGCAGGCCCAGGGCGGAGCGCAGGGCGGTGCCCGTCACCATCTGCCCGCAGACCGGCAGGGAGGCCACATAGCCCGAGGGGGTGTGGCTGGGGGCGCCGAACCAGCCGTCCGGCGGGGTGTCCCCGGTCGAGATGCCCAGGGCCGAGGCCAGCGCTTCGCTGACCTGCCGGTCCGACAGGGTGACGGTGACCTGGTAGTCCTGGGCGGAAAGGTCGGTGCTGCTGTCCACCGCCCGCAGGTAGGGCAGGGGCGAGCCCCAGACGTTTTCGCTGGCCTCGGTCTGCCCGTTGGAGATGGCAAAGTAGCTGGCGCCCGCCGGCGCGCCGTCGTAGTACAGCACCGCCTCCGCCACCTGGTCCACCAGGGCCGACAGCCGGGCGTAGTTGGCCTGGTAGGCGGTGCCCCAGTAGCTGCGCAGCACCGGGTCGGTCAGGCAGCCCTGCCGCCGGGCCGGGTCCACCGTCAGCCAGGGGCCGGCGGGGTCGGCGGAATGGTCCCGGCAGTACAGGATGTAGCTGTGGCAGGCCACGGCCTGGGCTTTCAGGGCCTCGTCCGGCCAGCTGACCGGCATCTCGGCCGCCACC
Organism: Candidatus Faecalibacterium gallistercoris; assembly: GCA_019116585.1. Classification (GTDB taxonomy): domain Bacteria; phylum Bacillota; class Clostridia; order Oscillospirales; family Ruminococcaceae; genus Faecalibacterium; species Faecalibacterium gallistercoris. The sequence goes on along the minus strand of DXBJ01000033.1, from coordinate 31,111 downwards.
GCGCCGATCAGGTAGTCCCGCATCGGGAGGGCAAGGTCCTGGCCGCTCCCGCTGTCCCGCAGCAGCACCCGGGTCTCAGCCCCGGCCGGGTCGGCCGGGGGCAGGGCGCCGGGGTCCGCCGGCAGGGCGGGCGCCTCCGAAGCCGGCCCGGATGCCGCGCCGGATGCGGCGCTGGCCGCCGGGGCGGGGGCGGACGCCTCCAGCAGGGCTTTTGCCAGCCAGTAGCCCGCCAGGGGCAGGGCGCTGCCCAGCACCAGCAGGGCGGCGGCCAGGAATACAACGGCTTTTTTCACGCCGGAACAGCCTCCTTTCGGTGGGTGATACAGGCACAGCATACCACGCCGCCCCCGCGGGAAGAGGCGAAACCCGCCCGGCCCCAGACCTCAAAATGTGAATAAAATCCGAATAAAATCAAAACATTCTGTATTTGAGGCGGGGTTTGTGCAGTTTTGGCTTGAATTTATTTAACAAAAGCGCTATCATAAAACTATCTACCGTTAAGGGGGGACCATTGTACAGACAAGCAGTTAGGGCTTACTTCCGCGGGCCTGCTCTCCGCGGTGAATGATTTGGAAGGGAAGGGGATTTGTCATGATGAATTTAGGAACCAACGAGCACGAAGCCATGAAGACCCTCTGTGAGGAGTATCTGGCCAACAACTACATCGACCCCGAGACCAGTGAGCGGCTGGGCGTCAAGCGGGGCCTGCGCAACCCGGACGGCACCGGCGTGCTGGCCGGCCTGACCAACGTCTGCGACGTTGTGGGCTACCGTAAGGATCAGGAAGGCCATATCATCCCGATCCCGGGCCGGCTGATCTACCGGGGCGTCAACATCACCGAGATCGTGGAGGAGGCATACCGCAACGACCGCTTCGTCTTTGAAGAAGTGATCTGGCTGCTGCTGTTCGGCAGCCTGCCCAACAAGGCCCAGCTGGACAGCTTCTGCCAGATCCTGGCCGAGCACCGCGCCCTGCCCGACGGCTTTATGGACACCATGAACGCGCCCTCGCCCAACATCATGAACAAGATGCAGCGCTGTGTGCTGGGGATGTACTCCTACGACGACAACCCCGAGGACCTCAGCCTGCAGAACCTGCTGCACCAGAGCATCACCCTGATCGGCTGCATGCCCACCATGATGGTCAACGCCTACCAGATGAAGCGCCGGGTGTACGACAAGCAGAGCATGTTCTTCCACCTGCCCCAGCCGGGCCACTGCACCGCCGAGCACATCCTCAGCACCTACCGCCCGGACCAGAAGTTCACCCACGAAGAAGCAAAGCTGCTGGACACCTGCCTGCTGCTGCACGCCGACCACGGCGGCGGCAACTGCTCCACCTTTGCCACCCGGGTGGTGTCCTCCTCGGGGTCGGACACCTACTCGGCCATCGCGGCGGGCATCGGCGCCCTGAAGGGCCCCAAACACGGCGGCGCCAACCTGCAGGTCAACCGCCAGCTGAAGGACATCCTGGCCCATGTGGAAAACTACGACGATGACGACGAGGTGCGGGAGTACCTGCGCCGCATCCTGCGCCGGCAGGCCGGCGACGGCAGCGGCCTGATCTACGGCATGGGCCACGCCGTCTACACCATCAGCGACCCGCGCGAGGTCATCCTGAAAGAGCGCGCCCGCCACCTGGCCTACGAGAAGGGCTTCGAGGCGGAGTACAATATGCTGTGCAGCATCGAGCGGCTGGCCCCCGCCATCTTTGCGGAGGAAAAGGGCAGCGCCAAGCCGGTGTGCGCCAACGTGGACCTGTTCAGCGGCCTGATCTATCAGATGCTGGGTATCTCGGAGGACCTGTACACCCCGTTGTTCGCCATTGCCCGCCTGCCCGGCTGGTGCGCCCACCGGATCGAAGAAGTGGTCTTTGCCAACCGGATCATCCGCCCGGCCTACAAGTATCTGGGCGTCCGGCAGCGCTACAAGCCTCTTGAGGAGCGGTAAGCCATGCGGAACTATGTGGCCGGCGTGCTGACCGCCGGCATCCTGTTGGGGGCGTTGCGCTGGGCCGACCTGGCCCTGTGGACCGACCTGGACACCGGTCTTGTGACCGCCGGCCCGGTCTGGGCGCGGTATCTTGCGCTGGCCCTCGCGGCAGGGCTGGCCCTGCTGGCGGGGGGGCTGCCGGGCGCGTCCGCTGCGGCGGTGGAGCGCCCCCGCACCCGGGGGGCCGCTCTGGCCTTGAGTTTGCCGGCTTTTGCGGCCGGCGCGCTGTACCTGATCCAGGGCGGGCTGGACCTGCTGGGCGGGACGGGGCCTGCGGGCGCCGTCCATGGGGCGCTGGGGGTGCTGTGCGCCCTCTGGCTGGAGTGCCTGGGCCAGCGCTGGCTGCTGGCCGGGGTGCGCAGCCAGCGCCGCAGCGCCTCCGCCCCGCCCCCGGCCTGGCTGGGGGTGCTGGGCAGCCTGGTGTTTGCCTGGGACGTACTGGCCAGCTTTATGACCAACGGCTCCAGCTGGCACCGCACCATCCCCACCTCGGCGGTGTGGCAGCAGCTGGCGGCCCTGCTGCTGCTGGGGGCGCTGCTGCGGGCGGTCTGCCTGCCCGATGCGCCCAACCCCAAAAACCTGTGCCGCTGCGGGCTGCTGGCCTGGGTGCTGTGCCTGGCCTGGCAGCTGCCCCGGTGCGTCCTGCTGCCGGCGGGCCCGGGGGACTGGGGCCTGGCGGCGCTGGGGCTGCTGGGCGGGGCGTGCGCTCTGTTTTGCGCGCAGCCCGGCCCTCTGCGGCGCGGCAACCACGCCGCTGGTTGATTCGCTAAAATTGCTGAAAATTATGGAACAAAAAAATATAAAACTGACAAAAATAGAAAATGGCTTGTTATTTGTTTGGCAGGCACTTGAAGGTTTGGGATTTTTGTTCTATAATAAAGACACCGTGAAATTTATCCGGATTCCAAGGGTAAAAATTTTAGGAGGTACTATAAAATGGCTGTAAGAGTTGCTATCAATGGTTTTGGCCGCATTGGCCGTCTGGCTTTCCGTCAGATGTTCGACGCTGAGGGTTACGAGGTCGTCGCCATCAACGACCTGACCAGCCCCAAGATGCTGGCTCACCTGCTGAAGTACGACACCGCCCAGGGCTCCTTCTGCGGCAAGATCGGCGAGAACAAGCACACCGTTTCTTCCACCGAGGACTCCATCGTCGTCGACGGCAAGGAGATCAAGATCTACGCCATTAAGGACGCCAAGGACTGCCCCTGGGGCGAGCTGAACGTCGATGTCGTCCTGGAGTGCACCGGCTTCTACACCAGCAAGGACAAGAGCATGGCTCACATCGCTGCTGGCGCCAAGAAGGTCGTCATCTCCGCTCCTGCCGGCAATGACCTGAAGACCATCGTCTACTCCGTCAACGAGAAGACCCTGACCAAGGAAGACCAGGTCATCTCCGCTGCTTCCTGCACCACCAACTGCCTGGCTCCCATGGCCGATACCCTGAACAAGGCTTATCCCGTGGTGTCCGGCATCATGACCACCGTCCACGCCTACACCGGCGACCAGATGATCCTGGACGGCCCCCAGCGCAAGGGTGACCTCCGCCGCGCTCGTGCCGGCGCCCAGAACATCGTCCCCAACAGCACCGGCGCTGCCAAGGCCATCGGCCTGGTCATCCCCGAGCTGAACGGCAAGCTGATCGGCTCTGCCCAGCGTGTGCCTGTCCCCACCGGCTCCACCACCATCCTGGTGGCCGTCGTCAAGGGCAAGGACGTGACCAAGGAGTCCATCAACGCCGCCATGAAGGCTGCCGCTTCTGAGTCCTTCGGCTACAACGAGGACCAGATCGTTTCCTCCGACGTCATCGGCATGCGCTACGGCTCTCTGTTCGACGCTACCCAGACCATGGTCGCCAAGATCGACGACGACACCTATCAGGTTCAGGTCGTGTCCTGGTACGACAACGAGAACAGCTACACCTCTCAGATGGTCCGCACCATCAAGTACTTCGCCGAGAACTGCTAAGTTCGGAGGGTACACCAAAGACCTGAGCAGGGCCGCCAGCCCAAAAGCTGGCGGCCCTTTTTTGTTGCCCCTGCGCTGGACTTTTGGCCCCGGCGGGTGTTTAATAGGGCTGTATCCAAGACGTAAGGCCGCAAGGCAACAGGGGAGGGGAATGGCCATGCCAGACAAAACACAGGGCGGGCGGGAGAGTTTCCGCCTGCTGTATCCGCCGCACAAGCCCGCACGGGGCACGCCGGTGCCCGACTCCAGCTTTTTCCACACGTTGCAGATCGACCAGATGGTCTCGGTCCGGCGGGAGAGCTGGCGGGGCCTGCCCGATCTGCGGCTGGAACAATTTTACACCACCGACACCGAGGTGCTGGCCTGGCGGCTGGACGTGGTGGCCGACCTGGTGGAGAGCGAGGCCCTGCGGGGCCTGATCCGGGACGCGCTGCCCCTGCTGCGGGACGCCGCCGAGATGCGCAAGGTGCTGAACAGCTCCTCCTCCACGGTGGAAAGCAGCCTGGCCTCGGTGCGCTATCTGGAGCTGTACCTGGAGCTGGTGGAGCTGTTCCACGCCCGGCTGGCGGACGCGCCCATCCGCAGCGCCGGCTTTGCCGCCCTGCGGGACGAGGTGGAGGCCCGCCGCCAGAGCGCGGACTACCGCGCCCTGACCGCCCAGCTGGAAAAGACCCAGTACCAGATCGGCCATGTCAAAAGCATCGCCCTGGGGATCAACCTGGACGGCACCCTCCGGGTGACCGAGGTGGGGCTGCTGGCCCTGAACACCGAAAAATACCGTCAGGGCAGCGTGCTGGACAAGCTGCTGGGCCGGGACAAGAGCGACCCCATGGTCTGCATCTCGGGCTTTGCCAACCTGGCCAAGACCGCCCGGGAGGAGGAAAAACACGCCCTGGACCAGGCGGTCTGCCGGGCGCTGGACAACGCCTTTGCCAAAACCATCCGCAGCTGGGAGCCGGTCATCGACCAGTATTTCCGGGACGAGACGTCCTTCTTCATCGGGCTGCTGGACGACTTCCGGTTTTTGTCGGCGGCGTCGGCCTTCCTGCTGGAGCTGCGGGGCCGGGGCTGCGCCCTCTGCCGCCCCGCCATCCGCCCCATGGAGGACAAGGCCCTCCGCCTGCAGGACGTCTACAACCCCATGCTGGTGCTGCGCAGCGAGGGCCAGGCGGTGGTGGCCAACGACTTCACCTACGACGACCGGGGCCGCTTTTACCTGGTCACCGGGCCCAACCACGGGGGCAAATCCATCTTCTGCTACTCGGTGGGGATGGCCCAGGCCCTGTTCCAGCTGGGGCTGCTGGTGCCCGCCCGGGCCGCGGTGATGAGCCCGGTGCGGTGCATCTTCACCCATTTCCCCGCCTCGGACGAGGACAACTACGGCAAGGGCCGCCTGGAGAGCGAGTGCGCCCGGATGAGCCGGATCCTGACCCAGCTGCAGGGCGACGACCTGCTTTTGATGGACGAGAGCTTCAGCTCCACCAGCCTCCTGGAGGGCAGCTTCATCGCCGGGGAGGTGCTGTCGGCCATTGCGGTGATCGGCTGCGGCGGGGTGTACGTCACCCACATCCACGAGCTGACCCAGCAGGTGGCCCGGTTCAACGCCGTCCCCGGCCGCACCGGCTGCATCGACAACCTGGTGGCCCAGATGGAAAACGTGGCCGACGGCACCCGCAGCTACCGGGTGCTGCGCACCACCCCGGACGGCCTGAGCTATGCCCGGGACATCGCCCGCAAATACGGCCTGAGCTGCGAGGAGATCCTGGCCGCCCACGGCATCCGCCCCGCGCCGCAGGCCGCCGGGGCAGCAAAAAATCCCGTCTGAGCGGCCGGCGCACAGGCGGGAAACAGGCGGGGGATCAGAAGGTCTTGGGGTAGACGCCCTCCTCGGTCAGGCGGGCCAGGGCCGCCACCACGCCGGGCTTGTCCTCCCGGTAGGTGACGCCGTACCATTTGTCGTGGCTGTGCAGCATTTTGACCTGGGCCTTGCCGTCTGCGATCAGGTCGGAGACGATGGTGGGCAGGAAATACTCGCACTTGAGGGGATTGGTGGGCAGGTTCCCGGCCAGGAAGGCGGAGAACCGCGCCTGCGCCTCCTGCATGAAACTGGCCGTCAGGCCCCAGCAGCCCATGCTGACCAGGGTGTCCCCCGGCAGGTCCACCCAGGCGTCGCCGTCGGCGTAGCGGATGACGCCGTCCGGCGCCTGGACGATCTTGGTCCGCTCGGTGACGCTGGTCAGCATCCCGTCCGGGCCCACCTCGCAGACGCCCCGGGAGACGCTGCCGTTTTCGGTCACGGTGTTTTTGACCTGGTAGCCCACCATGCAGTACTGGTACTTGTCGCCGTCGGCGTGGGTGGACAGGTAGTCGTAGATCACCCGGAAGGCCTCGGGGCCGTAGTAGTCGTCCGCGTTGATGACGGCAAAGGGCCCATGGATCAGCTCCCGGGCGCTGAGCACCGCCTGCCCGGTGCCAAAGGGCTTGGTCCGGCCTTCCGGCACGGCGTAGGGGGCGGGCAGGTCCTCCAGCGACTGGAAGGCGTACTCCACCTCCATCAGGTGGGACAGCCGGTCCCCGATCACCTGCCGGAAGTCGGCCTCGTTCTCCTTGCGGATGATGAAGATCACCTTTTCAAAACCGGCGCGCCGGGCGTCGTAGATCGAGTAGTCGATGATGATCTGCCCGCCCGGGCCCACGGGGTCGAGCTGCTTCATTCCGCCGTAGCGGCTGCCCATCCCGGCAGCCAACACGACCAATACGGGTTTGTCCATAAAAGCGTCCTCCTTTGCTTGCAGGGGATATCCGATACGCCTATTATAGCCCCGGTGGCCGGGCAGTGGCAATATGGTTTTTTGCTGTTTATTTTAGGCGGCCCGCCTTTGCCCCGCAGAATGAGACTTTTTTGACAATCCGGGCAAGAACTTCTTGCTTTGCACACCGCATTTGGATATAATAGAAGTATCCACGGGGAAACCCGACGATGCAAAACTCACTTCAGGCAAGTAAAACGATTTGAGAGGAGTTTAGAACAATGGGTTTAGGTAAGAAGACCATCGACGACGAGAATTACTGCGGCAAGAAAGTCCTTGTCCGCTGCGACTTCAACGTCCCCATGAAGGACGGCGTCATCACCAATGAGAACCGCATCAATGCGGCGATGCCCACCATCCAGAAGCTGGTCAACGACGGCGCAAAGGTCATCCTGTGCAGCCATCTGGGCAAACCCAAGAACGGCCCCGAGGCCAAGTTCAGCCTGGCCCCCGTCGCCAAGGCCCTGAGCGCAAAGCTGGGCAAGGAGGTCGTCTTTGCAGACGATGACAACGTGGTGGGCGAGCAGGCCAAGGCCGCTGTCGCCGCCATGAACAACGGCGACGTGGTCCTGCTGCAGAACACCCGCTTCCGCAAGGAGGAGACCAAGAACGTCCCCGCCTTCTCGGAGGAGCTGGCCAGCCTGGCCGACGCCTACGTGGACGACGCCTTCGGCAGCTGCCACCGCGCCCACTGCTCCACCGCCGGCGTCACCGACTACATCAAGGACACCGCCGTGGGCTACCTGATGGAGAAGGAGATCCGCTACCTGGGCAACGCCGTCAACGACCCCGTCCGTCCCTTCACCGCCATCCTGGGCGGCGCCAAGGTCGCGGACAAGCTGAACGTCATCTCCAACCTGCTGGAGAAGGTGGACACCCTCATCATCGGCGGCGGCATGGCCTACACCTTCATCAAGGCCCAGGGCTATGAGATCGGCAAGAGCCTGTGCGACGACTCCAAGATCGACTACTGCAAGGAGATGATGGAAAAGGCCAAGGCCAACGGCGTCAAGCTGCTGCTGCCTGTGGACACCGTCTGCGTCAAGGACTTCCCCGATCCCATCGACGCCGCGGTGGACACCACCGTCTACCCCATCAGCCAGATGCCCGCCGACATGGAGGGCTGCGACATCGGCCCCGAGACCATGAAGCTGTTTGCCGACGCGGTCAAGGCTTCCAAGACCGTGGTCTGGAACGGCCCCATGGGCGTGTTCGAGAACCCCACCCTGGCCGCCGGCACCCTGGCTGTGGCCAAGGCTATGGCTGAGAGCGACGCCACCACCGTCATCGGCGGCGGCGACAGCGCGGCAGCCGTCCAGCAGATGGGCCTGGGCGACAAGATGACCCACATCTCCACCGGCGGCGGCGCCTCCCTGGAGTACCTGGAGGGCAAGGAGCTGCCCGGCATCGCGGTCATCCAGAACGCATAAATCGACCACATTTCACAAGCCTGCGACGGGTGCGGCGGCCATGCGCCGCCGCACTCTTTTGTTGGGGGCAAGGTAAGGATAAGGAGAACATACGATGGATAAAGCAAAGCGCAAGGCGATCATCGCCGGCAACTGGAAGATGAACAAGACCGCCACCGAGGCCGCTGCCCTGATCGACGAGCTGATCCCCGCCGTCAAGGACGCCAGCTGCGAGGTGGTCATCTGCACCCCCTACACCGACCTGGTCACCGCCGTGGCCAAGACCAAGGGCACCAACATCCACGTGGGCGCCGAGAACGTCCACTTTGAAAAGTCCGGCGCCTACACCGGCGAGATCAGCGCCGACATGCTGGTGGACCTGGGCGTGGAGTACGTCATCGTGGGCCACTCCGAGCGCCGCCAGTACTTCGCCGAGACCGACCAGACCGTGAACAAGCGGGCCCTGGCCGCCCTGAACGCCGGCCTGAAGGCCATCATCTGCGTGGGCGAAAGCCTGCAGCAGCGGGAAGAGGGCGTCACCGAGGAGCTGGTCCGGATGCAGACCAAGATCGCCCTGCGGGACGTCACCCCCGAGCAGATGGCCAACGTGGTCATCGCCTACGAGCCCGTCTGGGCCATCGGCACCGGCAAGACCGCGACCGCAGACCAGGCCGAGGAGGTCTGCGCCCAGATCCGCAAGGTGATCGGCGAGCTGTACGGCGAGGCCGTGGCCGAGGCCACCACCATCCAGTACGGCGGCAGCATGAACGCCAAGAACTGCGACGAGCTGGTAAGCAAGAAGGACGTGGACGGCGGCCTGATCGGCGGCGCTTCCCTGAAGGCGCCCGACTTCGCCGTGATCGTCAACGCGGCCTCCAAGGGCTGAGCCCAGCAAAACAGACAAACTAGAAACCGAGGATTTGTAAACTATGGCAAAGAAACCCATGATGCTTTGCATCCTTGACGGCTTCGGCTGGGTGCCGGACCAGACCTATGGCAACGCCATCGCCGCCGCCAAGACCCCCTATATCGACCACCTGTTCGCCACCTGCCCCCATGTCACCATCGGTGCGTCGGGGATGAGCGTGGGCCTGCCCGACGGCCAGATGGGCAACTCGGAGGTAGGCCACACCAACATCGGCGCGGGCCGCATCGTCTACCAGCAGCTGACCCTGATCACCAAGTCCATCCAGGACGGTGAGATGCAGAAGAACCCCGTCCTGGTCCGCAACATGAAGGCGGCCATCGACGCGGGCAAGGCCATCCACTTCATGGGCCTGATGGGCACCGGCGGCGTCCACAGCCATGAGGAGCACCTGTTCGGCCTGCTGGATATGGCCAAGGCCCTGGGCGCCAAAGACGTGTACGTCCATGCCATCATGGACGGCCGCGACACCGACCCCCACGACGGCGAGCGCTTCCTGCAGAACGTCCAGGACAAGCTGGACGCCATCGGCATCGGCAAGATCGCCACCGTCACCGGCCGCTACTACGCCATGGACCGCGACAAGAACTGGGACCGCGAGGAGAAAGCCTACGCCGCCTTTGTCTACGGCGAGGGCGAGAAGGCCGGCAACTGGAAAGAGTGCATCGAGCGCAGCTATGCCAACGGCGTCACCGACGAGTTCGTGGTGCCCTGCGTCACCTGCGAGGGCGGCCGCGTGGCCGAAGGGGACACGGTGGTGTTCATCAACTTCCGGCCGGACCGCGCCCGCCAGATGACCCGCATCTTCGTGGACGACGAGTTCAACGGCTTCGAGCGGCGGTATGGCCGCTTCCCCGTCCACTACGTCTGCATGACCGAGTACGACGCCACCATGCCCAACTGCGAGGTGGCCTATCCCCCGGTGGACCTGACCAACGTCATGGGCGAGTATATCTCCAACCTGGGCATGACCCAGCTGCGCATCGCCGAGACCGAGAAGTACGCCCACGTCACCTTCTTCTTCAACGGCGGCCGGGAAGAGCCCTTCGCCGGCGAGGACCGCTGCGTCATCCCCAGCCCCAAGGTGGCCACCTACGACCTGAAGCCCGAGATGAGCGCCCCCGAAGTGGCCGAGGAGTGCGTCAAGCGGATCGAGAGCGGCAAGTACGACGTCATCATCCTGAACTTCGCCAACTGTGACATGGTGGGCCACACCGGCGTGTTTGACGCTGCCGTCAAGGCCGTGGAGGCCGTGGACCAGTGTGCCGGCAAGGTGATCGACGCGGTGCTGGCCGCCGGCGGCAAGGTGATCCTGACCGCCGACCACGGCAACGCCGACAAGATGAAGAACGAGGACGGCACCCCCTTCACCGCCCACACCACCAACCCTGTGCCCTGTGTGGTGATCGGCGCCGGCAACGACTTCCAGCTGCGGGAGGGCGGCGTCCTTTCGGACCTGGTGCCCACCATGCTGGAGCTGATGGGCATCCCCCAGCCCAAGGAAATGACCGGCAAGAGCCTGATCGTCCGCAGCTAAGGAACGCCCTGGCTCCCGCACAAAAATCCAAATACGAGGCCCCGCAGGCGGTGTGAACGCACACAGCCCGCGGGGCCTTTTGTATGGGGATCAAAAAGACCCCGCAGCGCCGGGATTCCGGCAGGCTGCGGGGCCTTTGCGTTGCGGGGGATTGCCTTTTCAGGCGGGGGCAGAGTTACGGGCGCTGGGCCTCGTATTCCTTGCGGTAGCCCTCCAGCTCCTTCTGGTTGCCGTAGACGTAGTGTCCGTTGGCGATCTCCTGCCACATGGGCTTGTCCACCGAGTAATCATGGACGGAGGGATCGTACACCAGCAGGCGCTTTTTCTTTTCCAGGGCGGGGTCCGGGATGGGCACCGCCGACAGCAGAGCCTTGGTGTAGGGGTGCAGGGGGTGGCGGAAGAGCTCTTCCGTCCCGGCCAGCTCCACGATGCGGCCCTTGCTGATGACGGCGATGCGGTCCGAGATGAAGCGGACCACCGACAGGTCGTGGGCGATGAACAGATAGGTCAGCCCGCGGGAGGCCTTGAGGTTGTTCAGCAGGTTGAGCACCTGGGCGCGGATGGAAACATCCAGCGCCGAGATGGGCTCGTCCGCCACGATGAACTCCGGCTCCATGATCAGGGCCCGCGCGATGCCGATGCGCTGCCGCTGCCCGCCCGAAAACTCGTGGGGGAAGCGGGAGGCAAACTCCGGCAGCAGGCCCACCTCGTGCAGGGCCGCCATGACCTTTTCGTGCAGGTCGTGCTGGTCCTTGTAGAGGTGGAAGTTCAGCAGGCCCTCGGCGATGATATACTCCACCTTGGCCCGCTCGTTCAGACTGGCCATGGGGTCCTGGAAGATCATCTGGCACTTGCGGATGACCTCCTGGTCCAGCTCCTTGGGGATCTTGCCGTTGATCTTGCGGCCCTTGAACAGGATCTCGCCCCCGGAAGTGGGGTTGATGCGGGTGATGGCACGGCCGATGGTGGTCTTGCCCGAGCCCGACTCGCCCACCAGGGAGAACGTCTCGCCCTTGTAGATGTCGAAGTTGACGTGGTCAACGGCCACGAACTTCTTGCGCCCCGTGCCGAAGGAGATCTGGAGGTCCTTCAGTTCAATGAGCTTTTCTCTTTCAGCCATTGGCGTGGTCCTCCATCATTTTCTTGCGCAGGTTCTGGATCGAGTGGGGGCGCTCGATCTTGGGCGCCCGGGGGTCCAGATACCAGGTCTTGGCGGCGTGGGTGGGCGACACATCGAAGAAGGGCGGCTCCTTGACAAAGTCAATGGCCAGGGCCTTCTTGTTGCGGGGAGCAAAGGCGTCGCCGTGGATGTCGTTGAACAGGTTGGGCGGGGTGCCGTCGATGGTGGGCAGCTGCTCGCCCTTGACGCCCAGCTGCGGCAGAGCCTGCAGCAGGGCCCAGGTGTAGGGGTGCCATGCGTCGTAGAAGATCTCTTCCACGGTGCCGTACTCCACGATCTGGCCTGCGTACATGACGGCCACACGGTCGGCCACGTTGGCCACAACACCCAGGTCATGGGTGATGTAGATGACCGACATCCCCAGTTCCTTCTGCAGATCGCGGATCAGCTGCAGGATCTGGGCCTGGATGGTCACATCCAGGGCGGTGGTGGGCTCGTCGCAGATCAGCACCTGGGGCTTGCAGGCCGCCGCAATGGCGATGACCACGCGCTGGCGCATACCGCCCGAGAACTCGTGGGGGTACTGCTCATACCGGCGCTCGGGGTCGGGGATGCCGACCTTGCCCAGCATCTCGATGGCGGCCTTTTTGGCGGCTTCGCCCTTCAGGCCCTGGTGATGCTCGATGCTCTCCTGGATCTGCTTGCCGATCTTTTTCAGGGGGTTCAGGCTGGTCATGGGGTCCTGCATCACCATCGAGATCTTCTTGCCGCGCACGCCCAGCCAGTCCTTTTCGGTGAACTTGGCCATGTCGCGGCCCTCATACAGGATGGTGCCGCCGGTGATCTTGCCGTTGATGTCCAGCATGCCCACAAAGGTCTTGGTGAACACGCTCTTGCCCGAGCCCGACTCGCCCACGATGGCCAGCGTCTCGCCCTCGTACAGGTCGAGGGAGCACTTGCGGATGGCCTTCAGGGTCCGGCCGCGCAGGCTGAACTGGATCTCCACGTCGCGGGCAGAGATAATCGCTTTCTTTTCCATGTTTTATCTCTCCTTAAACGTGATTGCGCGGGTCGGCCGCGTCCGAGAAGGCGTTGCCCATGATATAGAACGAGATCGAAATGATGGACACGATGGACGCGGGGAAGATCAGCAGGTACGGATAATCCAGGAAGAAGGTGCGCACCTTGGCCAGCAGCAGGCCCAGGGACGGCGTGTCGATGCCCAGGCCCAGGCCCAGGTAGGACAGGGTGGACTCCATGTTGATGGTGTAGGGGATGTTCAGCGCCGTCTGCAGGATGATGACCGACACCAGGTAAGGCAGGATGTTCTTGGTCAGGACACGCCACAGCGGGGTGCCCAGGCACCGGGAAGCCAGGTTATACTCCCGGTCGCGGTACATGAACACCATGTTGCGCACCCGGCGCGCCGTCTGGAACCAGCCGATGAAGATCATCGACACCGCCATGATGGTAAAGCTCTGGCCCACCATCAGGGCGATCAGGGTCATATAGATGATATAGGGCACGCTGTCCAGCAGGTTGTAAATTTCGGTGAACAGGCGGTCCAGCTTGCGGACATAGCCCCAGATCAGGCCGAAAATGACGCCCACGATGCACTCGCCCACAGCGACGATCAGGGCCAGACGGATGGACACCTGGGTGGCATACCACACCTGGCACCAGTAGTCCTGGCCCAGGTTGTCGGTGCCGAACCAGAACTCCCCGTTGGGGCTCTGGAACGAGGTGGAGGAATAGGGGACCAGTTCTTCATAGCTGTACTTGCCAATGGCAAGAGCCACAAAAGAGAAGATCACCAGTACCAAGAACACGATCATGCAGAAAACTGCAATCTTGTTCTTCAAAAAGTTCTTGACCACCGAGCCCCAGTAGGAATAGTTGGAGTAACCGATGCGCTCGGCCTCTTCGGGCGAATAATCGACGAGATAAAACAGCTCGTCGTCCTTTTTGCCCGCAAAATCCGATGCTTTGGCCATCAGCGGCTACCCCCTTTCTCTGCAATGGTGATGCGCGGGTCGACCAGCATCATCAGGATGTCGCCCAGGAAGATGCCCACGATGCTCAGCGCAGCGTAGAACATGACCAGGGTCTGCACGACGCTGGTGTCGTAGCGGCGGACGGCGTCGGTCAGCAGGGGGCCCATGCCGGGTACCGAGAAGAACGACTCCATCAGCAGCGAGCCGCTGATGGTCAGCAGCAGGGACTGGGGGATGAACTGGACCATGGGCACCAGCGCGTTGCGCAGCACATGCCGGAACATGATCTGGCTGTAGCTCAGGCCCTTGACCTTGGCCAGCTTGATATAGTCCCGCGTCAGCTCGTCCACCATATACCGGCGCATCCACAGCGCATAACCTGCGGTGGAAGACAGGGACAGGCAGATGACCGGCAGCACGCTGGACGGCCCCACATTGCGGGTGGAGTACAGGGTCGGGAACCCGAACACCGTCGAGCCTATGACCAGCACCAGCGAGTACATGACCAGCGCCGGCACTGCATTGACCACCACGGTATAAGCGGTACCCAGCCAGTCAGGCAGCTTGCCCTTGAAGGCAGCCTGAACAACGCCGATGATGATGCCGCAGATCCACGAGATGCAGAACGCGATCGCGCCCAGGCGCAAAGAGACACCCATCCGGTCGCCGATGACCCGGGTAACAGCCATGCCGTTTTGAATTCTCCGCGAGGTACCAAAGTCCAGGTGGAGCAACTGCCCATAAAAACGGACCAGCTGTTCGCCGATGGGGTCGAGCAAACCGGCGGCTTCCAGAGCTGCTTCTTTCTGCTCCGGGGTAAACTTCATCAGCTGATCTTCAGTGAAGTAGTAGTCCGTGGGCAGCATCCGCATCAGCAGGAAGACGACGGTGACGGCGATCAAAATGGTGATAAACGACTGCAGCAGCCGTTTAACGGTATATTTCAGCATTAAGCCTGCATGGCTGCGTTAAAAGCCGCAGCAAACTCTTCATACTGCTCCGTGGTATAGGCTTCCTCGGAGGTCTCCCAGTCAACGTACTTGTAGTTGAAGATGCCGTACATGGCGTTGATTTTGGAGTATTCGTTGGCGTGGGTCAGGCACCACGACACTTCATAGACGGCGGGCATGGTCAGCGCGTGCTGCAGCATATAGGCCTCGGCGTCGGCAAAGGCGTCGTAGCGGGCGTCGATGTCGTCCACGATGGCGCTGGCGTCGTTGACCATGGTGGTGAACTCCTCAAACTTGGCGACCACGTCGGACTGCCAGTCGGAGGTAGAGCCTTCCTTGACGATCTTGCCGATGAAGCCATAGTTCATGGCGTAGTAGGCGTTGTCGTCGTGCAGGATCTCCTGGCCCAGGAAGTTGATGGGATCGCCGAAGTCAGCGCCCCAGCCGTTCTGCACGATGCTGTGCTTGTGGGCGTTGATGATCTCCTGGGTGATGGAAGAAACGTACTCGACAACATCCAAGACGATAAAGTCGTCGCCCAGGCTGTCGGTGAAGCACTGACGCAGCACGACGGCGCTGTCCTGCTGGGTGGTGTTGCCGGACAGGATGGGATAGTAGCAGTGGACGGGGAAGGTGACGCCGATGGCGCTCAGCTCGTCCATCGCCTGCTGCTTGAGGGCGGCGATGTCTGCGCCACGGGTACGGACCATGGTCTCGCCGTCGTACTGGCCGTAGCCCATCCGCTCACGCACCAGCTCGGTGTAGTCCTTGCCGCTGGTGTTGTAGCAGACGCCCTGCATGGTGTAGAAGTCGTTCTCGCACTTCAGGGGGTTGATGGCGTTGGTGCGGGCGTAGTAGGTGGTCAGGTCCAGACCCTCCAGCATGCAGCGGCGGAAGGCCTCGTTGGCCACGGCCTTGTTCCAGTTGTCGTCGGGGGTGCCGTCGTCGTTGAAGCGCTCAAAGTTGAAGTGGAACTGGTAGCTGTACTTCTTGGGGCGCTTTTCGCACAGCTGGTCGGCGTACTCGTGGTTGGGATCGTTGGTGATGGTGGTGATGGTAGACTCGGTCAGGTCGATCTCGTCCAGCTCGCGGTTCTGGTACAGCTGGTAGCCCACCACCTGGTCGGTCAGCATGGTGACGACGACGCGCTCAAAGCGGCTGTGGTCGTCGGCGCCGTACCAGGTGGGGTTGGGGATGAAGCTCTTGGTGTTGCGGTTGACGTACTCCTCGATCAGGTACGGGCCGCAGTACCACATCTCAAGCTGGGTGGCATAGCGGAAGCCGTCGATGCCCAGCTGGTTGATGAGGTCCTCGGAAGCGGGGTAGAAGCTGACATAACCTGCAACGGTGTCGAAGTAGGGGCAGGGATTCTTGCAGGTGAACACCAGGGTGTAGTCATCGGGAGCCTCGATGCCCACGCCGAAGTCGAGCATATCCTGGTAGGTCAGGTCGGCGGCGGCGTCGCCCAGCTCGACGGTGTGGTTGTAGTACTCCTCGGCGTTCAGGACGTTCTGCAGGGGCATGGAGGTGTTGAAAGCCTCATTCTTGTACTGGTTGATGACCCACTCGCAGCCCACCAGGAAGTCCTTGGAGGTGATGTGGCCCGTGACGTTGCCGTTGACGTCGCACCAGTCCACATCGTCGCGCAGGTGGAAGGTCCAGACCGAAGCGTCCTCGTTGTGCTCCCAGCTCTCGGCGATGGCAGCCACCGGCTTGCCGTAGGGGTCAGAGCTCAGCAGGCCGTCCACCAGGTTGGTCAGGACGTTGAAGTCGGAGGCATCCTGGCTGTGCAGGACGTTCCACTCCTCCAGCTCACGGACGTTGCTCTCCCAGGTGTAGTACTCGCTCAGAGGGGCGCCGCCGTTGCTGGCAGCGGGGGCGGAAGCAGCGCCGGAAGTGGCGGTGCTGCCCGTGCTGGAGCTGGAGCCGCCGCAGGCTGCCAGCAGGCCGGCAGCACCCACAGCGCCAGCGCCCTTCAGGAACGAACGGCGGCTGATTTCAAAGTTTGCGTTCATGTGATTGTATCCTCCCTGTTATTCTTCGTGTCACGGCAAGAGTTGCAGATTTTGCCTGTTCCCATTCCTGCGGCGGTGTCTTGCCTATGAATACAAAAAGGCCCAACACAGACCTCAGCGTCTGTATTTGGCCCCGCCGCAGAATCCTTAACACACGTGTATTTTACCATCATAAAGTACAGATGTCAAGGAAACCGGGGGAAACTTGCGGCCGGAATTGCCTCCCCAGGGGCGAAAAAAGGTGAAAAAAGCGTGAAAACTTGAACAACTTTCATTTCTCGCCTGCAATGGTTGCAAAACTTGCATGGTTTTCCGCCCGGGCCACCTGTGCGCCGCCGGTGGACGCAGGCAAAGGGCGGCTATCTTTTTGGCGGGAAACGTGATACAATGATACAATAACCCTCTCCGGCACGCGGGAGAGGGCCGGACAGAAGGAGAAGCTATGAAAAAACTGCGTTCCATTTACAAAAGCGATATGTTCCACGCGGTGCTGTACAAAAGTTTCAGCCGGCTGGTGATCGCGGCCTGCCTGTGCCTTTTGTGGCAGCGGTTTGTCAGCGACGGGCGGTTCACCATCTGGGAGGCGCCCTGCCTGGCGGTGGGGGCGGCGCTGCTGGGCTGGGCGTGGGTCGGCTACCTGCGGCTGGACGGCATCCGCGTCCCCTTTGTGGACAAGGACAAGGAGCTGTCCGCCCAGCGGGGCGCCCGCAAGCGCCACGCCACCCACTCCATGGCCGACTTTGCGGACGAGAAGATCGTCTCCTTTGACGAGCTCAGCCCCCAGGAAAAGGCCCTGTGCAGCATGCTGGCCAGCCTGATCGTGGGGGTGCCGATGACCGCCATCGGCATCGCCGCCAGCATCCTGTAAGGGGGCGGCCCATGCAAGATGTGACAAAACGCCTGGTGGTGGGGGTGCTGGCCCACGTGGACTCGGGCAAGACCACCCTGTCCGAGGCGATGCTGTACCGGGCCGGGGCCATCCGCCGGCTGGGCCGGGTGGACCACCGGGACGCCTTTCTGGACACCGACAGCCTGGAGCGGGCCCGGGGCATCACCATTTTTGCCAAGCAGGCGCTGTTCCAGCTGAAGGGGACCCAGATCGCCTGGCTGGACACCCCCGGCCACGTGGACTTTTCCGCCGAGGCCGAGCGGACGGTCCAGGTGCTGGATTACGCGGTGCTGGTCATCAGCGGGCCCGACGGGGTCCAGAGCCATACCGAGACGTTGTGGGCCCTGCTGCGGCGCAGCCATGTGCCCACCTTTCTCTTTGTCAATAAGATGGACCTGCCCGGCCCCGGCCGGGAGGCCATCCTGGACCAGCTGCGCCGCCGGCTGGGGGAGGGCTTTGTGGACTTTGGGGCGGACGCCGCCGCCCGGGACGAGGCCCTGGCCCTGTGCGACGAGCGGCTGATGGAGGCCTACCTTGCGGGCCAGCCCCTGGCCGGCGGGGACATCGTCACCGCCATCGCCCGGCGGCACGTGTTCCCCTGCTGGTTCGGCTCGGCCCTCAAGCTGGAGGGGGTGGACGGGCTGCTGGAGGGCCTGGTCCGCTGGACCCGGCCCGCCCCCGCCGGGGAGCACTTCGGCGCGCGGGTGTTCAAGGTCTCCCAGGACGAGCAGGGGGCCCGGCTGACCTGGCTGCGGGTGACCGGCGGCGTCCTGAAGGTGAAGGACGCCCTCTCGGGCGGCCCCGAAGGGGAGGGCTGGTCCGGCAAGGCCGACCAGCTGCGGCTGTATTCGGGGGCCAAATACACCCTGGCGGGCGAGGTCCTGCCCGGCCAGGTCTGCGCCGTCACCGGCCTGACCGGGGCAAAGCCCGGCGAGGGCCTGGGGGCCGAGCGGGACGCCGGCGCCCCCCTGCTGGAGCCGGTGCTGACCTATCAGGTGCTGCTGCCTGCGGGCGCCGACGTCCACACCGCCCTGGCCCAGCTGCGCCGCATCGAGGAGGAAGTGCCCGAGCTGCACGTGGTCTGGGACGAGGCGCTGGGCCAGATCCACATCCGCCTGATGGGGGAGATCCAGCTGGAGGTGCTGCAAAGCCTGCTGTCCCGCCGGTTTGGGCTGGAGGTGTCCTTTGGGGAGGGCGGCATCCTCTACAAAGAGACCATCGCCGGGCCGGTGGAGGGGGTGGGCCACTACGAGCCCCTGCGCCATTACGCCGAGGTCCACCTCAAACTGGAGCCCCTGCCCCCCGGCAGCGGCATCCAGTACGACGCCGACTGCCGGGAGGAAGTGCTGGCCCGCAACTGGCAGCGGCTGGTCCTGTCCAACCTGGAAGAAAAGGAGCACCGGGGCGTCCTGACCGGGGCGCCCCTCACCGACGTCCGGATCACCCTCATCGCCGGCAAGGCCCACCTCAAGCACACCGAGGGCGGGGACTTCCGGCAGGCCGCCCTGCGGGCGGTGCGCCAGGGCCTGATGATGGCCAAGAGCGTCCTGCTGGAGCCCTGGTACCACTTCCGCATCGAGCTGCCCGCCCAGAGCCTGGGCCGGGCGATGAACGACCTGCAGCAGATGGGGGGCAGCTTCGGCCCCGCCCGGCAGGAGGGGGACACCGCCTGCCTGGAGGGCTCGGCCCCGGTCAGCGGGCTGCGGGGCTATCCCCGGCAGCTGGCCGGCTACACCCACGGCCGGGGGCGGATCACCCTGACCCCCGACAGCTACCGCCCCTGCCGCAACGCCGCCGAGATCGTGGCGGCCTCCGGCTACGACCCCGACGCCGATCTGGACAACCCTTCCGGCTCGGTGTTCTGTGCCCACGGGGCGGGGTTCCTGGTGCCGTGGGACAAGGTGCGGGAGCATATGCACGTGGAAAGCGGCTGGGGCAAGGCCAAGCCCGCCCGCCCCGACGCCGCAGACGGCGCACCCGTCCGCCGTGCGGCGGCCTTCCGGGCCAGCCTGGAGGACGACGCCGAGCTGATGAAAATTTTTGAGCAGACCTACGGGCCCATCAAGCGGGACCCGCTGGCGGCGTTCCGCCCGGTCAAGAGCAGCCGCCCCGACTTTGACGCCGGGCAGTGGTCCGTCCTGCCCGAATACCTGCTGGTGGACGGTTACAACATCATCTTTGCCTGGGAGGACCTCAACGCCCTGGCCAAAGACAGCCTGGCCGCCGCCCGCCAGAAACTGATGGACATCCTGTGCAACTACCAGGGCTTTAAAAAGTGCGTCCTGATCCTGGTGTTCGACGCCTACCGGGTGCCGGGCAGCCCCGGCACGGTGGAAAAGTACCACAACATCCACGTGGTCTACACCCGGGAGGCCGAGACCGCCGATATGTACATCGAGCGGGTCACCCACGAGATCGGCCGGGAGCGCCGGGTCCGGGTGGCTACCTCGGACGGGATGGAGCAGATCATCATTCTGGGCCACGGGGCGTACCGCCTGTCGGCCCGGCAGTTCCGGGAGGAAGTGGACGAGGTGGAGCGGGAGATCCGCCGGTACATCCAGGGGGAAGCGTAAGGCTGCGCCCCCAAAGACGTTTTGGAAAGCCGAAGGAGGCTACAGGACATGGAACAGCTCAGCGAAGGATTTGTCTTTACCTGCATCCGGCCCCGGGCCCAGGAGAGCCACAAGGGCAGCTATGGCCGGCTGCTGGCGGTGGCGGGCAGCCGGCGCTACCGGGGGGCGGCGGGGCTCGCCGCCGAAGGGGCCCTGCGCGCCGGCGCGGGGATCGTCACCCTGGCTTCCGTCGAGCCGGTGATCACGGCCGTGGCTGCCCGCCTGCCCGAATGCTGCCTGCTGCCCTGCCCGGAAGGGGCGGACGGCGGGGTCAGCGCCGGCGCGGCGGAAGAGCTGCTGGCCGCCCGGGCCGGGGCGGACGTCCTGCTGATGGGGCCGGGGATGGGCAACACCCCCGACACCCGGGCGCTGGTCCGCACGCTGGCCGGAGGGGCGGCGGGGACCGTGGTGCTGGACGCCGACGCTCTGAACGCCGTCTCGGCCCTGCTGGCCGCCGGCGAGGCCCTGCCCCGCCCGGCAGGCAGCCTGATTTTGACCCCCCACCCGGGTGAGATGGCCCGGCTGACCGGCCTGGCCCCGGCGGAGATCGCCGCCGACCGGCCCGGCGTGGCCGCCCGCTATGCCGGCGCGTGGGGCTGCACCCTGGTGCTGAAAGGGCACCGCACCATCGTGGCCGCCCCCGACGGCCGCCTGTGGCTGAACACCACCGGCAACGCCGGCCTGGCCCGGGGCGGCAGCGGGGACGTGCTGGCGGGCATGATCGCCGGCCTGGCCGCCTGCGGCCTGCCCGCGCCCGAGGCCGCCGCCTGCGCGGTCTGGCTCCACGGCGCGGCCGCCGACCGCACCGCCCTGCGCCTGGGCCAGTACGGGATGCTGCCCCACGACATCCTGGCCGACCTCGGGGCCATCTTTGCGGAGAATTACCGGTAAGCAGCGACCTGGGAGCGCGCCTTCGCGGCGCGCTTTTTGCGTCCGAAAAAAGTTTTTGGAATCCTCTTGACCCTGACGCTGCGTGATGGTGTATACTGGCATCACACGGGAGGGATGACGATGCGGACCGTAAAAGAAGTGAGCAGGATCGCCGGGGTGAGCGTGCGCACGCTCCACCACTACGACGCCATCGGCCTTTTGAAGCCGGCCAAAGTGACCGATGCGGGCTACCGGTTGTATGACGATGCAGCCCTGGGCCGCCTGCAGAACATCCTGCTGTTTCGGGAGCTGCGGTTTTCCCTCAAGGAGATCAAGGCGATCCTGGACAGCCCGGACTTTGACCCCGCGGCGGCGCTGGAACAGCAGATCCGCCTGCTGGAGCTGCAGCGCCAGCACATCGGGGACCTGATCGACTTTGCCCGTGCACTACAGAAAAAAGGAGCGTTCAGCATGGATTTCAAAGCCTTTGACACACAGGAGATGGAGCAGTACAAGGCGGAGGCCCGGGCCCGCTGGGGCGGCGGCGAAGCCTACCGGGAGTTTGCCCAAAAGGAGGCGGCAGGCGCCGACTTTGCCAAGAGCGGCCGGGAGCTGATGGAACTGCTGGCCGGGTTCGGCGCCCTGCGGCAGCTGCCGCCCGATGCGCCGGCGGTGCAGGAAAAAGTGGCCGGCCTTCAGGCGTTCCTCACGGAGCACTATTACGCCTGCACCCGCGAGATTTTGTGCGGCCTGGGGCAGATGTACACGGAGGACGAGCGGTTCCGCCGGAACATCGACCAGGCGGGCGGCGAAGGAACGGCGGCGTTTGTCCGGCAGGCCATCGAAGCCTACTGCGCCAAAAACTGACCAGAATTGACCAAAACTGCAAAGAGCGGGAGGGCTGTGCGGCCTTCCCGCTTTTTGCGCCGGCCGCTTCCTTTCTGCGGGAAATATGGTATACTAAACACAACCAACTTCACCTGTTTGAGAAAGGGGCGGTCTTATGGTCAAGGCACTGGAAGCCATCATCGCAGAGAGCAAAAACATCGTCTTTTTCGGCGGGGCGGGGGTCAGCACCGAGTCGGGCATCCCCGATTTCCGCAGCGTGGACGGGCTGTACCATCAAAGGTACGATTACCCGCCCGAGACCATCCTCAGCCATACCTTCTGGGAGCAGAACCCCCAGGAGTTCTACCGTTTTTACCGGGACAAGATGATCGTCCGGGGGGCAAAGCCCAACGCGGCCCATCTGCGGCTGGCAAAGCTGGAGCGGGAAGGCAAGCTGAAAGCGGTGGTCACCCAGAACATCGACGGGCTGCACCAGGCGGCAGGGTCCCAAACGGTGTACGAGCTGCACGGCAGCACCCTGCGCAACTACTGCGTGGACTGCGGCAAGTTCTACGGCGTGGACTATGTGGCCGAAAGCACCGGCGTGCCCCGGTGCACCGTCTGCGGGGGCATCGTCAAGCCTGACGTGGTCCTGTACGAGGAGTGCCTGGACGAGGCCACCATGGCCGGGGCCATCGCCGCCATCCGCAAGGCCGACACCCTCATCATCGGGGGCACCAGCCTGGTGGTCTACCCGGCGGCGGGGCTGATCCACTATTTCCGGGGGCGGCATCTGGTGGTCATCAATATGCAGCCCACCGCCGCCGACCGCTCGGCCGACCTGTGTATCGCCAAACCCATCGGCCAGGTGCTGAGCGAAGAAGTTTGCCTCGACGACGCCCTTTGACACAAAGCGCCGGCCCCCCTCTGGTACAATAGGCCGTGCAGGCGGCACGCCTGCAGGAAGGGGATCGGAACAAACGATGCTGCAACTGTGTGAACCGGCGGTCCGGCCGCGCCGCCTCTCGGCCGAGGAATTCTGCCTGCTGGCCCGGCGGGAGGCTTCCGGCTTTTACCGCCCCCGCAGCGAGGTGCTGCGGATGCTGGCGGTGGGGCAGGCGCCGGGGGTATGCGGCCCCCGGGCCGAGCCGCTGGCCGCCATGATCGAGCTGCCCCTCACCGCCAACGTGGAGGCGGCGGGGGCTCTGCGGCGGTTTCTGGGCCGGCAGGGGCTGGGCCGGGGCAGCCTGCTGGGCCCGCCGGTGGGGGACAGGGAGCTTTTGCCCCAGCTGCTGGCGGCGGCCTTGCCCCAGGCCTGCCGCCACGCGGGGGCGGGCCCGGTGTGGGCGGCCCTGGAGGCCACCCCCGAAGCGGAAGAACTGCTGCCCATGTACTTAGAAGCGGGGCTGGTGCTGCGGGCGGCCCGGCCCCTCAGCGGGCTGGCCCCCTGCTGGCTGTTTGCCCGGGCGCCGGGGCTGCGCCCGGCGGAGCTGGTCTGGGTCCCGCTGGCTGACCGGCCCCGGCTGGCGGCCCTGCTGGGGCGGGGCTGGGCGGCGGTGGCCGCCGAGACCGCCGCCGGCCAGGTGGCCCTGGGGCTGTGCCCCCTGTAAACGAAACTGGGAAGGAATGTGAAAACGATGAAACTGGTCATTCTCGAAAGCTACGTGATGGAGCCGGGGGATCTGGACTGGTCGGGGCTGCGGGCTCTGGTGCCGGACACCGTGGAGTACGTCCGCACCCCCTACGAGGAGATCGCCCGCCGGATCGGGGATGCCGAGCTGGTGGTGCTGAACAAATGCCGGATGGACGAAGCCATCCTGGCCCAGTGCCCCAACCTGCGCTGGGTGGGCATCATCGCCACCGGCACCGACAACCTGGACCTGGCGGCCTGCCGCCGGCATGGGGTCAAGGTGGCCAACGTGCCGGCCTACTCCACCTACAGCGTGGCCCAGATGGCCTTCAGCCTGCTGCTGACGGTCTGCCAGTGCCCCGAGCGGCAGGACCGCGCCCTGCGGGACGGCTACTGGCAGCTGGACATCCCGGCAAAGTACGGCATCCTGCCCCAGGTGGAGCTGTACGGCAAGACCTTCGGCGTCTGCGGGTACGGCAACATCGGGCGGCAGACCGCGCGGCTGGCGCAGGCGTTCGGGATGCGGGTGCTGGCCTGGACCCGCACCCGCCGGCCGGAGTACGCCGGCGACGGGGTGGAGTTCGTTCCGCTGGATACCCTGCTGGCCGAAAGCGACGTGGTCAGCCTCCACTGCCCGGCCACCCCCGCCACCCGGGGGCTGATCGGGGCGGAGGCCCTGGCCCGGATGAAGCCGGGGGCCGTCCTGCTCAACACCGCCCGGGGCGCCCTGGTGGACGAGGGGGCAGTGGCCGCCGCTCTGGAGGCGGGGCGGCTGGGCTGGTACGCCGCCGACGCCTTTGCAGTGGAGCCCCTGCCGGCGGACAGCCCCCTGCGGCAGGCGCCCCGCACCCTCTTTACCCCCCATGTGGCGTGGGCCACCGGCGGGGCCCTCCGGCGGCTGATGGAGATCACGGCGAACAATCTTGCCGCCTTCCTGGCCGGCCGGGAGGAAAACATCGTCAACTGACCGGCGCCGGCGGCAGCCGGCCGGCAAAAAACCCCGCCCAGGGCCTTAGCCCTGGGCGGGAAAGAACAGAGTGTGGATTTGGATCACATGGCGGCTTGGCCCCGGCGGGGCGGAGCCGCTTTTTGTTTACAGCACATAGCTCATGGCGTCGATGCGCTGGGTGCCGGCGTCGTCGCCGGATGCGCCGGCCTCCTCCGGCGCGTCGGAAAGGGTGACGCCGCCCACGCCGGTGGAGACGGCGCGGACCGCGCTTTCCAGAGCGGCGGGGCAGGTGATGTCCTTGCAGTCGTAGAAGGCCAGGTGCTCGAGGACGGCGGCGGAGGTCAGGCTGGCGGCCAGGGTGACGCTCTTGCAGTCCACCAGGGTCAGCCCGTCGGGGAAGGCGTCCAGCAGGCTCTGGTCCACCGTCAGCTCCATCTTGCCGTACAGCGGCTTGCCCGCCAGATAGTGGACCTCCCCGTCAAAGAGGGTCTCGGTGACGGCGTCCAGCGCGTCGGCCAGGCTCTCGGGCAGGTAGATGTCCCCCTCCACCTGCAGGTATTCCAGGTTGCTCAGGGCTTCGGCGCAGTCCTCGGTCAGGCGCAGGTCCCCCAGCACCACCAGGCTGTCCCCCAGACGGCGCAGGGCCGTGCCGTTCAGGGTCAGGTCGTCCTGCTCCACCGTGACGCCGTCGGGCAGGATGGTCAGCTGGGTGTCGGGGTCGAAGAGGGGGGCCAGGCTTTCGGCCAGGCTCTCGGCGAGGTAGGCCTCCCGGGCGGCAAAGCGCACCCCCCGGGCGGCCAGCTCCTCCCCGTCCAGGGCGCTGTCCACGGCGATCAGCCGCTTGGCGGCCCAGTAAAGGCGGCCCGGCTCGGCCCGCAGGGCAAAGGCGCGGTCGAGGACGGCGTTGCTCCGCAGCACCACCGCTCCGTCGGGGTAGGTCTCCACCTTGCCGTTGACGGCGGCCTTGCTGGCCAGGACGGTGGCCAGGGAGTCGGGGCAGTAGACCATGCCGTTGATCATCATCCCCATATACTGGCGCAGGGCGTCTCCGGCGTCGGGGGTGATGGTCATCATCCCGTTCACCACCAGGTACTGCCGCCCGTTGGGGGTGTTGCGGCCGGTGAACAGGGTCTTGCCGTTGAGGGTGTTCAGGGTGGTCTCGTCGTCCAGGTCCAGCGTGTGCATGCAGTCCATCTCGAAAGGATAGCGGCTCATCAGCTCCCGGGCGCGGGCGTTGGTCATGACGATCATGGCGCTGATGCGGATGCTGTCGTACTGGGCGAGGGTGGATTCCTGCATTTTGCGCAGGTCGCAGAACATGGTGTCGATCACAAGTTTTTTGCCCATGGTTTAGTCCTCCTTGAGTGTTTGCTGTAAGTGTTTGCGGATGCGGTGCAGCCGGGTGCGGATGGTAGCGGCGGGCTCGCCGGTCATTTTGGCCAGCTCGGCGGCGGTGTAGCCTTCGTCGTACCGCATGGAAAAAAGGGCGGCGTCCCGCAGAGGCAGCTTGTCAAAGACGGCGGCCAGCTCCACCCCGGACATGGCCAGGGAGGCGGTATCGTCGGCAGGCTCTTCGCCGGGGGCGGGGGCGTACTTTTGCAGCAGCTCCTGCTCTTTGGCGGCCCGGCGGGCGGCGTCGCAGTAAAGGTTGTGGGCCGTCTCAAAAAGCCAGGCTTTCTGCTGGGGGGCGGACAGGGAGCTCAGCAGCCCTGCGTGGCCCATGGCCCGGAGAAAGGTCTCCTGGGCCAGGTCCTCGGCGGCGTCCTGGTCCCGCGTCAGCCGGCAGCAAAAGCGGCAGAGCTTGTCCCAAAAGCTGTCATAGAGCGTTTCCCACAAAAGATCCACCTCCCTGCAGCGGCCCGGCCCACGCTGCTGCCTTGCAGCCGCTTCTGTCTGTAAGACGAACGGGGAGGGCAGAGCGTTTCAGCAAACAGAAAAAAGGCGCAAAAAAGCCGGAAGGACCGCTCCTTCCGGCTGAATGCTTTTTCAGGCAAGGATGCCGCTTTCGGCAATGGCCTGCACCGCCTGGGCGATCTGCCCGGCGGGCATGGTCAGGGCAAAGCGGACGTAGCCTTCGCCCGCGGGGCCAAAGCTGGAGCCCGGGGTGCACAGCACGCCGCTTTTTTCCACCAGGTCCATGCAGAAATCCATGCTGCTGGCGTACTTGGGCGGGATGGGCGCCCAGACGAACATGCTGCCGTGGCTGTCGGGCACATCCCAGCCGATGGAGCGCAGGCCGCCGCACAGGGCGTCCCGGCGCTGCTGATAGACGGCGCACTGATCCCGGACCATGTCCAGGGGGCCGGTGAGGGCGGCAATGGCCGCCTTCTGGATGGGCAGGAACATCCCGAAGTCGATCTGCCCCCGCAGCCGGCGGAAAGCCGCCACCACGTCGGGCCGCCCCACCAGGAAGCTGATCCGTGCCCCGGTGACGTCGAAGCTCTTGGACAGGCTGAAGAACTCCACCCCCACGTCCATGGCGCCGGGGGTGTTGAACAGGCTGTGGCCCTCGGCCCCGTCAAAGATGATGTCGCTGTAGGCGTTGTCGTGGATCAGGAGGATGTCGTACTTCTTGGCGAAGGCCACCAGCTCCTCGTAGAGGGCGGGGGTGCCCACGCTGCCCACGGGGTTGGCGGGCAGGGAGACGATCATATACTTGGCCCGGCGGGCGACGTCCTCGGGAATGCCCTTTACATAGGGTAAAAAGCCGTGTTTTTTAACCAGCGGGTAGTAGAAAGGCACGGCCCCGGCCAGCTTGGCCCCGGCGATGAACACGGGGTAGCAGGGGTTGGGCAGGAGGACGGTGTCCCCTTCATCGCACAGCACCATGCCGATGTGGCCGCAGCCCTCCTGGCTGCCGTTGCAGCTGGCCACCTGGTCGGGGGTGATGTCCACCCCGAACCGCCGCTTGTAGTAGCTGCACACGGCCTGCAGCATCTCGGGGATGTCCCGCAGGCTGTACTTCCAGTTTTCAGGGTTGGCGGCGGCGTCCAGCAGCGCCTGCCGGATGTGGGGCGCCGGGGCAAAGTCGGGCGTGCCCACGCTCAGGTTGTAGATCGTGCGGCCCTGGGCTTCCAGAGCCACCTTCTTGTCGTTCAGGGCCGCGAAGATCTCGTCCCCGAACAGCTTCATCCGCTTGGAAAATTCCATCCTTACATTCCCACTCCTTTATGTTTGTGCTCTGCTCATTTTAGCACGTTTCGCCGGGGTTTGCAACTAGTCGATGGTGGTTGCCGTCCGGCCCACACCCAGCACGGAGGTGGAGATCTTGGCCCAGCTGTTGCAGCCGCAGACGCCGTCGGCGGTCAGCCAGTTGCGCCGCTGGTAGCCCTTGAGGGCGTTCTCGGTCAGGACGCCGAACACCCCGTCGATCCGCTCGCCGGTGGGGTAGCCCAGGGTGGACAGGGCGTCCTGCAGGATCATGACGTAGCAGCCCCGGCTGCCCCGGCGGAGGGTGGGGTAGCCCGAGGTGGTGCCCGAGCAGGCGGGCACCCCGTACCGGCGGTCAAAGTGGACCCAGGTGGGGGTGAGGGAGAGGGGCTCCACATAGCCCCAGGCCCCGGTGCGCAGGGCTGCGTTGAAGATCTCGGTGCGGTGCTCGGCGGTGGTGGTCTGCCCCACGTCGAAGGAGACCCCCGCGTAGTGCTGGCTGCGGGTGCCGTGGCCCCCCTCCCAGATGCGGCGGAAGGCGTACCCCACATGGATGCCCCGGCCATACCGGCGGCGGGTCAGGTTCCAGGCCTCCATGGCGGAGGTGGTGGTCCAGAGGGTGGGGCTGCCCGACTGCCCCCGGAACTCCCGCACCAGCAGGGTGCTCTCGGTGCTGTAGGGCATGGAGTCGTTCTCGTCCACGGTGGGATAGGTAAAGACCCGGTCGGTGTAGTTGTCGTAAATCAGTAAGCGGGCCATGGCTCAGTCCTCCTCCGGCTGGGGGAGAGGCGCGGCCCCCGGCTCCAGCGCGCCGGTCAGCAGGGCCAGGCCCAGGCCCTCGGCGGCTTCCCAGGTGTCGTCGTCCACGGCGCCGGTCACCGGCAGGCCCAGGAGCTGCTGCAGGCTGCGGGTGCCCGTCTCCACCCCTTCGGTGTAGGCCGACAGGATGCCGGGGCTGGAGACGGTGTCGTAATAGTAGGCGATGCGGGACAGCATCACGGTGTAATACAGCACCGCGTCCCCCGACGAGCCCAGGGACAAGGGCGCGCCGGGATAGGGCATCCGGTTGACGGTGATGACCGGGCCCGACAGCCGCAGGCGGTTGGCCTGGGCATAGAGGTTCTCCCAGGTGGAGCGGCCGGCCACGCCGTCCACCGTCAGCCCCGCCAGCCGCTGGAAGGCCCGGACCGCCGCCTCGGTGGACGCCCCGTACACCCCGTCGATAGTCACGGTGGGGATACTGGTGTCGTAGGAGTGCATCAGGTAGAGGTAATATTGCAGCTCCCGCACGGCCCGCCCGCTGGACCCCCGCCGCAGCACGCCCGGGAACTCGCCGGGGCGCAGGCTTTCGGCAAGCAGGTCGTTGGCGATGTCGGTGTACACCTCCCGCAGCTTGTTCCAGGTGGTGCGGCCGACGACGCCGTCCGCCGTCAGCCCGAAGTACCGCTGGAAGGCTTCCACCGCCCGCTGGGTGGACGGACCGAACCGGCCGTCCACGGTGGGGTTGTTCAGGGCGGTGTAGACGGTGCGGGCGATCTTGAGCCAGAACTGGACCAGGCGGACGTTCTGGCCCTCGTCCCCCTGGCGGAGGGCGGTGCCGGGGTAGGCGTTGGGGGTGCCGTTGTCCGACTGGATGCTGAAGAACTGGGCGTAGATCGCGTTCCAGGTGGCTTCGCCCACCACGCCGTCCGCCTCGAGGCCGAACCGCCGCTGGAAAGCCCGGACCGCCGCCTCGGTCCCGCTGCCGAACCGGCCGTCCACCGTCACCGAGGGGATGGCAGAGACGTACTGGCTGATGGTGTTGAGCCAGAACTGCAGCTGCTCCACCGCGCTGCCCCGGGACCCGGTGCGCAGGGTCGTGCCGCCCCAGGAGCCGTCCGAGAGGATGCCGGAGGCGGTCTCGCCCTCGCTGGTCAGCTCCGCCAGGTCCTTGACCGAGACGTAGATGTAGCTGATCTTGTACCAGGTCTGGCGGCCCACCACCCCGTCGGCGGTGAGGTTGAACTGCCGCTGGAACCGCTGGACCGTGCCGGCCATCTGAGAGCCGAAGATGCCGTCGGCCTCCAGCGTGCCGAAGAAGGGGTAATCCTTGGTGATGCGGTTGAGCTGCCGCTGCAGGGTGAAAACGCTGGACCCGCGGTCCCCCTGGCGCACCGGGCTGCCGGGATAGCTCTCGGGGATGGAGGCGATGTTGGAGGTGCGGACGATCTCGATGTCGTCGCCGTAGTAGTATTGGAGGATGGACAGGGGGCTGCGGCCCTGCTGGGCCAGGGTGACGGTGCCCCACTGCTTGAGGCCGGGGCAGGAGACCGTCTTGCCGTCGCAGTACTCGGAAAAATAGGGGTTGACGGTGCCGGTCTTGCGGATATAGGTGTTGAAGATGTCGTCGGTGAGGCGGACCATCACGTCAAAGACGGTGCGCCCGTGGACGTAGGCCTGGTCGTAGCCGGGGGAGCCGCTGATGTTGAAGGGATACCCCCTGGAGGGATACCACTCGGTGTAGATGCGGTTGAGGACCAGGGAGATCTGACAATGGATGTTGGCCCGCAGCGCCGCTTCCGGCCAGGTAACACAGAATAAACCAATCGAGTATTTTAACGTGTAATCGCCGAAATTTTACGAAAAACACCATGATTTGGAGTGAAATAAGGACGGTGAAAGTGTGACTTATACGCTGTCACCATAAGGTTCCGCTGGAAAACGGCGGAACTGACAAGTACAGCAACCTGATCCTTGTAACAGAGACTGTTCATTTCCTGATCCATGCCACCAGGACAGAAACCATCCAAAAGTATCTGCGGGAACTCCAACTGAACAAAAAGCAAATCAAGAAACTCAACCGCCTGCGCGAACTGGCAGGACTTTCTGCCGTGGCGTAAGCGCCTGTATGCTGTTACGGAGTGTGTAAGTTATGTTTGAAAAAGTGAGATTTATTTTCGATGGAACGCCGTGTGAGGTGAAAGCTGCATGCACGGTGTGGAGTGGGGGAAAATCCGGCGATAACTTCAAAGGATTACCTATCACTATCTGGCTCGAAGAGCCAGGGAATGAAGCACTTGATGCCAAACTAATTGTAACAATCTCATGAAAGGAAAAGCGCGATCCAGACGGGGCGGCGGAAAAGCAAAGCGCCAGAGACAGGGTTTCGTCCTGCCGCTGGCGCTCCGCTTTTCATTTATGACCGCCTTTCCCGGCGCCCCGAAGGCTTTGTGCAGCTGCGCGTCGGGCATTAGGGTGTACCTGAAAACTCAAAATTGCACAAAAAGACAAGAAAAAGACATAAAAGGATTCTATCATAGACAGTACAAGGAAGTGATAGCATGACGATTCATCGTTATGAGGTAACAGATGCAGAATGGGCCATCATAGAACCCATGCTGCCCAAACATCATATGGGACGCCCTCAAAAGGACCTTCGGGCTCACTTCAACGGGATTCTATGGATTGCCCGCAGCGGAGCTCG
>DXBJ01000032.1 GCA_019116585.1 Candidatus Faecalibacterium gallistercoris | reverse complement strand
ACATGTGCGGATGGACGGGACACATACAGGGAAATTGAGCGCTGAGAGTATGCGAGGCCGCAAGGCCGAGTGCGCGGTTCAGCGCTCAATTTTGTCCCCAGGGGGATACCAGGGGGAAGGAATTTCTGTCCCGCGTATGCGGGCAGAAATGGGTTCCCCCTGGAGCGTGTCGCTTTTGCGACACGCTGAATTCCGCATGCACGCCCCGCAAGGTCCGCAATCAAGGATCGATGGCAACAACCAAAACACCGTCTGCGGGGAGTTCTCAGTATTCCGCATAGTCCCGTATTTTCTGCACCACGCCCAGATAGTCGTGGGCCGTCCCGGCGAAATGCTCAGGATGGATGGGGTGGTGGATATTGTAGAGGATGCCGGTTTCTCCTGTTCTGCCCAGGTCGTGCTCGTCCAGATGCCTCTCGTCTATATGGGCACTGACGATTTCCAGGCAGGCCAAAACGTGATCGTCTCCCTCTGCAATCTCCTTCTCCCACTTGAAACGGCATTCCAGGTTCATGAAACACTCCTGGATCAGCGGGGCGTTGACCTGGTCTGCCCGGACTGCCGTCAGGCTGGCCGCCGCGATCTCATCGGTGTCAAAGCCGTTATTCCGGCAGGTGGACATACACCGGTCGTACAAATCGGCGGACATGAAATTGATGACCGCCTCCCCCGTCCCGTGGAGGGTCTGGTACAAATGCCCGTATTTGCTGACGGCGGAAACGATGGCAAAATAACCGTTTTTCCCGCCGGTGAAGGTCGTCCAGGACTGCATACAGGCATTGGACAGCCCGTTGCTTTTGTACGAGGTGATGATATAAAGAGGCGACGGAATGGAGAGGACAAACTCCATCCAGTGGAACCCGTACATCTCCATGTTTTTCATAGATGCAGGCAGGGCGCTGTATGTCTTTTTCATGGGGACCTCCTATTTGTTTTCAATGGGTGTTATGCTATCGTACCTACTGCATTTACTGCTTTATTCCTGACGGCGCCGGTCATGGTCCGGCAACGGTCCATCGACGGGTCGGCCGGCACTTCATCGCTTTAAGCCGGTACAAAATCCTCCATTCCGTAACGGCCTGTGATTTCCAAAACGTTCCCATCCGGGTCCATTACATTAAAATAATAATACGGCATATGTACGTTCACATACATGATTTCCGAGACGGGGCCGATGCCCAGTGATTTGATCCTTTCATACTCGCTTTTCAAGTCCTCTGTCTCAAAATTAAAGACGACTATGGTATTCTTCTTTTCCGGATCCTCTTTGAAAAAATCCTCCCGGTATGCCTGGTTGAAAGGAAGGTCAGAAGCCTCTTTTAAAAGTTTTTCATCGTATTTTCTATTGTAAAGCGCCAACTGGCCGCCGCAATCAAACGCGGCCCACCGGTCATCGTTGCAATACAAGGGCTCTTTCTGCAAAAGCAACCGGTAAAAGTTCAAAGATGTTTCCATGTCATTCACGCATAGATAGACCGTACTTAATTTCATTGGGAACACGCTCCTAAATTTGCAAAGGCCGGCTATTTCTTGATCAGCTTTAATTTAATCTTTTTTCTGTCGGCAATCTCCTGAAATACTTCTGCGGCATAAGCGCAGCGCTCTTTTGCTGACGCAAACACCCTGTCATTGGATTCGATCCTGTTCATGGCTTCCTGTATTTCGGAAAGTTCCAGTAAATTTACCGCCACGCAATAGAAATTTTTTCTGCGCCCATTGTTGTAGCCGGCAAGCAATCGGGCAAGGATTTGCATCTTTTCTTCCTGCTCAAGATTATAGGACGTAACCCCTATGCTCTTCGCCTTTTGCAGATCCGCTTTTTGCCGACGGTGCGTGATAAAAGAATCGTATTCATCCAGATGCTCATATTTTTCACATGGATAATGGCTGCACTCATAGCAGTATTCGATTTTCCCGTGTTCCAGGCTGCACTTTGCAATTTTGCACGACTGATTCCCATTGCCGCAGCCGCCGCAATGTCCGCCCATCTGCATGGGACATAGCCCACAATTCAATCCGCAAAGGGAAAGCAACCGGTTCTTCCGTGTGAAACCTTTCATACTACCTCCCCGCTCTCCTGCAGCGTTTCGATCTCCGCAAAAGGGATCGTCACAGCTTTTTCTTTCTCCAACCCCGGGCCTTTGGGCTGGCCTTCCAGCGCAAGGCGCAAAGTTTTCGCTATCGGGTCCATGGCCTGGACGGCGCCGGTCACGGTCCGGTAACGGCCTGCCGGCGGGTCGGCCGGACAGCACAGGTCGGGCACAAAGTACCGCACCGTGACGCTCATGCCCCGGCGCAGCCCGGCCAGCCGGGCCGAGAGGGCGGACTTCTCTTCCTCGGAGAGCTCCGCTTTGGGTACCCGCAGGGTCTGTGCGCCTTCTTCCGCCAACTCGTCGTCGAAGCCCCGCAAAGCCGCAAAGGGGCTGAAAATTTTGGCGCGGTTTGCCACGCTCATACGGGGATGTTTTGCCGAAGGCTCGGGGCGTTCCAGATACAGAATATCGGCGTATTTCTGGCTGACAATGCGGCCTTCTTGGGTGTTTTTGTAATCATCCATAGCAGTTCCCTCATTCGGCCTTGTGGCCGCCGATCCGCCCGTTGCGGTCCCGCATGGTAGCGCCCTCCAGGTAGTTGGAGCCCTTGAGCACCGCGTTTTTGCCAAAGCGTTTCTTGAGGCCCAGCATGGCCTCCTGGAGGCTTTTTTCTTTTTCCAGCCTGGCGGCGTCGGTGAAAAAGTCGGTCTGGAAGATGCCCTCATCCCGCACCACGCGGTTTGCGGTGAGGGTCAGGCGGCGCACCGTCAGCTTGGGGTCCGCGATGCGGTCGAACAGGGCCGCTGTGGCAGCCTGCAGCTGGCTGCCCAGATTGGTGGCCGACTCCAGCCGGACGCTGCCGTGGGCGGGTTTGGGCAAGGTGCGGCCGTACCGGTCAATGTGCACCGGGCCCCGGTAGCCGCCCTTGTCGCAGTTTTCCCGGTCGTAGCCGATGTCCAGGGTCAGGCCATCGGTGACAAGGCCCTTATCCATCAGCTGGTAGACCAGGCTGTCGGTCATCTCCTGGACGATGAGCCGCGTTTTTTTGCAGTCGTAGGGGCAGGACAGCACCTGCCCTTCACAGATGCTGTTCGTTTCGGGCTGGTAGGCGTTGATCTCCTTCATGCCGCAGGGCTCGAGCCCCCAGGCGTGGTCGATCAAAATTTCCGCGTCCACCCCGAACTCCCGGTAAAGCATATCTTCGTCGT
Organism: Candidatus Faecalibacterium gallistercoris; assembly: GCA_019116585.1. Lineage (GTDB taxonomy): Bacteria > Bacillota > Clostridia > Oscillospirales > Ruminococcaceae > Faecalibacterium > Faecalibacterium gallistercoris. Next base: position 21,594 of record DXBJ01000032.1, on the reverse strand, counting down.
AGAGGCTGGCACGGGCCAGCTCCCCCATGGTGTGGATGCCGTGCTTTTCCAGCCGGCGCACCGTGCCGGGGCCCACCTGCCAAAAGTCGGTCAGGGGCTTGTGGTCCCACAGCAGGTAGCGGAAAGATTCCTCGTTCAGCTCCGCGATGCGGACGCCGTCCTTGTCGGGGGAGGCGTGCTTGGCGGTGATGTCCATGGCCAGCTTGGCCAGGTAAAGGTTGGAGCCAATACCCGCCGTGGCGGTGATGCCGGTGGTGTACAGCACCTCCCGGATCATGGTTTTGGCCAGGTCGTGAGGGGCCATGTTGTAGTAGGCCAGGTAGGGCGTGGCGTCGATGAATACCTCGTCGATGGAGTAGACCACCATATCCTCGGGAGCCACATATTTCAGGTAGATGCCGTAGATTTGACGGGAGACCTTCTCGTAGTAGGCCATCCGGGGCGGGGCCACCAGGTAACTGATTTCCAAAGACGGGTCCGCCGCCAGGGCCTTGGCGTCGTAGCTGGGGGCGGACAGAGTCCACTTGCCCTCCTTTTTCACAGCGGCGCGGCTGGGGATGGCTGCCCGCAGCCGGGCGTCGTTGGCCTCTTTCACCTTCTGCACCACCTCGAACAGCCGCGCCCGTCCCGGGATGTCCAGCGCTTTCAGGGAGGGCGACACCGCCAGGCAGATGGTCTTTTCGGTGCGGCTGGCGTCCGCCACCACCAGATTGGTGGTCAGAGGGTCCAGGCCCCGGGCGGCGCACTCCGCCGAGGCATAGTAGCTTTTCAGGTCGATGGCAAAATAGGTGCGTGGGCCGGACATGGCGGCCTCCCTCCCCTCTCGAAATTTTACGCGGTGACGGTCTTTTCCACAAACCACCGGCCCACCCGCCCGATGAACTGCGGGCTGATGTGCTCGAAAAAGAGGCGACGTTCCCGCCCCCGGATCAGGACGGTAAAGCAGTCCCCTGCCCTGTCGTTGCCCACCGCTCCCGCCGGGCGGAAATCCCGCACCGCCTCGATGGCGAAGGTGCGCCCGTCCGCCCAGGTGATGGACAGGGGCACCATGGAACCGGTGGTGTCAAACTCCGACGTCACTTTGACGTAGATGCGCTCGGTGTGAGGCTTTCCAGCTCTGCGGCCTTCCATGGAGGTCACCTTCCTGACAGTGATGTTGAATCTTTATCTATATGGTAACGCAGAAGGTCCGAGTTGTCAATATATAGATCAAAAACAACTTTAAGTTTTGCTTTGGTGCAATGCAAAAACCCCGCCCCATCGAGGGGCGGGGCCAAGCGGGAACCTCCGCATCACTTGCAGACGCCCCCGGCAGGGTCATTCCATGCTGTACAGCATACACATACTGGCTCCGTAGAGGCTGATGCCCGCGCTCCTGCGGAAGCTCTCCAGATTGGGCCCCCAACTGGGCAGCGGGTACATACCGTAGCTGCTGTAAAGCGCGCAGCTCTTGCCGGTCCGGCTCTCCAGTTCATCCAGAACGGCGTCGCTGTCCTCGCCCATGGCGATGCGCAAAGCGGCCCGGGCAAGGTCAGCGTCCCACGTCAGCGGCGCAACGCCCGCCTCGGCGCGGGCCTGGTTCACAGCGGCAAAGTAGCTGCCGCCCTGCCCAAAGGCGTAAGCAGGGCCCGCGTCGCCCCCCGCCATGATGCTGTCCTGCACCACGTCGTCGGCATAGCGGATGTACTTGTCCGGCACTTCCTCGTAGGTCTTGCAGAAGCGCAGATACCGGATGGCGCCCCCCGCCGCAATGTTGTCCTCCACCTGGGGATCGAACACATAGTCCACTCCGTGGATGTTGATGACGCACCAGGCGTGGCCGGTGTAGCCGCCTGCAGCCCGGTGGGTCTGGCCGCTTTGCAGCCGCGCGTCAAAGCCCAGCATCCGGGCCATCACCGCAAAGGCCGCCGAATAGTTGTCGCACACGCCGACGCGGTTCGTCAAAATGGAATAGGCGTCCTCCGCAATTCGGCCGCCCCCATCCAAATCCGCTCTTTCATATCCATAGGAACAGTTTTGGACCAGCCAGTCGTAGCAGCCCCGCAGGGTCTCATAAGGGGTGGAGCCGCCCACCTGAGCCAGCACCTGATCCGCCAGATTCAGCAGCGGTTCCGGCCAGCTGCGGTCGGGCGTGAGCGCCGCATTGCCCAGCCGCGCCTGGGCGCTGGTGAGCTGCAGCTGGTTTTGGTAGGCCTGCTGGGCGTCCGCCTCCAGTACAAAGGGCTGGCCCGTCCGCAGCGAATAGGCTGCCCGCCCCTCGCTTGCGCCATAATGCAGGTAATGCTGGTAGAGCTCGTCCTGATAGAGTTCCGGCCCGTAGGCCCGCATCAGGTCCGGGTTGTCGCTGGCATACCGCGCAAAGTCAAAATCGCGCACGGGGTCCGCCGCACTCGCCCCCACCGCCAGCAGCGCGCAGCTTGCCAGCAGCAGCGTCAGGCAGCACAGCACACGGTAAAAAGATCGCTTCATAATTGGTTGACCTCCTCACATTCCAGCCGCATGGGTGCGGCCGTTCTTTATCTTAAGCATAGCAAAAAACGCCGCTCAAGTAAAGCTTTTTTACCGGATGCTGTACCGCCGGTGAAAAGCAGGCATCTTGAAGCTTGAAGAAAAAGAAAACACGCCGAATCGCTCGATCCGGCGTGTTGAGCGCGTCGAAAAGCAATACGCCTGGGCGGACGGTTCAGGACCCGGGCCGCCCGTTTTGGATAAGTTCAGCGCACCAGAACAACCGCCACATCGTTGACGTTGGTGCCGGTGGGGCCGGTGACGATCAAGCCGTCCACGGCCTGCAAGGCGTGGTAAGCGTCGTTGTCGGCCAGGACGGCGCCGGCGTCCAGCCCTCTGGCAGCCAGAGCCGCTGCGGTATCCCCGTCCACATAGCCGCCGGCGGCGTCGGTGGGGCCGTCGGTGCCGTCCGAGCCCACGCTGAACACCGCGGCCGGCAGCCCCGCCAGGCCCGGAGCGGCCGCCAGGGCCAGCTCCTGATTGCGCCCGCCCAGACCATGGCCGGTCAGGCGGACCACCGTCTCGCCCCCGGCCAGATAGGCGGTCGCTTGGCCCCGGCCGGCGTGGGTGCGGGCGATGTCTGCCAGAAAGCGGCCGGCCTCCCGGGCCTCGCAGTCCAGGTGGTCGGTCAGCAGGACGGGTTGGTAGCCCAGCTGCCCGCAGGCTGCGGCGGCCGCAGCGCACAGTTCCCGGACGCTGCCGGTGATGTGGGTCTCGACGTTGTCCAGCGCTTTGGGAGTCTCCTGCTGCAGGCAGGCGCGGGCCGCCCCGGACAGGCGGAGGCCGTACGTTTCGGCGATGGCCTGGGCCTGGGCGCAGGTGGAGCGGTCGGGAACGGCAGGCCCCGAAGCAATCATATCCAGAGGGTCGCCCAAAATGTCGCTGAGCACGATGCTGTAGACCCGCGCCGGGGCGCAGGCCAGGGCGAACCGCCCGCCCTTGACCGCCGACAGACGCTTGCGGATGGTATTCATCTCGACGATGTCTGCCCCGCAGGCCAGCAGCTGCTGGGTGATGTCCTGCAGCTCCCCGCCGGGGATGAGGGGCTTTTCAAACAGGGCGCTGCCCCCGCCCGACAGCAGAAAGAGGACGGTGTCCGTATCTTTGGCCCCGGCCACCAGGTCCAGCGCGGCCTGGGTGGCCCGGAAGGAATTTTCGTCCGGCACCGGGTGCCCCGCCTCATAGCAGGCGACGCCGGGCAGTTGCCCCTGCACGTGGCCGTATTTCGTCACCACCACCCCGGCGTCCACCGGGCCCAGGGCCTCCACCGCCGCCCGGGCCATCTGCCAGGCGGCTTTGCCGGCCGCCACCAGCAGCACCCGCCCGGGAAAATGCCGGCCCTTCAGCGCACGGCGGACCGCCTCGTCGGGCAGGACGGCGGCAATGGCGGCGCGGATGATGGCATCCGCGTCCTGACGCAGCTTCTGATCCATACAGCTCGACTCCTTTTTGTTACAGCAGGCCCGCTTCGGTCATGGTTTTGAGAAAGCCCTGGCGTGCGGGCCCTTCGGGGGTGGGCAGGGTGGGCAGGTAGGGCACGCCCACCTTGCGGCCCCGCAGTGCAGCCATATCTTTGGCGGCGACCGGGAAGCTGGCCGCGTCCATCGACAGCCGCACCGGGTCGAGCTTGAACTGGGCCTCCAGGCTGCCGGCCAGGTCGCCGGCGGCGTACTTGTTGTAAACGTCGGTGATCAGCTCGGGCATGAAGTTGGCCGCGGTGCAGACGCCGCCCACCGCCCCGTGGCAGAGGCTGGCGTACAGCAGGGTGTCTTTGCCGCCAAAGACCTTGAAGCCCACGTCCCGGGTGCGGCGGATGAACTCCGCCGTCTGGGTGATGTCGCCGCTGGTATCCTTCATGCCCACGATGTTGGGCACGTTGTGGGCCAGCTCGTCCACCAGCCGGGCGCTGAGGGTGTAGCCCACCCGGCCGGGGTTGTTGTAGAGCAGCACCGGCGTTTCGGGGACGCTTTCAGCGATGGTCTTAAAGTGGTTGTACAGCTCGTCGTAGGTGGGTTTGAGGAATATGGGCTGCAGGACGCTGACGGCGGCCGCGCCGTTCTGGACGGCCATACGGGCCAGGCGGCAGCACTTTCGGGTGCTGATGGCGCCGATGCCAAAGTAGACCGGCACCCGGCCGGCGGCCTGATCCACCATGATCTTAAGGCCGCGCTCCATTTCGTCCTCTTCCACCATGTAGAACTCGCCGTTGGAACCAAACGCCAGAATGCCGCTGACCCCGCCTTCAATGACATAGTCCACCTGGGCGCGCTGGCCGGCCTCGTCGATCCGCTCGTTATCGTCAATGACGGTCAGGATGGGGACCACGACGCCTTTCATAAAATCGGTCTGCATTGTTTTGTCCTCCTCGGTCGCGCCGCTCAGCGGCCGATCTCGATGCCGGTCAGGTACTCATAGTAGTGGGCAATGGCGCTGTGGTCCTTCTGGCCCTCGCCGCGGTTGTGCAGCCACTGCAGGATCTCCTGCACCTCGGCGGTCATAGGCACCGGCGCGCCCACGGCGTGGGCACAGTCGAGGACGTTGTTCAAATCCTTGATGTGCAGGTCGATCTTGAAGCCGGGCTTATCGTTGCCTTCGATCATCATGGGGGCCTTGGCGTTCATGACCGTGGAGCCGGCCAGGCCGCCCTTGATGGCGGCAAAGACCGAAGCCGGGTCTACACCCGCTTTCTGGGCCAGGGTCAGGGCCTCGGCCAGAGCCTGGATGTTGCAGGCCACGATGATCTGGTTAGCCAGCTTGGTGGTGTTGCCGGCGCCCACCTCGCCGCAGCGGACCACCGAGGCCCCCATGGCGGAGAGGATGTCCTTGCATTGGTCGAAGATCTCCTGTTTGCCGCCCACCATGAAGGACAGGGTGCCGTCGATGGCTTTGGGCTCGCCGCCCGAGACGGGGGCGTCCAGCATCTCGACCCCTTTCTCGGCCAGGGCGGCGGCGATCTCCTTGGAGGCGACCGGGTTGATCGAGCTGCAGTCGATGAAGATGCCGCCCGGCTTCATGTGGGACGCAACGCCGTTGTTGGCATCGCCCAGCATGACCTCCTTGACCTGGGGGCTGTTGGGCAGCATGGTGATGACCACGTCGCAGCTTTCGCCGATCTCAGCCTGGCTCGCACCCCGGGCGCCGGCGGCCTCCAGCTCCTGGATGGGAGCCTGGCTGCGGTTGTTGACCAGCAGATCCGTATATCCAGCCTTGAGCAGATTTTTTGCCATGGGCTTGCCCATGATGCCGAGACCAATAAAACCAATTTTCATCGTGAGATTCTCCTTCCTGACCAATGGCATTTTCATCAAACAGTATAGCCGGCGGCCTGCATACCGTCAAGCAGCAGCTCGACCAGGTCGCTGCTGGGCGCGTTGTCGTAGTCCATCGTATCGAACACCTGCTGGTAGACGCCGGTGCCCTCTGCTTTCAGGGTGTCATCTTCAAACAGGGGGTCCAGCTGGAATGCGCAGAAATCCATGACTCGGGCATTCGACTCCTCCACCAGCGGATCGATGGCCCTGGCGGCCTCGGCGTAAGCAAGGCCGGACTTGGATAGTCCTCCAAACCTGCTTTGCGGAAAGTCGTCATGTTCCAGTAGAAAATGCGCCCGGTCATTGAGGTGGGCACCGCCTGTTGGGAGTCAGCTACAAAACAGAGGTCAATGGCGCTCTGATCCCACTGGGAGAAGTCGATGTAATCGCTGTATTCGCGCAGGTCGGTAAATACCTGGCCCTGACCCGAATATTTGTACATCCAGTTCCAGTTGATCTGGCAGACATCTTCCGCCACGCCGCCGACGAATTTGGTGGACATGGTGTTTTCCCAGCCGGACCAGGCGGCAAACGTAGGGCTGACGGTAATGGAAGGGTTCTCCTCCATAAAAGCGGCGATGGCTTTCTGGTAGGCCTCGTGGCGGGACTCGCCGCCCCACCAGCTCATGCTCAGGGACACTTCGCCGTCGGCGGGCTTGGTGGAAACAGCGGCCGACGAGGCTGCGGTGGTCGAGGTGCCGCTGCCTCCGCAGGCGGCCAGCAGGCCGGCCGCACCGGCAGCGCTGGCAGCTTTCAGGAACTGGTGACGGGTGATCGGTTTGCTCATGGCAGCTCCTCCTGTTGCTTTGTTATAGGGTATTTTGATGCTTTTATGAATGGCCCCGGCTCAGGTGATGGGCGCGGGGTTAAAGATGCAAAGGTCGTTGTGGAAGCCGTACTGGTCGCTGTAGGGCTGGCGGATGCCGCTGGCGACGTCCAGGATCATGTCAAAGATCTCCTGGCCGACGTCGGCGATGGTCTTTTCGCCGGTGGCCACCTGCCCGGCCGAGATGTCGATCAAGTCGAACCAGTGTTCCTTCATCTCGGTGCGGCTGCACACCTTGATGACGGGGGCGACATCCAGCCCGTAGGGAGTGCCCCGGCCGGTCATGAACACCTGCAGGCCAATGCCGCTGGCCAGCTGGCTGGGCCCGCAGACGATGTCGCTGGCGGGGGTGGCGGCAAAGATCAGGCCGTGTTTGGCGGGCTTTTCCGCCGGGGAAAAGACCTCTACGATGGGCGAAGTGCCGCTCTTGGCGATGGAGCCCATCGCCTTTTCCACAATGTTGGCAAGGCCGCCTTTTTTGTTGCCCGGGGTGGGGTTGGCGTCCCGGTCGACACCGCCGGCGGCCAGATAGTCGTCGTACCATTTCATTTCGGCGGCCAGCTTGTCCCGCACCCCGGCGCTGACGCAGCGGGCGGCCAGCATGTGCACGCCGTCCCGCACTTCGGTCACCTCGCTGAACAGCACCGTCGCGCCGCCCCGCACCAGCATATCGGCGGCATAGCCGGCGCTGGGGTTGGCGGTGATGCCGCTGAAGGCGTCCGACCCGCCGCACTGCATCCCGATCAGCAGTTCGCTGAGGGGCAGCTCTTCCCTGCGGCGCCGGTCAAGCCTTTGCAGTTTGCGGTCGGCCATGTCCAGGATAGCCTGCATCATGGCGTCGTGGCCGGCGTAATCCTGCAGGGTCAGGACGTTTTCGGGGGTGATGTCCTCGGGGGGCAGCACCCGGTCATAGGTCAGCTTTTCGCACCCGAGGCCCACCACCATGATCTCGCCCCCAAAGTTGGGGTGCCGGATCAGGTTGCTCACCGCACGGATGGACAGATACGCCAGCGGCGCGTTGATGGCAACCCCGCAGCCGTAGGGATGGGTGACGGCCACCACGCCGTCCACATGGGGGTATTTCGGCAGCAGCTCTTTTTTGATCCGCTCCACCGCCACTTTCAGCACGCCGGCGGCGCACTGGACGGTGGTGACGATCCCCAGCAGGTTGCGGGTGCCGGCAGGGCCCACCTTGTTGCGGTAGCCCAGCCAGGTGGTGCGGGTGGGGGCGGGCAGTTCCTCCGCCGCCTTGATGCGGGTGCCCCAGGGCATATCGGTCAGGGCCGGGCTTTCGGGCAGGTCGAGCATATGCTCGTTGATCCAGCTGCCGGCGGGAATATCTGCTTTGGCGTAGCCCAGCACCACCCCGTAGCGGACGATCTCGCCGCCGGCGGGGATGTCCCGCAGGGCGATCTTGTGGGCCTGGGGGATGGGGTCCCGGGTGACGAGGCCGCCCTCCAGTTTGGTACCTGCGGGCAGATCGTGCACCGCGACGGCGACGTTGTCATGGTCGTTGATTTGGATGGTCAAGCGTTCCGGCATTGTTTTCACCTCGTTTGAAGATTACAGGCCGGCAAAGTCGGCCACACGGTCCAGGATCTCTGCGGCGTCCTTTCGGGTCACCGGCTGCCCGGGGCCAAAGCGCCCCCGCTCATCCAGAGACATAAAACCAAAATAAAGCGCGCGGGCAATGTTGGTGCCGTAGTTGGCGGGCACCTCCGCCACATCGGCGCAAAGCGGCATGGTGGTGGAGGCGTTGCGGTAATTGACCCCGCAGGCCTGCATGGCTACCGTCGCCATTTCCTGGCGGGTGACGGTCTGCTCTGGACAAAAACGCCCTCCCTCCAGGGGCAGAAAGCCGTTGGCCGAAGCCAGGCAGGCGGCGGTCTCATCGCAATCGGCCGGGCGCGGCCCGGTCTGGTCCGGGTCGGCCAGGGGCAGGAGCATTCGGGCCAGCTCGGCGCGCGTCACCGGCTGCTGGGCATGATCCAGCACGGGGGCGGGCAGCATACCACGGCAATACAGCCGGGCGGCTGCGCCTTCCGCCCGGGCAGGCAGGACGCGATAGGGGCGGCTGCACACCCGGCATCCGGGCGGATGCTCGGCCCAGAGGCGCAGCCATTGGACCGAAGGCGTGACCAACCGCGGACCCGTGCCGCAGCCGGTCCAGTGCTGTCCATCGGAGGAGCACTCCCATTGGAAAAGGAACGGGCTGTCCGCCACACAGCTGCACGCCCTGGCCTCGACTACGGCGCCGGGGCTGGGCGCCCCCAGAATCCGCACCCCATCGGGGCGGGGATAGGATTTGCCGTTGATGACGACCTGTTCGACCACCGCGTCCTGCCAGTTCCTGCCGTGCAGCGGGCGGCGGACGCCGTCGATGACGATGTTGTGCAGCACCAGGCCCCGGATGGGCACCTCCGGAAAGGATTCCAGAAAGATCCCGTAATCCCCGCCGGACGCCCGGATGTTTTCAACGGTAATGTCGCGGAAGAGCGGGAGAAAGTCGCCGCTGCGGCCGTCCTCATAGAGCATGGTGCCGTGAACGGCTGCCCCGTGGACGTGCTCCATCACGCTGTTGCGCAGAACGATCTGCTCCACCCGGCCGCCCCGCCGGGCGTTCGTCTTGAGCCGGAGCGCGTAGGTCAGGTTGGGGCTGGAAAAGCGGTTGTTATCCGCCAGGACCCGCAGGATCCCGCCGCTCATCTCGCTGCCCAGTGCGATGCCGCCGTGGCCGTCTGCAAAATCGTTGTTTTCGATCAGGATGTCGGTGCAGGGCAGATCGGCTTCCCGGCCGTCCCGGTCGCGGCCCGACTTGAGGCTGATGCAGTCGTCGCCGGTGTCGAAACGGCAGTTCCGGATCCAGACCCCCTGGCAGCTTTCGGGGTCGCAGCCGTCGTTGTTGGGCCCATGGCTGGACAGAGTGACCCCGTCCACCGTAACGCTGCGGCATTGGACCGGGTTGAGCTGCCACATGGGACTGTTCCGGAAGGTCACCCCCCGGATCAGCACCCGCTCGCACCGGATGAATTGGACAAAATTGGGCCGCAGCCAGCAGCCCTTGCCAAACACCCGCTGCCCGACCGGGACGCCCTCTTCGTTCATCCTGCGCAGAGCCGTGCGGGCCGCCGCCTGCAGGTCGGGCCGGTCCTCCGACCAGGCCTCTTCCACCTGATGGTGCCAGTCCCACCAGTGGGAGGCATCGGCTCCGCCGTCCAGCACGCCGGACCCGGTGACCGCAATGTCCGCCGCATCGCAGGCGTAGAGCAGGGCGCTGTAATTGTAGCAGGGGGTGGCTTCCCAGTGGGAAAACACCACGGGATACTGTTCTTCCGGGTCGCCGGCGATGAACTGCACCAGGGTGTCGGGCGAGCCCAGTCGCAGCTCCACACCGCTTTTTAGATGGAGTGCACCGGTGCGGTAACAGCCCGCCGCCAGCTCCAGCACGCCGCCGCCGGCTGCGCTCAAAGCGTCGATGGCCTGCTGCAGCTGCCGGGTCTGCGGCTGCTGCGTTTCGGGCCGGAGCAGGATATGCCCCGGCCCGATCTGCGGCGGCCGGATCAGGGCGAGGATCTCGCGGCGCAGAGCATCTGCACCGGTCATTTCCCGCACTGTGGCGGCAGAAGATATTTTGTTGCCAAAAGCATCACAGCAATAGTCCCCTTTCCTCCCCCCTTGCTGCCGCTTTGCGGGGGGTTTTTGACCTTGTGTCCCGATTATAACGCGCCGCGCATCGGTTTTCGATACACAAAAAGTCGTGCGTTTCATAACATTTTCGTCACATATCGTTGCGCCTTTGCTCCGGCCGTGCTATACTGATGCAAAAGTGCTAGGGTGTATCTGAGAAGTCAAAAATGCTGAACAATTCGCCAGAAAGGTGCAGATGCAAGGCGCATGAGCGCCGCACTCCTTTGTGGAATGCGAGCGAAACTTTGGCTCTCCCCTTTTTCTGCGCTATGGGCGGCGGCTTTATCCCACCGCGGTCGGCCGGGATGTGATCGACGCGGCTCAGCGTATCCTGGATGAGCAGAGCCGGATGCTGCTGACCATGAAAGAGGTCACGGGCCGCAGCCGCCAGATCCGTCTGGCCACCGCGCCCAACCGCGGCGCGATCATATACAGCAAGATCTACCGCCCTTTTTCCCGCCGCTATCCCGATGTCGCCCTCAGCCTGACCGAGCTGTATGCAGCCGAGCAGCCCCGGGCCATTGCCCGGGGGCAGATTGACCTTGCCCTGGGCGCGGGGCCGTCCAGCCCCGGGACGGCGGATGTCCCCGTCGCCTACGAAGAGCTTTTGGTCTCTCTGCCGGCGGCCCACCCGCTGGCCAAACAAGATGCCATCCACCTGCAGGATCTGCGGGACACCCCTTTTGTCCTGCAGGGCCCCCGCCACAGCATCCGCATCCTGGCGGACAGCCTGTTTCAGGCAGCCGGCTTCCAGCCGGTCGTCGCATTTGAATCGGACGACGTCCTGCTGGTCGATTCCATGCTGCACCAGGGCGTCGGCGTGGGGCTCGTCAGCCGGGTGCATGTTTTTCCCTGCGATGAACTGGTCTACCGCCCCCTGGACCCGCCGGTCCAGCAGACGCTCCATCTGCGCTACCCGCTGGGGCATACCCTCACCCAGGCGGAACGCTATCTGACGGCCCTTCTGGTCGAGGAACGCCTGACCGATCCGCGCTACCAGGCGGCAGACACCCCCTTTGTGCGCCAGCTCCGGGAGGAAGCCGCCGCCCCTGAAACCGCAGCCGGCCATCCGGAAGGCAAAGCCGGCGCAGCGGGTCCCACCCGCGGAGCGGCACAGGAGCTGAGCCTTGACAGCAAGGTGATGGAGTATCTGACCGCCATCGTGGAGGAAAAGAGCCTCTCCGGCGCGGCGGAGCGCTTTTTTCTTGCCCAGTCCGCCCTCTCCCGCTATCTGCGCGGGGTAGAGGAGACCGTCGGGATGCCGCTCTTTTCGCGGGAACACAACCGCCTGCGGCCTACCGCGGCGGGTGCTGTGTTCGTCAACGGCGCGCGCAACATCCTGCACATCGAGCGGGAGATGTTCGCCCGGGCCAAGGCCTATCACGACGGCCGGGGCGGGCGGCTCTATCTCAGCTGCGACCCCATGTTTTCGGGTCTTCTGCGCAAAAAAGTGGAGCCCGCATTTCGCAGGCTCCATCCGGAGCTCTCTTTTGTGATCGCCGAGCAGGATCAAGCGCAGACGCTGGAGGCTCTCGGCAATTCCTCCGCTGACTTCGGCGTCCTGCTCTCCGCCGCCAGCACCCATCCTCTTTTGCAGTGTGACGTCCTCGACGTCACCGAGCTGGTCTACTGTTTCGACCCCGACGGCGCCCCTGCCGGGTGGCAGGCCGGAGACCCTTTGCCGGCTTGCTTTCTGCCGCGGCCGCAGCTTTTGGCCGAGAAAGGCTCCACCCTTCGCGCAGAGCAGGAGGCGGCACTTGCCCGGCAGCCCGGCACTCTGCCGCCCGCTGCCTGCGAGGCAGGCTTCCCTTTGCTGCAGCGGCTTGCCAACCTCGGCTTGACCGACGCCGTCCTGCCGCTGCACCTGCTGGAGCGCGCCCGCCACGACCGCTGCGCAGCCTTCGACCCTCCAAGGCCCCTCTATCTACTGCTGGCCTGCCACGCTGCCCGCACCCTGCCGCCCGCGGCGCAGGATCTGCGCCGGATCATCCAGACGGAGCTGGCCGGCGCCATGGCGCTGCCGGCGGCCGACTAAACCCCCAGGGTGTATCATTTTAGTTGGCATTCTGCGTACATCTCGCCGTCTTTTCATTCGATTTTTTATGAAAGTCCTTTTTATAGCCCTTTTAAAGTGTTATCCTATATTTAGGGCGTATCTGAAAACTCCTCAACGCTGTCCCATTCTACCAGAAAGGCGCATCTGCTGCGTTGCATTCGCTTGCATTCCACAAAGGAGTGCGGCGCTCATGCGCCTTGCATCTGCACTTTTCTGGCGAATGGTTCAGCATTTTTGACTTCTCAGATACACCCTAGCAAAGCTCCTGTTCCTTCCCAATTTATCAGAAAGGGTGAAAATCATCGTGCAAAGCCAACATTCAACCGCCTTTCTTGCACATCTGTCCGAGGATAAGAGCCGCGTGCAGACGGTGCTGGAGCACCTGGAGGGCACCGCGGCCCTCGCCGGGCAGTTTGCTCTCCCTTTTGGGGGCGACGAGCAGGCCCGCCTGGCCGGGATGCTCCACGACATCGGCAAATACAGCGAGGCCTTTCAAAGTCGGCTGCAGGGCAGCAGCTGTACGGTGGACCATTCCACCGCCGGTGCGCAGGAAGCGTTCCGCCTGCGGCAGCCGGAAGCGGCCTTCGCCATTGCCGGCCACCACAGCGGCCTGCCGGATGGCGGTTCTTCCACCGACCGCAGCGAGAGGCCGACCTTATTCGGACGGCTCAAAAAAGCCGTCGAGCCCTGCGAAGCCTGGTCCCGGGAGGTCCAGCCCAGCCTTTCAAGCGCAAAGCGCCCGGCGCAGATCGCGCCCGACAATCTCAGCGAAGCCTTTTACACCCGAATGCTCTATTCCTGCCTGGTAGACGCCGACTTTTTGGATACCGAAGCCTTTATGCGGGAAGAGCCTGCGCCGCGCGGCGGGTATGCGCCCCTCTCCGACCTGTTTCAGAAGCTGCGGCAGCACATTGCCCCCTGGCTGACGCCTTCCAACGCGCTGAACCGCAAGCGCTGTGAGATCCTGCAGCGCTGCCTTGATGCCGGTCGGGAACGGCCCGCCGGCCTTTATACCCTGACGGTCCCCACCGGCGGCGGCAAAACCGTTTCCTCTCTGGCTTTTGCCCTTGCCCACGCCGTAGCTCACAACCTGTCCCGAGTCATTTATGTGATCCCCTACACGTCCATCATCGACCAGACCGCCGATACCTTTCGGAGCATCCTGGGGGATGAAAACGTCCTTGAACACCACTCCGGCGCGGACTATTTTGCCAGCGACGATGCGGTCGATGCCGCGCTTTACCGCAAATCCCTTGCAACAGAGAATTGGGATGCGCCTGTGATCGTCACCACAGCGGTGCAGTTTTTTGAGTCCCTCTACAGCAACCGGCCGTCCCGCTGCCGCAAGCTGCACAACATTGCCAACAGCGTTGTGATTTTCGATGAAGCTCAGACCCTGCCCATCCACTCTCTGCTGCCCTGTGTGGAAGCCATCGGGCAGCTGGTGCAGTCCTACCGTGTCACCGCTGTGCTCTGCACCGCCACGCAGCCGGCCCTGCAGCCTCTGTTCGCGCAGCTGGCGCCCCGCCTCTCGATGCAGGAGCTCTGCCCGGACACCCAGTCCCTCTACGACTTTTTCCACCGCACCACCCTGTGCCAGGCCGGCGCCTTGTCCGAAGAAGCGCTTGCCAGCCGGCTGAATGCCCAGCCGCAGACCCTGTGTGTGGTCAATCGCCGCTCCACAGCGCAAAAGCTCTATGCCATGCTGGAAGCGGAGGGGCGTTATTGCCTGACCACCCTGCTCTGCCCTGCCGACCGCAAGCGCCTCCTGAACGAGATCCGCGCCCGCCTGCTGGACGGCAAACCCTGCCGGGTGGTCTCCACCTCTTTGATCGAAGCAGGCGTGGACGTGGATTTTCCTGCCGCCTGGCGGGAAGAAGCCGGCCTCGATTCCATTTTGCAGACGGCGGGCCGCTGCAACCGGGAAGGGCTCCGTCCTGCCGCCGAAAGCCTGGTCACCATTTTTCGTCTGGAAGGCCAGCGCGCCCCGGCCATGATCCGGCCCAATGTGGATTCCACCCGCAATGTGCTGTCGCACTTTGCCGATCCGGCCAGCCCGCAGGCCATCGAAGCCTATTTTTCCTTTTACCGCACCCTGAAGGGCGATGACGCCCTGGATCAAAAGGGGATCCTGGACGCCTTCCGCCGCGGTTACCAGGGCTGTGCCCTCCCGTTTGCCACCGTGGCGGAGCAGTTTCACCTGATCGACTCCCCCACCGTCACCCTCTATCTCTCCCTGCAAGAGAGCCAGCCCCTCATCGCCCAGCTGCAGGCCGGGCGGCCCAGCCGGGCGCTTTACCGCAAATTGGGCCAGTATGCCGTCCAAATTTATCCCAGCCACCTGCAGGCGCTTTTGGACGCCGGTGCGGCGGAGCTCCTGGACGGCGCTTCCTATCGTCTGACCGATCCTTCCCTGTACGACCGAAACACCGGCCTTTCTCTGGAAGTGGACACCGGCAACGCTCTTTTGATCTGAAACGCCACGAAAAGGGCGGCAAGAGGTCGCTCCTCTTGCCGCCGCTTTTCTACAAAGTACATCCAATTTTTTCTATCCACAGCACTCCCCCCGCATGGGGCAAGTAGGCTGACATTTGTATTATATCCGATTTTTTTCAAAAAGCAAACCGGCTGCCCATCGTTCCGCAATGTCCTACAAAAAACTTATGACAAATTTGGGCAATCCTACGATCTTTTGTATTTCTCTTTGTTTTTCGTCCGTTTGTCTTGACAGGATTCTTTTCCCGGTGTAAATTATACTTACAAATTACATGCAATTGAAAGGAGATGTAAGTTGTGATCCAACTGGAGGTCTGGGGGCCTTACGCCCTGTTCAGCAGGCCGGAATTGAAAGTGGAAAAGGTGTCCTATGATGTCCCCACGCCCTCTGCGGCGCGGGGCATGGTGGAAGCTGTCTATTTTCATCCCGGGCTGCGCTGGCGCATTGATCGCATCCATGTCATGAACCCAATTTCTTTTACCAGTATACGCCGAAACGAGGTTTTAAGCAAGATCTCCGCCCGCAATGTCCGGCAGGCCGCGCAGGGCGGGCGGCAGGAACTGTACCTCGCCACGCCCCAGGAGATCGTGCAGCGTTCTTCGCTGCTGCTGCAGGATGTACACTACGTCATCGAGGCCCACTTTGAGATGACCAGCAAGGCCGCGCCGTCGGACAACCCCGGCAAGTTCCAGGATATTGTGACGCGGCGGATGGAAAAAGGGCAGTGTTTTACGACGCCCTATCTGGGCTGCAAGGAGTTTCCCGCTTCGTTCCGCCGCTGGCCGGGCGGGCCGATCGAAGCCATCAAAGAGACCAGAGACCTCGGCTTGATGCTGTACGACTTCGATTACACCGACCCGCAAAACATTACGCCCACCTATTTCCGTGCCAGGCTGGAAAACGGCGTCCTCGACGTCCGGAATTGTGAGGTGTTCCGATGATCCTGCAGGCATTGACCCATTGTTATGAAGATCTGCTGAAACAGGGTAAAATCGGCCGCCCCGGATGGAGCCAGGTCAAAGTGGCCTACGGGCTGGATCTGGATGCGGAAGGCAACCTTGTCCAGCTGCTCCATTTGCAGCAGGAAGTCACCCGCGGCAAAAAGAAGGCCCTGGCCCCCCGCGAGCTCCTGCTGCCCGCACAGGTGAAGCGAAGCGTCGCCGTTGCGGCCAACTTCCTGTGCGACAACAGCGGCTACCTGCTGGGCGCAGACAGCAAGGGCAAACCGGAGCGCACCGCCGGCTGCTTTGCCGCTGCAAAGGCCCTGCACACCGAGCTTTTGCAGGATGCCGCCTCCCCGGCGGCCCAAGCCATCGTCCGCTTTTTTGCGCGCTGGGACCCCGCTCAGGCATCCGCCTGCCCCCTGCTGCAGGAGGACTGGGACGATTTGATGAAGGGCGGCAACCTGACCTTCTATTACGGCGGGCACCCGGCTGCGGAGGACCCCGCCGTCCGCAACGCCTGGCAAAACCATTACGACGCAGGCAGTTCCGACGGCGCAGAGGATATCCTCTGCCTGGTGACCGGCCGCCACGCGCCCCTTGCCCGGCTGCACCCCAACATCAAGGGGGTCGCCGGGGCCCAGCCCACCGGCGCGGCGCTGGTTTCCTTCAACGGGCCGGCATTCTGCTCTTACGAGCATGAACAGGGCAGCAATGCGCCCACCAGCGAATACGCCGCTTTTGCGTATACCACCGCGCTCAACACCCTGCTGGCCGACCGGAACCACGTCTGCCGGGTGGGAGACACCACCATCGTGTTCTGGGCCGACGGCTCCGACAGCGCTTATCAGGACTGCGCCATGTTTGCCCTGTTCGGCGGCGGGGCAGAGGAAAGCGCCGCCTATCAGGAAGCCGATCTTTTCAACGTGCTCAAGCAGCTGTCCAGCGGGACGCCTGTCGATTGGGATGGCAGCCGCCTCGATCCCGGCACCCGGTTCTACATTTTGGGGCTTGCCCCCAATGCCGCCCGCCTGTCGGTGCGCTTTTTCTGGCAGAACAGCTTCGGCGATCTGGCGAAAAACCTCTCCCACCATTACGAGCGGCTGAACATCGTCCGCCCCACGTACGCCCGGAACACGCTGCTGACCATCTGGCGCATGGCCCTTGAAACGGTCCGCAAACCCGCCCCCGGCTCCAGGGCCCCCGAGCCGGCCCAGCGCCTGGCAGGCGACCTGCTGCTGGCGGTCCTGAACAACGCCCCCTACCCCGCCACCCTGCTGAACGGCGTCCAGCTGCGCATCCGCGCCCAGCAGGACATCACCTGGGGCCAGGCGGCCATCCTCAAAGCCTATTACAGCCGCAATTCCCGCGACGAACAACTCAAGGAGGTCATGGACATGAAACTGAACGATCAGAGCACCTATCTGCCCTATGTGCTGGGCCGGCTGTTTTCAGTGCTGGAGGCGATCCAGCGGAGCGCCAGCCCTGGTATCAACACCACCATCAAGAGCCGCTATTTCAACGCGGCGTCGGCCACCCCGGCCCTTGTGTTCCCGACCCTCATCAATCTCGCGCAAAAGCATTTGAACAAACTGGATGGCGGGCTGGCCGACTACTATGAAAAACGGCTTGCCGAACTGCACAGCCGCATCACCCAGACCCTGCCCGCCCGGATGACCCTGGACGAGCAGAGCGCCTTCCAGATCGGATACTACCACGAGACCCAGAACCGCTACGCCAAAAAGGAGGAAAAGTAATCATGTCCGAAGCCATCAAGAACCGCTACGATTTTGTCATCCTGTTCGATGTGGAAAACGGCAACCCCAACGGCGACCCCGACGCCGGCAATATGCCCCGCGTGGACCCCGAGACCGGCTGCGGCCTGGTGACGGACGTCTGCCTCAAGCGGAAGATCCGCAACTATATCGAGGACGCCAAAGAGGACGCCGACGGCTACCGCATCTACATCAAAGACCAGGTGCCCCTCCAGCGCAGCGACGCCGAAGCCCTGCACTACCTGGGCGTGGACAAGGACCTGAAGGCCGCCAAAAAGGATGACCCCGCTCTGGACGGCAAGATCCGCGATTTCATGTGCCGGAACTTTTATGACATCCGCACCTTCGGCGCGGTGATGACCACCTTTGTCAAAGGCGCGCTGAACTGCGGCCAGGTGCGGGGCCCGGTGCAGCTGGGCTTTGCCCGCAGCATCGACCCCATCCTGCCCCAGGAGATCACCATCACCCGCATCGCCATCACCACCGAATCGGACGCGGAGAAGAAGGACACCGAGATGGGCCGCAAGTACATCGTCCCCTACGGCCTGTACCGCGCAGAGGGCTTCGTCTCGGCCAACCTGGCCCGCAAGGTCACCGGCTTTTCGGAGGAGGATCTGCAGCTCCTGTGGGAAGCGATCCTGAATATGTTCGAAAACGACCACAGCGCGGCACGCGGCAAAATGGCCGTGCGCGAGCTGATCGTTTTCCGGCATGATTCCGAGCTGGGCAACGCCCCCGCCTACAAGCTGTTTGACGCGGTCCATGTCCAGTGTGTGGAGGGCGTGACCGTCCCCCGCAAGTACAGCGACTACCGGGTGACCGTTGACGCCGATCTGCCCGCCGGCGTCACCTGCCAGAGGCTGACCTGATGGACCCCGACCGTGATCTGCAGATGTCCGGCATCCAGCATTTCTGCTTCTGCCGCCGCCAGTGGGCGCTCATCCATCTGGAACAGCAATGGGCCGAAAACCTGCGCACCGCCGAAGGGCATCTCCTGCACGAGCGCTGCCACGACGAAGCGCTTCACGAAAAGCGCGGCAATCTGCTGACCGTGCGGGGCCTGCGAGTGGTCAGCCACCGGCTGCATCTGTCCGGCATTTGCGACGTGGTGGAATTCCACGCCGACCCCGCAGGGGTGCCGCTCCAGGGGTATCCCGGGCTGTGGCTGCCTCTGCCGGTGGAATACAAGCACGGCGCACCCAAATCAAGCGATGCCGACCGTTTGCAGCTCTGCGCGCAGGCCATGGCGCTGGAAGAAATGCTGGTCTGTGAAATCCCACGGGGCGCTCTTTTCTATGCAGAGACCCGGCGCCGTGAATGGGTGGACCTGACCCCGGAACTGCGGCAGAAAACCCAGGCTGTAGCCGGCGAGATGAACGACTACTTTGAACGTGGCTACACCCCCAAGGTCAAACCCGGCAAGCACTGCAATGCCTGCTCCCTGAAAGAATTGTGCCTGCCCGTCCTCTGCCGGCGGGCCGATCCGACAGGCTACATCCGCACCCACCTGGAAGAAACGGAGGCAGATGCGCCATGCGAAAGCTGCTGAATACTTTATTTGTTTTGACCGAAAGCAGCTATCTGACCCTGGACGGCGAAACCGTTGTGGTCAAGCAGGGGGACGCCGAAGCAGCGCGGTTTCCGCTGCACACCCTGGAAGGCATCCTCTGCTTTTCCTACGCGGGCGCCTCCCCTGCTTTGATGGGCGCCTGCGCCCAGCGGAATGTCGACCTGGCGTTCTTCACGCCGCGCGGGAGGTTTTTGGCCCGCTCTGTCGGAGAGACAAAGGGAAACGTTTTACTCCGCCAGCAGCAGTTCCGCGCGGCGGACGATCCCGGCGTCAGCTGCCGCTACGCCAAAGGGTTCCTGCTGGGCAAGATCTATAACGCCCGCTGGGTGCTGGAACGCGCAACGCGCGACCATCCACAGCGTGTCCCCGTCGAGCGGCTGAAAACCTTGTCGGGCCAGCTGGCCGCAGCTCTCCCCCGCGTTGAAGATGCCATGACCGCCGAAGAACTGCGCGGCATCGAAGGCGAAGCGGCACAGCTCTACTTCAGCGGCTTTGATGCCTTGATCCTGCAGCAGCGTCCAACCTTTGCCTTCACCAAGCGCACCCGCCGCCCGCCGCTGGACCCGGTCAACGCCCTGCTTTCCTTTGCCTACACGCTGTTGGCCCGCGATTGCGCCGCCGCACTGGAAGGCGCCGGACTTGATCCATATGTCGGCTTTTTGCACCAGCCACGGCCCGGCCGCACCAGCCTGGCGCTGGATCTGATGGAAGAACTGCGCGCCTCTTTTGCCGATCGCTTTGTGCTGACCTGCATCAATCAAAAGACCATTCTGCCCAAGCACTGTGTCAAGCAGGAAAGCGGTGCCGTCCTTTTGACCGATGAGGGCCGCCGGGCCTTTCTGCAGGCATGGCAGCAGCGCAGGAAGCAGACCATCCAGCACCCCTTTCTGGGTGAAAAGATCCCCTGGGGACTGGTGCCCTATGTGCAGGCTCTGCTGCTGGCCCGTACCATGCGGGGCGATCTGGATCGCTATCCCCCCTTTTTCTGGAAATAAGGAGAGCGTCTATGTTGGTTTTGGTCACCTACGACGTCAACACCGAAACAGCAGCCGGACGGCGCAGGCTGCGCAAGGTTGCAAAGGCTTGTGTCAACCACGGCCAGCGCGTGCAGAATTCCGTATTTGAGTGCATCCTGGATGCCGCGCAGTACGCTTTGTTCAAAGCAGAGCTGGCCGCTTTGATCGACCCGGAGGCCGACAGCCTGCGCTTTTACCGCCTGGGCAACAGCTACAAAACCAAAGTGGATCACATCGGCCTCACGCCTCCATGGCCGCAAGATGAGGTCCTGCTGGTTTAATGCGCTCGTTTGTGGTATGCTATCCACAATGGGTGCGAGAGCCCAGCGAACAGAAAACCCCCTGTTCCCTCGCACTTGGCTGCTTTGGTCAAATAGGAAGACCAGGCTTCCAAGATAGCGCATCCTGCACAAATGCAGCCCACATTTTTGGTGAGCCGCAGCTTATTAAACAAATGCCGCTGATGGTAATCTTTTATTTTTCAGCACATTTGCTGTCGCTCCCCTCGCGGGGAGCGTGGATAGAAATGGGATTTTCGGGTGAAATTTCCATTGCTTCCACCGGTCGCTCCCCTCGCGGGGAGCGTGGATAGAAATTTGTCGGTGATGCCGAACTGGTTGGCCCCGTTCTGTCGCTCCCCTCGCGGGGAGCGTGGATAGAAATCTACCGGCGGCACCGTGGGCCCCATCTCCATTGCGTCGCTCCCCTCGCGGGGAGCGTGGATAGAAATTTTCCAGCCGTCGTTTTGCAGCACCTTGCAGCGGGTCGCTCCCCTCGCGGGGAGCGTGGATAGAAATGCGGGTAAATGCCATGTTCAGTCTCCTTTTCATGTCGCTCCCCTCGCGGGGAGCGTGGATAGAAATGTCCTCCTGTTCAAAAATAAAGAACGGAACCATAGGTCGCTCCCCTCGCGGGGAGCGTGGATAGAAATATTTCGCTTTTTATCTGCTATCATTGCATCATGGGTCGCTCCCCTCGCGGGGAGCGTGGATAGAAATCGAAAGGCTGCTGCGTCACCGTGTCGGTCAAGAAGTCGCTCCCCTCGCGGGGAGCGTGGATAGAAATGGCTCCACAAATGATACTTGTCATTTCCTCTGTGGTCGCTCCCCTCGCGGGGAGCGTGGATAGAAATGCTGCTTTGTAAGCCAGTATAAGGGCCTCTCGCTCGTCGCTCCCCTCGCGGGGAGCGTGGATAGAAATATGACGGCTTTGGCCGCCTGGAAATCGGGGATATAGGTCGCTCCCCTCGCGGGGAGCGTGGATAGAAATGCTCATGTATATTTGATAAAACACTATGAAAACCGTCGCTCCCCTCGCGGGGAGCGTGGATAGAAATCGCTCATATATCCGTGTAAAGCGACCTGAGCTGCCGTCGCTCCCCTCGCGGGGAGCGTGGATAGAAATTGG
>DXBJ01000031.1 GCA_019116585.1 Candidatus Faecalibacterium gallistercoris | reverse complement strand
TTTCCTCGTCTTTTTTTAGGGTGTATCTGAAAATTCCCCAACGCTGTTCTATTCTACCAAAAAGCCCCATCTGCTGCGTTGCATTCGCTTGCATTCCACCAAGGAGTGCGGCGCTCATGCGCCTTGCATCTGGCGCTTTTTGGCGAATATCTCAGCATTTTTGACTTCTCAGATACACCCTAGGAGTTTCAGTCGGCCAGCATCAGCCGCATGTAGCTCTCGCTCAGGTCAAAGGGCGCCCCCTCAAAGCGGATCATCCCGTACTCCTGGCGGGTGCCCTCGCCGTAAAACAGGGGCTGGCCCTCCCCCACCGTGATCACGGCCTTTTCGACCACCACTTCCTTCTGGCGGGCGGCTTCCATCAGCACCTCGGCGGCCCGGTCGTCCTCCGCCATCAGCTCGATGAAATACAGGGTGTCGTCCTGGCGGAAATACAGCCCGTACCCGTGGGCGCTGGACACGATGGTGATGCCCCGGGCGTACAGGTCCCCCAGCACCACCGCCATCCGGCCGGCGTCCAGCTCGACGCAGCCGGGGCAGTATTGGCGGCGCAGCTCGCAGAGCTTTTTGGCGGTGACGGCGTCGAACTCCGCCTGGCTCCACAGGTTGCGGCGGACCTCCCGGGTCAGGCACCGCAGCCCGAAAGCCCGCCCAAAACCGTGGGCGGCGTAAAAGGCCGCCTGCCGCGCCGCGGGCGCCGCCGCCAGAAAGGCAGCCCCCCGCCCGAACAGCCGGGCCGACGCCTCTTCCAGCAGGCCGGCGGCGGCCGTATCCTCCCGGCTGCACAGGCCGCACAGGTAATACCCCTGCCGCCCCTGCAGGGCCGCCGGCACGGCCAGCAGCATCGCCTGCAGGCGGCCGTTTTCCTCGGCCAGCCAGGCGTTCTCCTCTCCGGCAAAGCGCTGGATCGCCCTGGCGGCGTAATCCGCCGGGTCGGACCGGCAGGCAGCCCACAGCTCCTCCATGGCCGCCAGGTCCGACGGCTCCATCAGCCGAAACATCGTTAGGATACCCCCTTTTTCGTCTTGTTTTTCATTCCAGGGCGGCGCGGGCCAGGGCCAGCACCTCCCGGCCGATGTCCTCCACCGGGCGCATCCGGCCGCCGGCGGCGCACTCCACCGCCTGCCAGCCCAGCTTCCGGGCGCAGTATTCGGCGGCGGCACGGCTCCGCTCCATGTATTCCAGGTCCCGCTCCTGGATGTCCTTCCGGCTTTCGTCCCCGTGGTAGCGGCCGGTCATCAGCCGCTGGCTCACGACGGGGTCCACCCGCAGGTAGATCACCGCGTCGGGGGCGGGCAGCCCCAGCAGCCGGTATTCAAAGTCGAACAGCCAGTCCAGATAGGCGTCCCACTGCTCCGGCGGGAGCTTGGAGCACTGGTGCGCCCCGTTGGAGGTGGTGTACCGGTCGGCCAGGATGAGCCCGCCCTCCCGGTAGAACCCGCCCCAGCCGGTCTTGTAGCCGGCATAGCGGTCCACCGCAAAAAAGGTGGAGGCCGCGTAGGCGTTCACATCGTCCGGCTTTGACCCAAACTGCCCGGACAGGTACATCCGCACCAGGGCGGACGAGTCGCTGGCATAGTTCGGGAAGCTGACCTGCCGCACCGGCAGGCCGTCCGCCGCCAGGGCCGCCGCCAGCCGCCCGGCCTGGGTGGCCTTGCCGCTGCCGTCCAGCCCTTCGATCACCAGCAGGCGGCCCTTGGCCGGGGCGCTCATGCGCCGGCTCCTTCCCGCAGGGCGCGGTACTTGGCCCGCACGGCCTCGGGGCGGCCGCAGCACATCTTACCCTCGGGGCAGGGCCCCTCCAGGCAGCCGGGCCCCGCCGTGCGGAACAGATGGGGCGCCACCGGGTACACCAGCCGCAGCATCTCGTCGGCCAGGGCGCGGATCTCCCACTGGGCCCGCTCGCAGCAGCGCAGCCGGAAAAAGTTGCACAGGCTGCGGGCGTTCATGGTCACCACCATCTTGGTCTCGCAGGCGTTGGGCAGCACAAAGCGGGCGTCCTCGTTGGCCATTTTTTCGGCCTTGCGGCGGGCCTCCTTCTCGGGCAGGCCCTCGGCCATCAGGCGGGCGGCGTGGCCCTCCTCCAGCTTGCGGGCCAGGTCCAGATAGTTCCGGGCGTCCTGCTCCATGCTGGCCAGGAAGGCGGCCTTCGCCTCGGGCGCCGCCTCGATGGCGGGGGGCACCACATAGCGGAAATCGTTCAGCCGGACGTACCGCTGGCTCTGGACGCTGAAGGAGGCGATGCGGTGCCGGGTGATCTGGGCCAGCAGCGACCGGCTGACCCCCTCGATGCCAAAGGTGAAGCTGGCGTGCTCGATGGGGCTGGCGTGGCCCAGGTCGCTGAGCATATCCAGGAAGCGGGCGGTCTTTTCCTCGTCCAGGCCGTCCAGCAGGCCGGCGATATGGCTGTCGGAATAGCACAGCTTGGCGGCGGCGGCCACCACCTTTTCGGGCTGCGGGGTATAGGCGATCAGTTGGACGGTCATCATGCTTCTCCCTCCGATACTTTGGTCAGGGGGGCGAAGTTGGCCATGGTCTTTTTCACCCCCACCTTGTCAAAACGGATCTCGACGATCAGGTCGCCGGCGGCGGGGGTCACGCGGGTGACGACGCCCCGGCCGAACACCTTGTGCATCACCACATCCCCCGGCGCGTAGCGCTTGGCCCCGGCCGGGGCCGCAGCCGGGCGGGGCGCAGCAGGCCGTGCGGCGGGCGCCCCCGGGAACGCCGGGGCCCGCCCGGCGCCGCCCCGGGCAGGGGCGTTGTACTCCCGGTTCAGGTAGCCGCTCCGGGGGGCGGCGGCCCGGCCCGACGGGCCCGAATAGCCCGAAGCGCCGCCCGGCACCGTGTCCCCCAGCGAGCCCCAGGAGGGCCGGCTGGGCCGCTCCAGGGCGGGGCTGCGGGTGGTCTCCAGGTAGGCGGGGTCGATCTCGCTCAAAAAGCGGCTGGGCTCGTTGTAGCAGGTGCGGCCGTAGAGCATCCGGGTGGCGCAGTGGGAGATGTACAGCTCCTGCTTGGCCCGGGTGATGCCCACATAGGCCAGGCGGCGCTCCTCTTCCAGGTCCTCCTCCGAATAAAGGCTCATCGACCCGGGGAAGATGTTCTCCTCCATCCCCACCAGGAACACATAGGGGAACTCCAGCCCCTTGGCCGAGTGGATGGTCATCATGACCACCTGGTCGGCGTCGGCGTTGTAGCTGTCGATGTCGCTGATGAGGGCGATCTCTTCCAGGTAGCCTTCCAGGCTGGCGTCCACCCCGCGGGTGTCGCAGTAGTTTTTCACGTTGTTGACCAGCTGGGCCAGGTTGTTTTCCCGGTCCTCGGCCTCTTCCCGGTGGCCGGCGGCGGCCTGCTGCCGGAGCATCTGGCGGTAGCCGGTCAGCTCGATCACCTTTTCGGCAAACAGGTCCAGGGGGCAGGTGTCCAGGGCCTGCTGCAGGGCCTGGTAGATCTGCCAGAACTTGAGCAGGGGCCCCACCGCGCGGGACAGCCGGGCGTACTCGTCGGCGTGGCTGATGATGTCCATCATGCTGACCCCCTCCTGCCCGGCCAGCTCGGCGATGGTGTCCACGGTGGAGGCGCCGATCTTGCGGGCGGGCTCGTTGATGATCCGCCGCAGCCGGACGTCGTCCCGGGGGTTGGCCACGATGGACATATAGGAGTGGATGTCCTTGACCTCCTTGCGGTCGTTGAAGCGCTGGCCGCCCACGATCTTGTGGGGGATGCCCGCCCGGGTGAAGTAGTTTTCGAGGGGGGCGGACTGGGCGTTCATCCGGTAAAGGACGGCGTGGTCGGACAGGCGGCCCCCGGCCCGCAGGTGCTGGCCGATGACCTCGGCGATGTGGGCGGCCTCCTCCCGGTCGTCCTCGGCCTGGTAGACGTGGACGGGCGCGCCCTCGCCGTTTTTGGTCCAGAGGGTCTTGCCTTTGCGCTCGGTGTTGTGGCAGATGACGCAGTTGGCGGCGTTCAGGATGTTGGAGGTGGAGCGGTAGTTCTGCTCCAGCCGGATGACCTTGGCCCCGGGGTAGTAGCGCTCAAAGTTGAGGATGTTCTCGATGGTGGCGCCCCGGAAGCGGTAGATGCTCTGGTCGTCGTCGCCCACCACGCAGATGTTCTGGGCCGGGCCGGTGAGCAGGCTGACCAGCTGGAACTGGGCCACGCTGGTGTCCTGGTACTCGTCCACCAGGAGGTAATGGTACCGGTTCTGGTAGTAGTCCCGGGCCTCCTTGTGCTCCTGCAGCAGCCGGACGGTGTAATAGATCAGGCCGTCGAAGTCAAAGGCCCCGGCCTCCTGCAGCCGCTTCTCGTACAGGCCGTAGAGGCGGGCGGCCAGCTCCGGCTTGGTCTTGCCGGCGGCCTCTTTGGCGGCGTCCGCCGGGGCGGTCAGCTGGTCTTTCCAGCGGCCCAGCTGGTTCAGCATGGATCGGACCGGATAGAACTTTTCGTCCACGTTCTGCTCCTTGTACAGGGCCTTCATCACCCGCTGGGCGTCGTCGGTGTCGTAGATGGTAAAGCTGCGGGGCCAGCCGATCTCCTCGGCGTAGCGGCGCAGGATGCGCACGCAGGCCGAGTGGAAGGTGGAGGCGAACACCTCGTCCCCCTCCTCGTCCCCCAGCATGGAGCGCAGGCGGGCCTTCAGCTCCCCCGCGGCCTTGTTGGTGAAGGTGATGGCCATGATGTTCCAGCTGCGGGCGGGCTCGCAGCGCATCATCCCATCCAGCCAGGCGGGCACGTCGGTGCCGGTCATGATGGCGGTGCGCAGGGCCCGCAGGTCCTCGTCGGCGGCGGGCCGGGGGGTATAGCTGCTGCCGTGGGCGCTGCCGAACCGGATCAGGTTGGCGATCCGGTTGACCAGCACGGTGGTCTTGCCGCTGCCCGCGCCGGCCAGGATCAGCAGCGGCCCGCTGGTGGTGAAAACGGCCTGCCGCTGCATCTCATTGAGCCGGCCGAACTGTTTTTCGATGTAGGTGTCCCGGAGGGAACAAAATTCTTTTTGCAGATCGGTTGCCATGGGCTGCTCCTATTCATGTAAAAATCTTTTATCAGTATACCACAAATGCCCCCGTCTGGACAGAGGCAAAAAGGCCGCCCCGGCACGCGAAAAGCGGCGGGGCGGGCGGGTTTGATGGTTCAGGATGTTCAGAACGGCTCGGTGACGTCGAGGGCGCCGGCGCGGGCCCAGGCCGAGCGGTCGGCGCGGCGGACGGCCCGGAGGGTGTACTTGCCGCCGCCCATGGCACAGACGGCTGCGGCGATGACGGCCACCACCTCGGGGGGGATGCCGGCTTCCACCTGGGGGGCCCGGGGCGCAGCGGGGGCCGCCGCCCGGGGCGCGGCAGCGGGCGCGGGCATGGCCGGGGCCTCGGCGGGGCGCGCCTTGGGCGTGCCGGACGATGCGCGGCTCCGGTTCAGGGCAAACAGGGCAAAGGCCAGGCCGGCCACGGCGATCACGATCGTAATGATGGTATTGGAATCCATGGTACATCCTCCTGTCATCGTCCCGGGGTGCGGGACGCTCGGCGTTTTCTTACATTATACCCGGTTTCGGGGGCGATTGCAACCGTTTGGGGCCCGCCATCACCGCCGGCCGATGCGCGGGGTGGCGTCGGTGAAGCCCACCTCCAGCTTGTCGCCGATGGACAGGCTCATGGCGGTGCCCAGGGCCACGCAGTTGACCGGGTCGGGCGAGACATAGACGTCCACCTTCAGCTCCTGGCTGAGGTACTCGGGCAGGCCGTGGAGCTGGGCGCCGCCGCCGGTGAGCATGACGCCGTTCTTGTAGATGTCGCCGGCCAGCTCGGGGGGCGTCTTTTCCAGCACCTGGTGGGCCGCGGTGCCGATCTGCTCGCTGAGCATCATGACCGGGTCGTACAGGTCGCTGGTGGAGACGTTGACCCGCACCGGCAGCCCGGTGAGCAGGCTGCGGCCCTTGATCTCCATGGTCTCGTCAAAGTCGGTTTTCTGGGGGCAGCAGGCCACCCGCTTTTTCAGCTCCTCGGCGGTGCGCTGGCCGATGGCGATGCTGAACTTGGCCCGCACAAACTTGAGGATCTCGTCGTCGTAGTGGTTGCCCGCCACCCGCACGCTGGTGGCCTTGACCTTGCCGCCCAGCGACAGCACCGCGATGTCGGTGGTGCCGCCGCCGATGTCGATGATCATCCGGCCGTCGGGCACGGTGATGTCCAGCCCCGACCCCAGGGCCGCCGCGATGGGCTCGTCGATCAGGTACACCTGCCGGGCGCCCGCCGCGACCACCGCCTCCACCACGGCGTCGCTCTCGATGCCGGTGATGGCCGCCGGCACGCACACCGCCACCCGGGGCTTGACCATATGGGAGCTGTACACCTGGTTGACGAAGCGGCAGATCAGCTCCCGGGTCATGGTGTGGTCGCTGATGACGCCATCCTTCAGGGGGAAGGTGGCCGAGATGTAGTTGGGGGTGCGGCCCACCATGGCCAGGGCCTTGTCGCCCACCTCCAGCACTTCTTTTTTGCGGGTGTCGATGGCCACCACGCTGGGCTGGTTCAGCACGACCCCCTTGCCCTCCTGGGCGATGATGATGGTGGTGGTGCCAAGGTCTATCCCGATGTCGTTCTGTGCCATAATGCAGTGTTCCTTTCTTCGCGTTCCTCTATGCCAAAAGCCCCGGACGGGGCTGTAGAAATCCAGTTTTCAGTATACCACACCCCAGGGGAAAAGTATAGTGCTTTTGCTCTAGGGGGAACCCATTTCTGCGCGCAGCCGCGCGGCAGAAATTCTTTCCCCCTAGTATCCCCCTGGGGACAAAATTTGCCGTCGAACCATGCACTCGCCTTCGGCTCGCACACTCTCTCCGTCAAATTTCCCTGTCGGTGTCCCATCTGTCGGCGCATGTCCGCCAGATGGGACATTTTTTGATCGTTCAGGTTTCCGGCTGGGGCGGCCGGGCGCAGTTTTTCAGCAGCTCGGCCAGGCCGCTGTAGCGCAGGTTCTGGCGGACGTTGGCCATCATGGCGGCCACCGTGTCCCGGCGGCCGGCCACCACGCACAGCCGGCGGGCCCGGGTCACCCCGGTGTAGAACAGGTTGCGGTAGCACAGCCGGGGCGGCACCGCCGCCGCCGGCAGGACCACCGCCGCAAACTCGCTGCCCTGGCTCTTGTGGACGGTGATGGCGTAGGCGGGTTCCAGCTCGCCCAGGTTCTCGGCGGGGTAGACCAGCACCCGGTCGTCCATCCGCACCGTCATGGAGCGGGAGCGTGGGTCGATGGATTCCACGATGCCGATGTCCCCGTTGTAGGCCCCCACCCCCTGCTCGCCGCCGTCCCGCTTCCAGACGATCTCGTAGTTGTTCTTGACCTGCATCACCTTGTCCCCCGTGCGGAACACCCGGGACGCGCTTTGCAGCTGGGGCTTGCCTTTGGCGGGGGGGTTCAAAAGGTCCTGCAGCAGGGTGTTCAGGGCCTGGGTGCCGCAGGGGCCCATCTTGGTGGGGCAGAGCACCTGGATGTCCCGGATGGGGTCGAAGCCGTAGCTGCGGGGCAGCCGGGTGGTGACCAGGTCGCAGACCAGCTTCTGGCAGGCCTCGCCGTCCGCCTCCAGGAAAAAGAAGTCGTCCTCCCGGCCGCCCTTCTGCAGGGGGCGTCCGCTGACGATGTTGTGGGCGTTCTCCACGATGAGGCTGCGTTTGGCCTGCCGGAAGATATGCTTGAGGCAGACGGTGGGCACCGCCCCCGAGCGGATCACCTCCCCCAGGATGTTGCCGGGGCCCACGCTGGGCAGCTGGTCGGCGTCCCCCACCATGATGACCCGGCAGTTGGGCCGCAGGGCGGCCAGCAGGCTCTGGAACAGCTGAACGTCCACCATGCTCATCTCGTCCAGGATCACCACGTCGCACTTGAGCAGGTTGCGCTCGTTGTGGATGAAGCTGACGCGGCCCCCCGTATAGTCCACCTCCAGCAGCCGGTGGATGGTGGAGGCCTTGCGGCCGGTCAGCTCGCTCAGGCGCTTGGCGGCCCGGCCGGTGGGGGCGCAGAGGGCCACCCGCTCGGCCTGGCTTTCCAGCACGTTCAGCACCGCCTTGACGGTGGTGGTCTTGCCGGTGCCGGGCCCGCCGGTGAGCACCAGGCAGTTCTCGGTGACGGCCTGGCGGATGGCCTCCCGCTGCTCGGGGGCATAGGCAAAGCCCTGGGCCGCCTCCAGGACCTGGATGTCCTGGTCCAGGTGGCGGGCGGTCTGCTTGTCCCGCCGGGCCAGGGCGGCCAGCCGGGCGGCGATGGCCTCCTCGGCGGCCAGCAGGTCGGGCAGGTAGATGTATTCCCCGGCGCTCAGGGTGCGGGTTTCCAGCTGCCCGGTCTCCAGGCAGTGCTCCAGGGCGGCGGTGAGCTTTTCGGGGGGCTGGTGGATGAAAGCGGAGGCCGTGGCCACCAGCCGCTCCCGCGGCAGGCAGGTGTGGCCGTTGCCCGCGTTGTGGCGCAGGGTGCGCAGCAGGGCCGCTTCCAGCCGCTGGGGGCTGTCCCCCTCCATCTGGTAGTAGGCGGCGATGCTGTCCGCGTGGCGGAAGTCCAGCTGCAGCGGCTCGCCGCACAGCAGGTAGGGGTTGGAGGCCACCGCCTGCACCGCCCCCGGCCCAAAGGCCCGGAACACCTCCATGGCCCGGCGGGGCCCGATCTCGAACTGGGCCAGGTAGGCGATCAGCTCCCGCATCCCGAACATCCGCTTGAACTCCTGCTGGATGCGGTCGGCCTTGTCCGCCGAGATGCCCTTGATCTGGGTCAGGCGGGCGGGGTCGTTGGCGATGACGTCCAAAGCCGACGCGCCGAACGTCTCGATGATCTTGCGGGCGGTGGCGGGGCCCACATAGGGCAGGGACCGGCTGGCCAAAAAGGCGTACACCGCATCGATGTCTTTCGGCATATCGGTCAGGCACTCGGCGGCGTGGAACTGCCGGCCGTAGGTGGCGTGGTTCTCGTACCGGCCCCGGCAGATCACGCTCTGGCCCACGTGCAGCTCCCCCAGGGTGCCGCAGACCACCGTCAGCTTGCCCTCCCCCGACAGCTCGAACACCACATAGCCGCTGTCGCTGTTTTCAAAGATGATGTCCTCGATGGTGCCCTCGATCTGTTCCAGCTGCCGGTCCTCCATGGCAGGCCCTCCTTTCCGGCAGGATATGTAGTATTAAGTATACCCCGAACGGCGGGCGGCGTCAATCCACGCAAAAAGCCCGCCGCGGCGCAGGCCGGGCGGGCACAACGCGGCGTTTTTGCGCCACGCTTTATTAACCTTTGGCCCGCGCCATGCGCAGGGGGCCGGCGTCCCGGGCGCTGCTCAGGCGCCGCAGGGCCAGATGGTAGGCCGGCATCAGGAAGAAGCAGGCCGCAAACCAGGCCACCGGGCTGGCGATGCACCCGGCCCAGTAGCCGAACACCGGCACCAGGTAGAAGCCCACCAGCCCCCGGGCAAACATCTCGAACACGCCGGCGAACATGGCCAGCCCCGAGAAGCCCAGCCCCTGGATGGAGTAGCGGTAGACGATGAGCACCGCCAGGGGGATGTAAAAGACGCTGTTCCAGAACAGGTACGCCCGGGCGTCGGCCATGATGGCCCCGCCCGCGTCCTCGCTGGCGTCCAGGAACATCCCGATCAGCAGCGTGTCGGTGAAGTGCAGGATCACGAAGGAGGCCACGCTGTACAAACAGCCGATGCCCAGGGCGGTGCGCACCCCCTGCCGCACCCGGGGCAGGCTGCCCGCGCCCAGGTTCTGGCCAACATAGGTGGTCATGGCGGTGCCGATGCTCTCCAGCGGGACGGACAGGATCTGCCCGGCCTTGCCGCCGGCGGTCATGGCGGCCACCGCCGCGCTGCCCAGGCCGTTGACCGCGGCCTGCAGCACGATGTTGCCCACCGCCGTGATGCTGCACTGCAGGCCCATGGGCAGGCCCATCATGCACAGGTCGGCGCAGTGGGAAAGGCTGAACCGCCCCTCCTCCCGGGACCAGCCCAGCATCCGGAAGTTTTTCACCATGTACAAAAGGCTCCACACCCCGGCCACGGCCTGGCTGATGACGGTGGCCAGCGCCGCGCCGAACACCCCGGCGTCAAAGGCCAGGATGAAAAAGATGTCCAGGAAGATGTTCAGCACGCTGGCCACGATCAAAAAGTAAAGGGGGCGGCGGCTGTCCCCCAGCGCCCGCATATACGCGCTGGTGACGTTGTACAGCAGGGTGAAGGGGATGCCGGCAAAGATGGTGCGGATGTACACGTCGGCCATGTCGATGATGTCGGCGGGGGTGTTGGTCAGCACCAGGATGGGCCGGGTCAGGGCCACCGTCGCCACCGTCAGCACCGCCCCGAACAGCAGGGACAGCCAGACGGAGTTGGCGGTGTAGCGGCGCATCCCCTCGCCGTCCCGGGCGCCAAAGCAGCGGGCCAGCGGGATGGCAAAACCGCAGGCGATGCCGTTCACAAAGCCCAGCACCAGGTAGCTCAGGCCGCCCACGCTGCCCACGGCAGCCAGCGCCTCCACCCCGACAAAGCGGCCCACGATGATGGTGTCGGCCATGTTGTAAAACTGCTGGAACAGGCTGCCCAGCATCAGCGGCACCGAGAACAGCAGGATCAGCTGCAGCGGCTTGCCCTGGGTCATGTCTTTGGTCATAAGCGGATCCCTCCATTGGATACAACGTCACTTTCCCGTGAAAAGCGCCCTGCTCCGCAAGGGGGCAGGACGCTTTTCAGAACGGTGACATTATAGTGCAGGACGCGCCAAATTGCAAGCGTGTTTTTGGACAATCCGCGCCCCGGTCCGCCTGCAAAAAATATCTATTTTCACAACACGCTCAGGCGATGGGCTTTGCCTCCCGGCAGGCCTTGGCGATGGCGTCCCGGTAGCCCTCGATCTCGATGGTGCACCCGGCCAGGAGGTCGGGGTCCTCGGCCTTGCCCTCGCTGTCGGTCTTAAGGGCGGCCACCTCGCTGGCGGTCATCCCCTCCAGGTGTTTGGCCAGGGCGTCCGCCTGCTCGGCCCAGCTTTTGCCGATGCCGGACACCGCCGACAGGGGGTAGTCCTCGTCCCCTTTCTGGCGCTTGGTGCGCAGGTCGCCGGGCAGGGCCACGCCGGCCTCGTCCGCGGTCACCTGGGCTTCCAGCTCATCCACCACCGCATGGAGGATGCGCCCCTCGCCGTCCAGCAGGACGGCGGCGGCAATGGTGTTCAGCTCGCCGCCGGCGTCCCGCGCCTCCCCCTCGCTCAGGACGGCCAGGCCCGCCTTCCAGTCCCCGGCGGCGGCGTCCGCGCCGGAGGAGCCGCTCATCGGCCCGGACGCCCCCGCGGACCCGGAGGACCCGGAGGCGCCGGACATGCTGTCCGCCGGCTCCCCGCAGCCTGCCAGCAGCAGGGCCGCCGCAGCCAGCACGGCCAGAGATCGGATCGGTTTTGTACGCAGTACCTTCATAACTTCGCTCCCTTTGCAGGCCCCCGCGGGGGCTTTTGGGCTAGTGTGCCCGCCGGAGCACGATTTATGCACACAGAAAACGCCCCCGGCCGGCAGATGCGGCCAGGGGCGGCGTTCTTTTGGAAAAGCGGCCTTTTTACAGCAGCGGGCTGACCAGGCGCAGCACATCGTCCAGCAGGGTGCCCAGCAGGCTGGTGCGGCAGTCGTCCAGGGTGATGCGGTGGCACTGGCCAAAGGTCTGCTCCGCGTCGGCCCGGACGGCGGCCACCTGGCTGCCCCCCATCAGCAGGGTGCCGCATTCAAAGTGGAGGTAAAGGCTCCGGTAGTCCATGTTGATGCTGCCCACCACCGCGATGCGGTCGTCGCTGACGTAGCACTTGGAGTGGATGAACCCCGGGGTGAACTCATACACCTTGACCCCCGCCCGCAGCAGGGGCAGATAATAGGACCGGCTGAGCCGGAACACGATCTTTTTGTCCGGGATGCCGGGCAGCACCAGCCGGACGTCCACCCCCCGCTTGGCCGCCAGCTTGAGGGAGTTGAGCAGGTCCTCCCCGATGGCGAGGTAGGGGGTGAAGATATAGACGTAGTCCTGCGCCTGGTCCAGGATGTCCCGGTAGACGCTTTCGGCCAGGCGCTCCTCGTCCAGGGGGCTGTCGGAATAAGGCTGGACCACCCCGTCCGCCGCGGCCTGGACGGTGGGCCGGAAGGGGCGGTAGTCCTCCTCCATGGGGCGGAAGGAATTCCAGAAATTGAGGAACATCACCGTGAAATTCCAGACCGCCGCCCCTTCCAGCCGGACGGCGGCGTCCTTCCAGTAGCCGAACCGCTCTTCCACATTGATATATTCATCGGCAAAGTTGGTGCCCCCGTTGTAGGCCACGTTGCCGTCGATGGAGACGATCTTGCGGTGGTCGCGGTGGTTCATGACCAGCGAGACCAGGGGCACCACCGGGTTGAAGGGGATGCAGCGGATGTGGGCCTGCTCCAGCCGGATGACAAAGCCCGACGGCACGGTGGTCAGGCAGCCCATATCGTCGTAGATGACCCGCACGTCCACCCCGGCGGCGGCTTTTTCCCGCAGGATGTCCTCCACGGCGTTCCACATCCTGCCGGGGCGGATGATGAAGGTCTCGAGGAAGATGAACTTTTTCGCCCGGCGCAGGTCCTCCAGCAGGCGGGGGAACATCGCCTCGCCGCTGGAAAAATATTCCACCGCGGTGTCCTTCCAGGCGGGCCAGGGGCCGTACCGGGCGATGTAGCCGCTCAGGGCCCGGGTGCGGGGGTCCACATCTTCCAGCTGGCCGGGGGGCTGCCGGGTCAGGTCCCGGTGGCGGCGGTCCACCGCAGCCATCCGGCGGCGCATCCGGCGGGAGGGGCGCTTGTTGCCCCAGAACAGATACATCAGCCCGCCGAACACCGGCGTGATGCCGATCAGGGCCATCCAGGCGATGGTATAGGCGGGGTTCTCGTCTTTGCGGACCAGGAACAGGATGATGAGGACGCTCAGCGCCGTCATGACGCCGTTGAGCCAGGCGGCGTATTCGGTCAACCGGAGGTAGAGGGACGCCATCCACACCAGCTGGACCAGGATCAGCAAAAAGGTGATGGTGATCTTGTTGACACAGCGGCTGAGGATTTTAACGACCGGCAGTTTAAACATGGCTTCTCCTTTCCAGCGTTTTGTTCTGTGATGGATGCTCGTGTCCCTGACAGTATACCTCCCCCGGCCCCGTTTTGCAAGCCGGGCTCGAAAAGACGCAAAAAAAGAGACAGTGCCGCGGCGTTTGTCCCAGCGCTGTCTCCCTTGATGCAATGATATTTTTAGATGGTGGGCGCGGCGGCGTCCTCGTAGCCCACCAGCAGGCCGCCCAGCTCCGCGTAGAAGCTGCACAGGGCGCCGCACTCCACGATCTCCACGGCGGACTCGGGCCAGATGGCCTCGATCATCAGCTTGAGGCGGCGGGCGGCTTTCTCGTTGTCGCAGTGGGCGATCTGCACCTTGCCGTTGGCAAAGTCGCGGTCCCGCATTTCCAGGATCATCCGCTCCAGCACGCCGTGCTCGCCCCGGGTCTTGCAGAGGATGTCCAGCTCGCCCTGGGGGCTGGCCTGGCCCAGCACCCGGATGCCCAGGGCACGGGCCACCACTGCGGCGGTCAGCTTGACGCGGCCGTTGCGGGCCAGGTTGTTCAAAGACTCCAGCGAGAACAGCAGGTGGGTGTGCTCGGCATAGGCGGTCACAGCGTCGCAGATCTCCTCAAAGGTGGCCTCGGTGGGCGCCAGGGCCGCCAGGCGGCCGGCCAGCAGGCACATCTCGGGCCCGGTGGAAAGGCTGTCCAGCACAAACACCTTGGCGCCGGGGTTCTCGTCCTGGTATTCTTCGGCGGCCATCCGGGCGGCGTTGTTGCAGCCGGACAGGGTGCCGGTGATGGTCACCACAAAGACCTCGTCCGCCCCGGCGTAAGCCGCCAGGAAATCCCCCACGTTGGGGCAGGAGGTCGAGCTTTTGCCTTTATAAGTGCGCAGGGCGTGGGCCATGGCAAAGGCGTCGGTGCCGGGGTCGTCCACATATTCCTGCTCGTCGGTAATGATCTTCAGCGGCACACAGGCGTAGTCCACCCCCGGCAGCTGCCACAGATTCGATGAGGAATCCAGCACAATTTTCCGTTTCATAAATGACATCTCTCCAATCCGCAGCCGGCTGGCGCCAACTGATCCATTCCATATTCTGCTCCCATCATAGCAGTTTTTCAATAACTTGTCAACCATATGCAAAAATCTTAACAAAAGATTTTCAGTTCTATTGACTTTCGGACGGTTTGATGTATACTTAGGCTATGAATGCTGAAACGAAACGCCGCATCGCGGCTTCTGCCGTGGGCTTTGCCCTGCCCCGGTATGACGAATTGCCTGGCGTGGGGTTGTACCTCGATCAGACCGTGCAATATGTCAACAGTCATTTCCGCAATTTCCCGGGGATGGAGCTGACGGGCTCGATGGTCAGCAACTACGTCAAAAAAGGGCTTATCACACACCCGGTGCGCAAAAAATACACCCGGGACCAAATCGGCTACCTGATCTACATTGTGGTGGTCAAAAACGTCCTGTCCATGGAGAACATCCAGTTCCTCTTTGCCATCCAGCAGGAGCGTTTTACCGCCAAGGCAGCCTACGACGCATTCTGCGCCGAGCTGGAGGCCGCCATCGGGTCGGTGTTCGGGCTGCAGGCGTCCACCCTGCGGCCGGACAGCTCCCTCAGCGACGACCAGTTCCTGCTGCGGTGCAGCGTCATCCCCGCCGCCAACAAGATCTACTTAGACTGCTGTTTCGACGCCCTGCGCCAGGAGCAGGCCCTCTGGCCCGACATCCTGGACGACCTGAACTGAACCGCGAAACCAAAAGCCGGACCTCTATGTCGGAGGTCCGGCTTCGCGTTTTTCTCAGGGTTTCAGCGGGGCTGTCAGCGGGCGATCACTTCGCTGGCCAGGGCGTCCATCTGGGCGTCGTCGCAGGGGTGGGCGGCGCCGCGGATGCTGACGGTGTGCTCGCAGACGGTGATGTTCTTCATCCCGGCCAGGGCGGCGGTCATCAGCTTGTTGGCCATGGGGGCCCACATGCCGTTTTCCATCAGGCCGACGGTGCGGCCCTGGAAGCTCTTGGTCTTGAGGTGGGTCAGGAAAGCCTCCATCGGCGGGAACAGGAACCCGTCGTAGGTGGCGCAGGCCAGCACCATCTTGCCGCAGCGGAAGGCCTCGGCCACCGCGTAGGAGACGTCGGTTCGGGTCAGGTCCATCTCGGTGACGGCGGCGCCGGCGGCCCGCAGCTTTTCGGCCATCTGGTGGGCGGCCTGGCGGGTGTGGCCGTGGATGGAGGCGGAGGCCACCAGCACCTCGGCGGGGGCCTCGGGCTTATAGCTGGACCAGGTGTCGTACAGGCTCAGGTAGGGGGCCAGGTCGCCTTCCAGCACCGGGCCATGGAGGGGGCAGATTCGGGCGATGTCCAGCCCGGCGGCCTTCTTGAGCAGGGCCTGGACCTGGGGGCCGTACTTGCCCACGATGTTCAGGAAGTAGCGGCGGGCGTCGTCGGTCCAGTTGGCCAGGCTGTCGCCCTCGGCCACCACCCCGAACCGGCCGAAGCCGTCGGCGGAGAAGAGCACCTTCTCGCTGTCCTCGTAGCTGACCATGACCTCGGGCCAGTGGACCATGGGGGCAAAGACAAAGTGGAGGGTGTGGCTGCCCAGGCTGAGGGTGTCGCCGTCCTTGACGGTGACGCGGCGGCCGGCCGCAATGGCCCCGGGGAAGAAGTTCTCGAGATAGGCAAAGGTCTTGGTGTTGCCCACCACCTGCATGGAGGGATACCGGGCCGCCAGCCGGGCCACATTGGCCGAGTGGTCGGGCTCCACATGGGAGACCACCAGGTAGTCGGGGGCCTGATCGCCCAGCGCCTGCTCCAGCGCCTGCATCCATGCGTCGGTGGCACGGGCGTCCACCGTGTCCATGACGGCGGTCTTTTCGTCCCGGATCAGGTAGGTATTGTAGCTGACGCCGCCGGGCACGGGGTACTGGCTCTCGAACAGGTCGATGGTGGTGTCGTTGACGCTGATGCCCAGGATGGAATCAGTGACGTTGGTGGTATAGACGTTCATGGCAGACAGTCCTTTCTCTTGCACGCTCTTCATTTTCCTTTTCTATCATTCACCTATGGCAGGGGTCTTACAGCAGGGCCCCCGGGGCGTCCGGCTGCTGCGCCGGCCCCCGGTCCCGGGCCGCGTTATATCATACCATATTCATAGGGAAAAAGCAATATCCTTTTCGCCCCGGTGGCGCGGGTTTCTCTCACAGGTCCGCGCCTTCTGCGGCGGAGGGGGGCAGGCTGGCCCGGGGCGGCCGGCCGGGGGCGGCGTCCAGCTCCAGCAAAGTGGCGGCGCTGGCGTCGTCCAGGGACTGGACCGCCCGCAGCTTGCGGTTGATGGCCCGTGTGCGGGTGCCGATCAGATCGTCCAGCTCCCGGTCGGACTGGCGCAGCCGCTCCTGCAGCTTGGCCAGCCCCTTGTCGAACTTCTCGAACTCGGTCTTGACCGCGCCCAGCACCTGCCACACCTCGTTGGAGCGCTTCTGGATGGCCAGCGTCTTGAAGCCCATCTGCAGGCTGTTCAGCAGGGCGGCCATGGTGCTGGGGCCGGCCACGTTGACCTGATAGTCCCGCTGCAGGGTCTCCACCATACCGCGGTTGACCACCTCGGCGTACAGTCCTTCAAAGGGCAGGAACAGGATGCCGAAATTGGTGGTATAGGGCGGCTCCACGTACTTGGTGCGGATGTCCTTGGCCTCGGCCCGGATCACCTGCTCCAGCGCGCGGCGGGCCGCCTCCACCGCCTGGGCGTCCCCCGCGGCCTGGGCCTCCTGCAAATGGGCGTAGGTGTCCCCGGGGAACTTGGAGTCGATGGGCAGCCAGACGGTCTGGCCGTCGGCGCCGGGCAGCCTGACCGCAAACTCCACCCGCTGGGCCGAGCCGGGGATGGTGGCCACGTTGGTGTCGTACTGCTCGGGGGCCAGGAT
Organism: Candidatus Faecalibacterium gallistercoris; assembly: GCA_019116585.1. Lineage (GTDB taxonomy): Bacteria > Bacillota > Clostridia > Oscillospirales > Ruminococcaceae > Faecalibacterium > Faecalibacterium gallistercoris. The sequence goes on along the minus strand of DXBJ01000031.1, from coordinate 3,808 downwards.
CTCCTCCAGGATGGCCCCCAGCTGGATCTCGCCCAGGATGCCCCGGGTCTTGACCCCCGACAGCACCTGCTTGAGCCCGCCCACGTCGGCCGCCAGGGACTGCATCTCCCCCAGCCCTTTATAGACCTGCTCCAGCTGGTCGCTGACCGTCTTGAAGCTCTCGCTCACCCGCTTTTGGAGGGTGTCCTGGAGCTGCTCGTCCACGGTGCTGCGGATCTCGTCCAGCTTTTTGGCGTTCTCGGCCCGGACGGCGTCCATCCCCTCGGTCAGGGTGCGGCGCATCTCTTCCAGCCGCTGGGCGTTGGACAGCTCCATGGTGCGCAGCCGGCTCTCCAGGGTCTTTTCCAGGGTCTGGAAGCGGCTCTCCTGGTTTTTCTGCTGGGCGGTCTGGCTGCCGGTCAGCTGGGCGCCCATCCCGTCCACCGCGTCCTTGACGCCCCGGATGGCGGCGTAGTTCTGGTCGGCCAGGGCGGACTGGCTGGCCCGCAGCTTTTTGTCAAACTCGTCGTCCTGGCGGGCCAGCCGCTCTTCCAGCCAGTCCTCCAGCTCCCGGGCCTGGTCTTTGTCCCGGGGCGGCCGGAAGCTGCGGACCAGCAGCACGGCCATCATCACAAAAATCGCCAATACAAAAAGGTCAGTCACAGGTTGCATGGTTTCTCCTTACAGTTCCTCATAGGACAGCGTCTCTTTGAAGGCGGCGGTCTGCTCCCCCCACAGGCCCGCGCCGTCGGCCTCCACCTCGCCGGTCTGGTTGTCGTAGGGGTCGGCCCGGAAGCCCAGCATGGGCGGGTCGAAAGCCGCCTGGAAGGCGCGGTTGGCCACCATCCGCCCCGGATCGATGCTGCCGAAGTAATGGCGGCGGAGCTCCTCCTCCCCCGCCCGAGCCATGGACGCCCCGTAGGAGCAGTCGGCGTACATCCAGCCCCGGGGCGCGATGTAGAACATGGCCCAGTCGTGGCAGCCGCACTTGCCGGGGCCCACCGCCAGGCCGCTCTGCCACCGGGCGGGGATGCCGGCGATCCGGCACAGGGTGATAAAGGTCAGGGCCATGACCCCGCAGTCCCCCCGGCGGTCCATGGCGCAGCGGGTGGGGATGTCCTCCAGCACGAAATAGGACGGCTGGTAGTGGTAGTGGACGTTGCGGGTGATGTAGTCGTAAAAGCGCCGGGCCTTTTCGGCGGGGCTGGTCACCCCCCGGGTCAGCTGGGCGGCCAGGGCCCGCAGCGCCGGGGTAAAGACGATGTGGGGGGCCTCCTCCCCGGTGTCGAAGGCAGGCTGGACCGGGTCGGGCGCAAAGGACAGGGGGTCGGCATAGGGGGCGGTCTGGGTGTAGCTGTACCGTGCGGTGAAGCGGCGGTTCGCGGTCAGGTCCGCCTCCCAGTACGCGGTGCGCTGGGGCGCGTCCGCCGCGGCGATGCGGGCGGGCGGCTCCGAAAAATGTTCCAGCCGGATGTCCGACTGGCTTGCGCAGGCGGCGGGCAGGGGCAGCCAGACCCGCAGATGGACGGCGCTGCGCCCCTGGGCCCGGGCCCGGGCCAGCGCCGCCTCAAAGGCCGCGTCCGACATCCCTATGCCGGCCTCCACCGTGATGCGGGCCGAGGCTGCGCCCTCCCGCACCATCTTTGCATGGGTGGCCCGGCGGCGGGCCAGGGCCGCGCCGCTGTCCGGCGCAGGGCCCCGCCGGCGGGCGGCAAAGGCGGGGTCGGTGTCCAGCAGCGTCTCGTCAAAGCGGTCGAGGCAGCGCTTCTCCCCTTCCACGAACCGCCAGTCCACCCGGCCGGCCCGCTCCAGGGCCCGCAGCTCCTCCAGGGTGAAGCCGGTCACCCGGGCCTGCATCTTTTCCACCGCCTGCTGCTCGGTGTAGATGTATTCGGCGGGCAGGCGGCGCAGTATCTCCCGCTGGACCAGCAGGGCCGCCCGCTGGGCCTCCACCCCGGCGGGGGCGGGGTTGGCGCCGGCGCCGTTCTGGGTGGCGGTCCAGTCCTCGGCCAGCCGGGCGTCGATCCGCCCGATGGCCTCCTCGTAATACCCCGCCGCCTTGAGCCGGGCCACATCGTCGGGCAGGCCGGCGTTCAGGCAGCGGAACCATTCATTTTGATCGGCAGGCATCGTCATTCCCCTTTCTCCTCCTCTGCCGTGACGGCTTCCCAGAAGTCCACGGCGTCGTACAGCCAGCCGGCGGCGTCGGTGCCGGTGCCCACGCTGGTGCGGTGGCGGGCGTTCCGGAAGATCACCATCTGGTGCGGCACGCCGCTTTCTTCCAGGGCTTTGTCCAGCGCCGGCCCCTGGCAGAAGATGTCCATCAGCATAAGGGTGGCGTCGTTGAGGCCGAACCAATGGTACACCGGCGGGAAGTCCCCGTCCACCTCGGCCGCCACCTCGATGTTATAGTAATAGTCCCCGGGGGCCAGGCTGTCCCCCGGCTCGGCGCCGTCGTACAGGTAGAAGTACAGCGGTTTGGCGTACATATAATTGATGACCGGGTAGCCCAGCAGCAGCGCGCCGGGCTTGGGCAGGCCGTAGGTTTTGTACCCCATCCGGCTGGTGCCAAAGACGCCGCACATCTGGCCCCCCGCCGAAAAGCCCACCAGGGCGTAGTCCTCGGGCTGGACGCCGAACATCTCCGCGTTTTCGGTGATGAACTGGACCGCCCGCACCAGGTCGTTGTAGGCGGCGTTGTCCCCGTTGTCCCGCCCCACGCTGTAGCGCAGGACAAAGGAGGCATACCCCATCTGGTGCATATGGTAGGAGACCGAGCAGCCCTCCCGCATTTTGGCGCTCTTTTCGTACATATTGCCCGGCACCACCAGGGCGTAGCGGGCGTTCTCGGTCTCGGCGGGGAAATAGTACAGCTGCACCTCGGCCTTGCTGGGGTCGGCGGCGATCTCCTCGGGGGTATAGATCTGGTAGGTGACCTGCACCCCGCGGTTGTAGTTGTCGATGACCAGGTTCAGGCCCTGGGCCGCGTCGGGGGCGGTGCCGCCCAGATACTCCTCCAGGGTCCAGTCGTCGTACATCCAGGGCTGTTCCAGGATCAGGACGTTCCGGTCGTATGTATCGAAACCGGAGGCCTGCAAACTCTCGTTGGCCCGGATCTCCCCCATGGTGGTGCCGGCGGTGATGTTGGGCTGGCCCAGCGCCCCCGCCGGGACGGCCAGCCCGCAGGCCAGCGCCGCCGCAGCCAGGACGGCGGCCGCCGTCTTTTTTGCGTTCATATCGTTCCGTTCCCCCTTTCGGTTCAGGCCGTGACGGCTTCCCAGAAGCTCACGGCGTCGTACAGCCAGCCGGCGGCGTCGGTGCCGGTGCCGGTGCCGCTGCCGTGGGGCGCCTTGTCATAGACCTGCATGCGATGGGGCACGCCGCAGCCTTCCAGCGCGCGGTCCAGGGCCGACCCCTGCAGCGGCGTGCAGATCATGCCCAGGGTCAGGTCGTTTTTGCCGAACCAGTGGAAGGTGGGCGGGAAATCCGGCGTCACCTCCGCGTTCAGCTCGATGTTGTAGTAGTAGTCCCCCGGGGCCAGGTCGTCGCCGGGCAGCGCGCCGTCGTAGACGTAGAGGAACCCCGGTTTGCCGTACATATAATTGACGATGGGATAGGCCAGCAGCAGCGCGCCGGGCTTGGGCAGGCCGTAGGTTTTGTACCCCATCCGGTCGGTGCCGAACATCCCGCACAGGTGCCCCCCGGAGGAAAAGCCCATCAGGGCGTAGTCTTCCGGGTCCACCTGCAGCTCGCCGGCGTGGGCGGTGATGTACTGGACCGCCCGCACCAGGTCCTGGTAGTTGGCGTTGTCCTTCAGCTCCCGGCCCAC
>DXBJ01000030.1 GCA_019116585.1 Candidatus Faecalibacterium gallistercoris | reverse complement strand
GTGGGGTCGGTGCCGGTGCGGGTCTCGGTCCGGGTGCGTATCTCGATGGTCTCGGTCAAGATGATCTCATACTGGGCATCAAAAATAGACTGCATGGTGCCCTGCACCTCGCCGCGGGTGTAGGCTTCGTGGATGGCCGTCAGCACTGCCGCCAGCTGGTGCGGATCGTGGGTGATGGGGTCCAAATCCCAGGTATACTCGTCGTAGTCCGGGTAGCTGGAAGGGATGGCCGCAATCTCCGCCCGCAGGGCTTCTTCCAGGGCTTGGTAATCGGCCTCCGCCCCCAGAATATCCTCGTCCTCGGCGGTGTAGGATGTGGTCCAGACCGTGCCCATCCCGCCCGGAAAGAACACCGAGCAGGACGTGATGAAGCAGAAGATCACCATGATCAGCAGTACCAGCACGCCGCCCATCAGGAGCATGTGGGCGTGGGTGGAGGCGAACTGCGCCGCTTTGGCGGCGGCGGCCTTGGCCTTCTTGGCGGCAGCGCTGTGGGCACTGTTGGCCACGCTGCCGCCTGCCTTGCCACCAGTCTTGCGGGCGTAATAGCTGGCCTTGATCTGCTGCCGCTGCTTCCAGCGTGAGATAGGGTTAGACATGGTCTGCGCGGCTTGCTGCTTGCGCCGCAGCGCCTGGATGTTGGCCTTATCAGCGGCCTTATCCAACTTTTCGGCTTTCTGGTAGGCTTTCAGTTTCTTGCTGTATTTGCCGTCCTTCAACTTCTTGGCCGCACCCTCGGCCAGGCGTTCCCCCTCGTGGGCGGCCTGCACGCCGGCGTTTTCGTCCTGGTTCTGCCTGTCCACCTGACGGTGTGCTTCGCCGCCCAGCAGCGCCTCCGCGCCCGGCTTGCGACGCTTGGGCCTGGCGATCTCCTCACTGAATTCCGCTTTGCCGAAGCGGAGCTGGGCGCTCCGCTCTTTGGCCTTGTCGGTGTCCATCTTGAGGCCCCGCTTGGGCGGGGCGCGGGTGGAAAGTTTCGCCTTGGCCTTGTCGGCCCGGTCGGCGGCGCGGGCCGCCTTTTTGGCCGCGCGGCGGATGTTTGGGTTTGCCAGTTCCTCCTCGGTGAAGGTCAGGCGGGTGGTTTTCCGCTTCATCCGGCATCACCTGCGCCGTCGGAAAATTTGGTGGTCATGATGCGGTACAGCTCGGTGTCCTGAGGAAACCGATCCACAAAGGGCAGGATCACGTTGCCATAGAACAGCAGCCCTTCGCCCTCGCCCGAGTGGGTCACATAGCTGAGCTGATGGGGCGAGATATTGAGCTGTTTGGCCAGAATCTGCCGGTCGCCTGCGGCCTGGTTGAGCATGAGGATGAAGTCGGAATTCTCGAAAATATTCGACACCTCGTGGGAAGCAAGCAGGTCCTTCACGTTTTGGGTGATGCCTGTGGGCGCACCGCCCCACTTGCGGAAGCGCTTCCAAATCTCCACCGAATAGGCCGCCGTCTGTTCCTCCCGCAGGAGGAGGTGGAACTCGTCACAGTAGAACCGCGTGGTCTTTCCGCCGTAGCGGTTGGCCGTGACACGCCCCCACACCTGGTCCTGGACCACAAGCATTCCCAGCTTTTTGAGCTGCTTGCCCAATTCCCGGATGTCGTAGCAGACAAAGCGGTTGTCGATATCCACGTTGGTCCGATGGTTGAACAGGTTCAGACTGCCCTTGACGTAGATTTCCAAAGCCGTAGCCACATGGTGAGCCTCCTTTTCCTCCTGTTCCAAGAGGGCCTTGTAGAGGTCCTCCAGCAGCGGCATTTTCTCAGGCCGGGGGTCCTGAAAGTACGCCTGGTAAATTTGATGCACACAGCGGTCGATGACGGTTTTCTCAACGGGAAGCAGTCCCTCCTTGCCGCCCACCACCAATTCACACAGCGAGAGGATGAAATCTGACTTCAAGGCGATGGGATTATCCTCCTCCGAATAGTTGGCGTTGATGTCCATAGGGTTGATAAATTGGGTGCTGGTAGGCGAGATTTTGATAACCTGACCGTGCAGCCGCTCCACCAGGGCTGCGTACTCTGCCTCGGGATCGCACACGATGATATCGTCGTCTGTGGAAAGGAAGGCGTTGGTAATTTCACGCTTTGCTGCGAAGGATTTCCCACTGCCGGGCGTGCCCAAAATCAAGCCGTTGGGGTTTTTGAGCCGCTTGCGGTCCACCATAATGAGGTTGTTGGAGAGGGCATTCAGGCCGTAGTAGAGCGCGCCGGGCCCAGCCTGGAATAACTCCTGTGTCGTGAACGGAATAAAGATAGCGGTAGAACTGGTGGTCAGCGCCCGCTCGGTTTCCACCAGGTTGTGGGCCAGGGGCAGGCACGACATGAGGCCCTGTTCCTGCTGCCAGTCCAGCCGCACCAGCTGGCAGTTGTGTTTCTGGGCGATGCTGGCCGCCTGGAACACATTGGTCTCCAATTCCTGGGGCGTGCGCCCGGTGTTGAACACCAGGAAGGTCAGCAGGAACATCCGCTCGTTCTGGCTCTGCAGCTCCTTCAAGAGGTTCTTGGCGTCCCGGCCATAGGTCGCCAAATCCGACGGCAGAATGTCGATATCATAGCCTGCACGGACAGCTTTTTTCTGTTCCTCGATCGTGTTGCGGTCCAGCTCGGTGATGGTGCGCTTGACCGTTTTGATGGCCTTGTTCTGGTCCACCGAGTGGATGTGCATGGTCACGATCTGGCTGGATTCCATCCCCAAAAAGTCCTTGAGCAGCTGGTCGCTGAGGTCGGACGCCGTGATGGACAAAAAGCTCATGGCCCCGTGCAGGCCGCCCACCTGGCAGGAACGGGTGTTGAATGCGAAGGCGCTGGGCGCGATAAAGTCCTTGGCGGAAAGGCCCGACCTGGGCAGGTCTTTCCAGTCGAAGCGGAACTTACTTTCGCCGTCCATGTGGAACAGGTCGTGCATGAGGCGCAGCCGTTCCCAGCCGTTCAGGACGCGGGCCGCCGCACCCAGCCGGCGGAAGTTGTTGAGGATATCGTTCTGCAAATGGTCCAGCCGGGGTTTCGCCTGCCGCATGGACGCCGCCTCAATGCCGAAGGTCAGGTATTTGGTCTTGGTCAGGCCGTTGTTGCCCTGGGCCAGCTGGGTTTTCAGCATCTGACTGTACTCGGCCCGGATGTCGTCGAAACCGTCCTTCTGGGGCGGGATGCGGATGCTGTGCTCAAAGCTCTCGGCGTCGGCGGCCATGTTGACGAACGAAAATTCAAAGTGGACCGACGAATCGAAGAAATTCAAAAAGCTGCACCACTCCTCGAAAATGGCCGTCTTGTCCTCCTGCAATGCCAGCTGGTAATTGATGTCCTGGAACTGGATGGTGCGGGTATAATAGCCGTCCCGCACCCGGCAGGTGCCGTCGGCAAACATCCGCTCAAAGGGGATGGTCTGCTGGGCGGTGCGGGGGATGCCGTCATCGCGGCGGGCCTTTTTCACGATGCGGTCGATCTTCTTGCGCTCGGACTTATTGAGCAAGGGCTTATCTGCGGGCTTGTCTTTCGGTCGCTTTTTGAACAATGCGCGTCACCTCCTCCTGGGCATCTGCCTGCCGCATGAGGGCGGCATAGTAGTTGTTGGTGCGGTAAGGCCGGACTTTCGACCGGACAAACCGGGCCTGATAAAACTGCCGGGCCACCACCTCGGGGGGCTGGCCGTTGCGCTCGTACATCCCGAAAAAGAAGAACGGGAGCATGACCGCGATCATGGAAAGGGCGGCAAGGCTCAGGTTGCCGCTGCCCCGGACAAAAAAGTAGACCGGCACACCGATCAGTGCGCCGGTCCCGAAGCAGACGATCTGCCGTTTGGTCAGGCCGAACAGAATTTTGGATTTGACCCGCGTCAGGTCCCGCGGGACGGA
>DXBJ01000029.1 GCA_019116585.1 Candidatus Faecalibacterium gallistercoris | reverse complement strand
TCTGTACGCAGGATATTTGCCTGATTGATCACTTCCTGGAGACGATTGGTATTGATTCCATTATCAATGCGGACAGCATGTTTCGTAACTTTACAAGCTTCTATATACTCGCCCTGGCTGCAGCATATTGTAGTGCATTTTATTTTCCCGCATATTTTTTCTATAATTTGATATAGATCTTTTTTCATCTTTCGTAAAGCCCTGCGATAAGAACAAAGCAATCATGTCTGTCAGTTCTTTAATCTGCAGCTTATATTCCAGAGAAGTCTTATCAGGCTCTATATCTGCTTTCCCTTTCTGCAGCGAATCTGCCACTCCAGACTGCATAAATGGCGCAAAGTTCTCAACCAGAGCCAGATATGCAGATAAAGTCAGCTTTCCCTCGTCGTCCAGCTGTTTTCTAATATTATTTAGCAGCGTGTGTTTTCTGTTAATATGGAAAGAGTATCGGCCATTCTTTTTTCGCTGTTCCCATACATAATCCAAGTTAGGCGCATTAACATTGGACTTAACATAGCTTCCCCTGGAATTATATACACGGGCTGAAACTTCTGTACAAAGATCAATTTCCCGTTCCACAGATTCTCTAACATAACTTGGCAGAGAAGCTGTCGACTTCTTTATATCAATTTTCCAGTCCTCATCACTGGCTGATGTAATGTCAATCTTAATCCGAGCCAAATTATATGCTGGTTCTTTTTTTATGTAATCAAACCATGTCCCATAAATAATAAGTCTTCTATTTCTATAAACATAAATGCCCTGGTGGTAATTCCATCCTTTAGGACCACCAGCCGCTTCGTAGTCGTCATCGGATGCAAATTTTGTTTTATGCGGCAGAACATATGGCTGAATGACTACTGCAGCACTGCCATCATCTGAGAAGATCACTTCTTCTGACAGCTCTTGTGTCGCACTATTTTCCAAGACAAACGGATTCCACGGCTTAATAAGATTTCCATTCATCTCTAGAACGAGATGGTCTTCTTCTATAAATCGATGAAAAGTCAACGCCAGATGCTGTTCTGTTTTGTTCGCAACTCTATAAAATTTACTTTTAGCCTTTCTTTCATCATCAATGTCAATTACCCGATCCAGGTTTTCAATGACAACAACTGTTCCCTGTTCACCAATTTGAGATGAGAATTCAGCAATTTCATTTTCGTCTCGAATAATTAGATTCCATCCAATTTCTGGAATTTGATCCAGATCCCAGCATGCAGTGCTTATAACAGTATCTGACTTTGTAATGACAGTCAGCTTTTTTCCGAGGGAGAATGCTGCTGTTTTCATACCCATGCCAAATCGTCCTAGATCGTCCTCGTTTCGGGCCTTGCCGGGATCAGAAGAACCTATGCGCATATTCTCAATTAGACTTTTTCCGCTCATGCCAATACCATTGTCGGAAATCACAATACGTCTATTTTCCCAGTCAAACTGAATTTTAATTTCATTGGCATGTGCCGAAATACAGTTATCTATGATATCCGCAATCGCAGTTTCCTCGTTATAGCCTACAGAACGCAGGGAAGCCAACAGCAGTCTTGCTTCTGGAATGGATTGAATTTTCTCTGCCATACCGCATTTCCTCTATTAATTGGGCCGTGTACGGGTTTTTATATACTTTCCAGATTTTACTCTGGCATCCCTTGGCTTTTCCGCATTAGCAGGGATTGCCCATGAATATCCAATTTTTACAGCACCAGGGATACGCTCTTCAGCGCAGAGCACCTGTATACGGCGAATGGAAATCCTCCATTTTTCGGAAATCTGTCGTATTGAACAATACTTTATCATAAGGCCCCCCTGTATATGATCTGCAAATCATGCAAAAGCGGCTGTTTTGATGAACCTATACAAGGTTATTGTATTCCAAACTGCGAACAAAATCAACTCGACACATTCAAAACATTATCGTCTTTGTGCTACCGTCTCTTCTCTGTGCCCATTTCTGCTCCTACAAATAGTTTTCTGTTTCTACGGTTTCTCAATTTTCATCTCAATATATCATCGTTAGTCACCTTCTATAGGAGTCAACTTTGCAAAATTACAATATTGATCCAAATCATGTTGGCGTGGAACGTCTCCACTCTTTCAGCTTCTATAGTAAGCCTTCCGATATCTCCGATATTGAAAAACACCTATATGAACAGATCTATTAGCACGGAGCTGACTCTTGTTACTCTCATATTCTGTGTATAATGTTCAGCTCACATAACTCTACAACAGGACAAAATTACCCTTGTCTCCGAACATCAGATATCGGTCGGAAGTGCTCCAACAATTAAATATCTGTTTTACAATCTTTCCGTACACCGACTAGTACAGATTAGGTTTTTATATTTTGACACACCCTTACTCTTCCCCACAAGGAAGTCAAAATAGTGAATCAGTCCGCCCGTAAAAATAAATTTCCCTGTTGCTGTGCGCTTTGCAGGTCTTTTCCTCACAGCTTTTCCTATTTTGTCCTGTGCTCCTTTCTAAATTTTAGATATAAGAAAACCCGCCTCTGTTGAGACGGGTTTTCTTACGCCGGTTAAGATTCACTAACAGCCTTATGTTTCCGTTGTATTACAGTGTCATAGTCTGTTTCTACTATCTTCTCCACAGGAGGAAGCGTAAAAGATTTTTCCGTTATTAAAACAGGAAACAGAGTCCTAATATACCCTCTTTCGACTCTGATTAATTCGTCCCTCAAAATATTAAAAGGATCAACACAATTTTCATTGTAATATTTTACAATGTTATACTCCTGCTTGTTTTGAATTGCAATAGAATAGTTAATCCTCAGCTTGTTATACGACAAAATTAATGTTACAAATTTCTCGCAGATGCAGTCCATATCACAGTCTGCGTTCTTTTCTTTAGCATATTGAAGTAACAATGCGTTGGTATTGACCATTGCATTTAACTCTACCTGCACGGTTTGCAAGTTAGACATTATCTGATTATATTCTTTGGAGAAATCATGTAGAGCCAATAATCCCATATGGTACTGCTGAACAATCATATGAATATTGCTCGCATTTTGTATTATTTTTTGCTTTACAGCTTGGAATTGGTGGTTAAATGAAATTGAGAAATCTTTTAGAATTTCAGCATTTCTATTTGCCTCAACTTCTTTACCAATTAAGGAAAATGCAACTGCCCCACTTATACCAGCGCCAATTAACGCACTTAAAAAATCGCCCAAGTAACTGCCCCAAAAATTTATCCATGTAGCTTCAACAGTGTTGGGATCACCTTTTACCATAGGATTTGGAATAGAAACCAGAAAATTTATTACAACTGGAATTAAAAGGAACGCAACAAAAAAAGCAATTAAAAATTTTTTTATCTTTTCATGTTCGCTATTTGCCAGTTTTTCATTTTCGACATTTTTCTTTCCCATTATGGTATTCACCTCGATTTTCAGTATAGCATTTTTCTTCTGATTTGTCATGTTCTTTCTCTCTGGACTTGGTGGTAAACAGTTTGTAGCACTTAGTATTCTCCGAAAGATTATCTTCTGCAAAGGGACGGATATCATTATTGATGAATAGTAATCCTACTTCAAATAGCAGTAGGCTTTGTTGTAGGCTTTCAGCTCCTCCTGATGACTCTTGGCAAAGGCAGCCTGTCTTTTTTCCAGCCGATCTTCAGGTACTTGTCATGGACGGCCTTCTGCTCCTGATAAACTGCAATGGCACTTTGAATCCCCGCAATATCCTTCATCCGCTTCTCGGCCTTTTGCATACCGGTACTGGCCTGATTGGCTTTCTGCTTCATGCCAGACAGAACGATGTTCAACTGCTCCAGGGTTGCAATCTTATGCTTTTGGAGATAAACAACCGCCCTTGCCACATCCTTCAAATCCTTTAGGTCGCCCTTCTGCTGCCCGGACCAGGACCAATCGCTCCGTTCCACCTGTGCCTTTGAAGTAGGTTGCGGCCATAGGCATCCATCCTTCTGATACGACAAACAACTGCTGTTGCCAGCTCACCCTTGACTCTTTTACTGTAAACTGGTATACTCTTTTATAAGATACTATAAATTGACATAAAGGAGGCCATCAGCCTATGAATCAATCTGATTTACCTACCGTTCGACATCTTGCTCAAAACGGAGCATTCTCGTTCACCAATCACGCCTATGAGCAAATGCTCATGCGAGATGTTTCCTTCGATGATGTTGAGGCCATTCTAATCAGCCACACCAATCAAATCATTGAATGCCAATCGCCATCTATGACGCCCGGAAAAGAACATGCCGATGAGCGTGTTCTGCTTTATGATCCTCGTAGTTCCAAAGATGCAATAGTTGTTTTTATTGTGCTGTTTACACCAACTCCAGAGCTTCGAGTTATTACGGTTGAAAATGTAGATGAAAAAATATGGAAGAGAAAACAAGGGATTCCTTGCCTTGTCCGTAAACGTGGGCAGCCAAATGGCTCCACTGACTGAATCAACATTTTAGGATTGCCAGAATAAGAACGGGGAAAATCGGAAATTCTACTTTATATCAGTTTATAATGAATATTTTTATCATATAATTTTAATGGTTTATTTATAGATTATAACAGGAGGTCGGCATGGAGGAACTTACTTTTAAGGTGTGCGATCACTGCCACGGAAAAATGTTGCCGCAGACAATGAGCCGTACATTTAAATTTGATGGAAAAGAGATAGAAATTAAAGGCATTCATGGTTACAGATGTGAAAACTGTGGAAATGAAGTCTACGAAGCAAAAGAAATCCGAATGATTGACAAAATCATTCGGGCTATGAGTGATAAACCGGCTGTTGACATTCTAAATCTGAACGAAACAGCAGATTATCTGCGTGTTAGCAATCAAACTGTCTACAACATGATCAAAGATGGCCGAATTAAAGCATACAAAGTGGGCCGTGAATGGAAGTTTTTAAGATCTGATATTATGGCATATTTGGAATCGACATCAAGTGATCGGATTCTTTCTATGGCGGCTAAAGGTGGTGGTGCAGATAAGAATGATATGGAAACTATTTTGCATGAATTACAAAAAAAGAAAGGCTAAGCATGTATAGTTCTGCTTTTCAAGAAGCTCTTACTTTTGCCCAACAGGTTTCCAAGCCACACTCCCCATATGATTTATGCAGAACATTGGGAATAGACATCATATCTGATAAACCTCTGCATAAAGATGGTTATTTAGTATGTTGTGATGGGCGCAAATTGATCTTTATCAATTCGCTTATTCAGAATTTGCATCGTCGTAAATTCATTGTTTCTCATGAAATTGGCCATTTTTTATTGCATCGCGATAGCCTTTATTGTTGCGACAATATCTTAGAAATTGGAACATCTTCTATTAATACGTCGCGTCAAGAATACGAGGCAAATAAATTCGCATCAGAATATCTTATGCCTCAAGACGAACTTATCCCATTAATTCCATCAAAATCATTACGTTTTTTAGACATTTCAAAAATAGCGAATTATTTTGATGTATCTATGACTTCTGCCGCCCTAAGATCTGTCAAACTATCAAAAAGTGAGGATGAAATACTAATTTGCTATGATGGTCAACGTCTAAAATGGTTTTCTAGCGCAGATCGTACTTTAAATCTTGATGACATTCCCTCGTACTGTCCTATAGATTTATCAACGGCTCCACTCTGTTCTGATATAACTGGAGCCTGGGACTCATTATATTATGGGCCTGTTCATCAAGAAATTTTTCAGCCGTTTAGAAACCAAAAATTAGTATTGTTATCTGGCAATCGAACCAGTATGGAGGAGGCTTATTATGAACTCTAAAAAAAGCAGTTCCAATCTGGCATCGCAGGCTGCAAAATCGTTAAGTAGCAAAGGGGCATCCGTCACACAAAAATCATTAGCTGCCAGTGTTTTATCACAAAGAAATTCACACAAGCAAACAGGTGCCGCTATGGAGAATAAAGCGTCTCAAGTATTGCGGAGCATCAAATACTCAACACAAACAAAAAGTTTTGCAGCAAGCGTTCTTTCACAGTCAAATAAGTCTCGATAAGTACTATAAAGGCGTGCCCCTACTTATGGTAGTAGAGGCACGCCTTTGGTCTACACCAACCCATCGACAAACTTTTCACCAGATCGGTCAGCGACCTTCAGCATTGAGTTTTAGCGTACAGGGTCATCATCTTCTAGATGTCCGAGTGATCAATTATTGAGTACATAGCGATTTAGGATTATTTTCGGTATATAGGCTCCACGTCAGAAAGGGATACCTTAGCCATAAGTTTTCTTATTAACAGCTACTTCTCCGGCATTACCATCACATAAAGATAGACGCCGGGTCAGCAGAGTACCAAAGTCAATAATTTTCAATGCTTTGACTAGAGAAAGGATGCAAAAAACTGTAACTCTCTGACTCTAGCTTTCCTCTCCATTTTCTTCCTGGGGTCGAAAGTGCTTTTATAGTCGGTCAAAATTTTTCCTGTCTAACGCTGGCAGTTCGATTCTTTTGACTTTTCCTCTCGGCTTGTTTTGCTCTGCTCGTCTTTTTTGCGCAGCTGCTCCACCACCGACTGTTTGCCTTCTGCTTTGTCCAGCACTTCCACCTGTTCCGGTCCGAGAATCTGACCGACCCAATAGCGGACATCGTTCAGCGGCTTCAATTCCGCCTGCACCTGTTCCAGCTGTCGGGCAAAGGCTGCGTGATCCGATTGCAGCTTGCTGTACTCTGCCTCCAGGGCATCCAGATTCACATTGAGGTCAATATGCTGTGCTTTCAAATAGCGATAGGCTTTGTTGTAGGCTTTCAGTTCTTCCTGGTGGCTCTCGGCAAAGGCAGCCTGCCGCTTTTTCCAGCCGATCTTCAGATACTTGTCATGGACGGGTTTCTGCTCCTGGCAAACCGCAACTGCGCTCTGAATACCGGCAATATCCTTCATCCGCTTCTCGGCCTTTCGCATACCGGTACGGGCCTGGCTGGCTTTTTGCTTCACGCCGGACAGGACAGTATGCAGCTGTTCTAGGGTCAAGATCTTATGCTGTTGGAGATAAACAACAGCCCTTGCTACATCCTTCAAGTCCTTCAGGTCGCCTTTCTGCTGACCGGACCAGGACCAATCGTTCCGTTCTGCTTTCCGCTGGTTCAGATAATCATTGAGAAGTACCCCAAGGTCTGTGGAAGCTGCTTCCTCTTTCAGCAATTCTTTTTCTGACTGGATCAGTTCTTCAATCCAGTCCAGCAGGCCCCGAATGGTTTTACGAATAGCGTACAACATCTGGTTGGCTGCCTTGATATCCCGATTCAGATTGCCGATGTTGGTTTGGATGCCACGCCGCTCCATCTGAACCACCGCAGGCCCCATGTGAACGGTGGGAATCACATCCAGGCCCTGCCGCTCATAGGAGCGCAGGTCGAGCCGCTCCGGTCGGCCTTCCGCTTCCAGGTAACGGTTGACAGTATCGGCCCAGCCCTGCCGCCAGACTTCCGCATACTTCTGGTCGTTCCAGTCTACGGTATCTTCCTTGTGGCTTTTCCAGTTGCCGGACGGCAAACGGATACGTTCGCCGTTTTCATCCAGGTCGTACACCTTTCGGCTTTTGGGGAGCCACTTGCCTTGTTCATCCATAGCCCGGAGAGTCAGCATCACATGACAGTGAACATTGTGTCCGGGCGGGGCCGGATCATGGATAGCAAAGTCAGCGATCATCCCTTTGGAAACAAATTGTTTCTCGCAGTAGTCCCGGACCATCTGTGGGTACCGTTCCGGCGGGACTTCCTTAGGCAGGGCCAGTACAAATCGCCGAGCCAGCTGGGCATTCCATTGCTTTTCGGCAGCCTCCACCGAGTTCCAGAGGGTTTCCCGGTTGGCGTATTCCGGCGGGGCGTTGGAGGGCAGCATGATCTCGGTATACAGGATGCCGCGCTTGCCGGAGTAGTTTTTTGTTTTCTGATCGTACTCTGAAAACAACTTCTCTCCGCTCTGGTAAGCTGCACCTGCAACAGCTGATTGGCCCTTGCTGCGCTGAGTGATGGTGATTTGAAAATGCGGACACGGAATGGGTATCACCTCCCAAACAAAAAGACCGTTCTTTTGATGAACGGTCTGGAATCATATTCGGTTGTGCTCTCTGCCTTGGGATAGAGAGGGGTGTGCTTCGGCCCTGGGCGGGAGCTGCAAAAGGATAGCTGCGGAGCAGCGCAAGGAAAATGCAGTTTTCCTTGGGATGAAATCGGGATGGCGGACGGAATGCCAGCCCGGTTTCATCAAGCCGTCTGCAAGACCGCAATTGCACCGGAACGGTGTATAATTGCGCCCTATTACAATAGGGTTGGAACCGGATATAGCAGCCAGCTATATTCCATTCCATCTCGTCCCTAGGCTACAATAGGAGAGTAATCGGCTAACGCATTGCGCCCTGGGCATCTACGTCCGTTCTGAAGACAGTTGGTCATCTCTCTTGTTGTAGCATTCGTTTTAAGCAGGTTGAGCCAGAGCGTTCGTGTCACCCAATAGATTGAATCGGCAACGAGAAAAAGATGGATTCCGGTTGCAAATACAAAATAATGGAGGAAAGTTTATGAACGCAGTAGGCATTGACGTTTCCAAAGGAAAGAGTATGGTTTGCGTTATGCGCCCCTTTGGAGAAGTCGTACTCGAACCTTTTGAAGTTTCTCATACTGCCCAGAATCTGCGCGATCTGGCAACGAAGCTCAAAGCTTTGGATGGAGAAACCCGTGTCGTTCTGGAAGCTACCGGGAATTACCATAAACCAGTTGCCTTTGTTTTACACGATGCAGGTTTATTTGTTTCTGTAGTCAATCCTCTCTTGATTCATGACTACGACAACAACAGCTTAAGGCGTGTTAAGACGGATAAGAAAGACGCTGTTAAAATTGCAAACTACACGCTCGATAAGTGGACGCGGCTGCGGCAGTATCTTCCCGAAGATGATACGCGGCTGGCCTTGAAGAATTGTTATCGCCAGTACCAGCAAGCCGTTGCCGTTCGCACTATGCTGAAAAACAACCTGATTTCATCTCTGGACTTGACCTTTCCGGACATTAACAGACTGTTTACAAGCCCCGCGAAGAGCAACGGATGTGAGAAATGGGTCGATTTCATCGGAGAATTCTGGCACAGCGAGTGCGTTTCGAGTCTGTCCGAAAACGGTTTTGCCAAAAAATACCTAAAGTGGTGCCAGAAGAACGGATATATCTTTGCCCGCTCAAAATCGGATGAAATCTATGCTTGTGCAGTTAATGCCGCTTCTCTTCCGAAATCTGCAACCTCAAAACTCCTTATTCAGCAACAGGTCGTTCAACTGAAAGCAGTTTCCAAGTCAGTGGCTGCATTCCAACAGGAGATGATTCGCCTTTCTCGGCAGCTTCCCGAATTTGATACCGTGATGGAAATGTACGGTGTTGGTCCTTCTCTCGGCCCTCAACTGATGGCTGAAATCGGAGACATCCGCCGCTTTCAATCTAAGAAATCGCTCATTGCGTTTGCAGGAATTGAGCCGCAACCAAACGACTCCGGTAAGGTCGTGGGCAATGACAGTGGAATTAGTAAAGTTGGCTCAGCGGTTTTGAGACGGACGCTCTTTCTGATTATGACTGTCATTTTGCAGACGCAGCCACAGGATGAACCTGTTTTTCAATTCATGGACAAAAAGCGTTCCGAAGGAAAGCCCTACAAAGTTTATATGATGGCTTCGGCTAACAAGTTTTTGCGTATTTACTACGCCAGAGTAAAAAATGTGATGGATTCCGCAGATTCTAATTAATCAACCATTTCATATACTTTTCGGCAAGCTGTCACTTTTTGAGTGCTTAACGGCTTATTTGAGTTGCCCTTCTGACTGCAGGTTCAATTTTCCGAAATTTTCTCAAATCACAACTTGACTTTTATTAGCAGGTCTTCATCCTGAAGGGTCTTCATCCTGAAGGGTCTGGAACGTTCCGGGCTTCTTGCAAATCGTGAATCATCTTAGCCAGGGCCAGCACAACCTCCTGCTGACGGAACGAAAGTTTCAGCAGCTCCATCACCTGGTTATCGGTCAGCTCTCCCGGGCAGATTAGGAAGCTCTCCAGCATTCCCCCGCGGGTGCAGAGACGATGGGTGCGGGCCTTGCGAGTCAACTCTGATATCCGGTGCTCCAGCATTTTCTCCTGGTGCTGGTAGTAGCGGAGTTTCTGTTCGGCTTTTTCCTTTTGGTCTTTCATGCGGTCCAGTTTTTTACTCATAATCCTCCACCTCCTTGTTAAATGATCAAAGCGGCCGGCACTTCTCACCGAAGCACCTGCCGCTTTTGCGTCACTCATCATAAGTCTTTGTTTGGATCTGCTTTTCCGCCTCCTGCTGCACCAGCAGCCCCGCTGAGAAGCCAACCTTGAAGTGGCACTCGCTTTCCTCGCACTGGGCGATGGAGGATTGATCCAGGAGCGTTTCCACCAGGTCGTAGTCCTCCTTTGTCAGCTTCTGGGCCAACTGGTCCATAATTTTCTCGCAGGCTCTCAGTGCGTTCCGGTATTTTTCAGACTTCGGTACAACTGTTTCGCTGGGGTAAAAGTCTCCGTTATAAATCGCTTCCAGAATCATCGTCCTGTTCTCCCCTTCAACAGTAGATCATCTCGGCTTGGATGATCTCTTCCGCCCGGCTTCGGATGGAGTTCATCCCCTGCACCCAGCGCATCGGGTCGTTTGCTTTCAACTCCTCGGTGATACCTTCAGCCTCTGCCATCTGCCGGATGATGAGGCTGCACCGTTCCATAGCCTGCTCATTCAGGTCAGCCAGCACGGTATAAAGGTTCCCGGACAAAAGCAGTGACTGATACAGGATCGGTCTGTGATGTTTTAGATACGCTTTATGGAGCCGCCCCCAGCGGCCAATGGGGCGGTTTTCTTCCGGCAATTCCAGAACCGGGAGATAATAGTCTCCTTCCAGCTGATACCGGATGCCGTGTTCCTGGATGGTCTGTCTCAGTTCTTCCATAGTCTGCTCCTTTCTGTTTTGCTGCTGCCTTCTTTCAGCCTCATTATAGCAGGGCCGCTGTGCGGAAAGGAAGGATGTCGAATCTGTAATTTTCAGCGCTCCTGACTGCGTTGGCGCCTTTTATGCCACTGCTCCAAAAGCTTCAGAATGGTTTCCTCCATCTGCCGCGGCGTGTAGGACCTCGGAAAGTATTTCCGGATGGCTTCGTTTTTCAAGGTCAGCTGGTCCAGCTGGGTGTTCTTCATGGCATCCAGCATGGCGTCATAGCTGCACTCACCCGCCCTGCTTAGCCTCTTTATACGCTGGGCCTGGGACAGTGACGGCGGGTGCTTGCTGTCCTCCATAGCCTGCAAAAAATCCCGCTGTTCATCAGCTGTCAGATAGGACAGCTCCACAGCGGGATTGAAAGAGATTTTCTTTTGGTCTACCAGTTCCAGCAGTTCAGGAATCAGGTGGGTGAGGCGGATATAGCGCTGAATATTCCGGGCGTTGTCGCCCGCTTCTTGCGCCACAAGGTCTCTTGAAGTCACGCCACGCAACTTCTGGCCAACTTGGCTCAAAGTTAAATCCGTCCTGGCTCCCTGGTGTTTGAGGACTTCCATCTTCATCTTGTAGGCAAAGGCTCGCTCACTGGGGCGGATAGTCTCCCGCTGCAAATTGCTCTCCACCATCTGCAGGATGGCCTGGTCGTCGTCCAGCTGGCGAACAATGACTGGCAGAGTTTTCGTGCCAGCCAGCCGAGCTGCGTGCTGCCGCCGATGTCCTGAGATGATTTCATAGCCGCCTTCTGCCCGGGGCCGGACAATCAGCGGATTCAATACGCCGAACCGAGCCATGCTCTCCACTGTTTTCAGCATGGCCTCATCGTCCATCACCTTAAAGGGATGATCTTTGAAGGGGTGGAGTTCTGCCACAGGAACCTGTTGAATCTGTTCTCCCTGTGCAGCAGTCTCCGGTTTCTTTTTCAACATAGGGCACCACCTCCTGTGAAAAACAAGGCTCCGGGCATTTGCCCAGAGCCGTGAACTTGGTTTGTTCCGGCCTCTCCCGCCCGGAAAGGAAAGGATGAGTCTCGTTCTACTCTGTATGGTTCTATCATTCTTATTAGGGTGTAGATTCTACACTTCTGGAAGTGTAAAACCTACACCGCCGGAAGTGAACTTCCGACACTTCCAGAATCGTCATCCCAGGGCATCCATGAAGGTCTTCACATAGATCAGGCTGGGCCGGCCCTGGCCCTGCCGCCTGCGCTCGATGAGGTCGGCCTTCTCGTCCAGCTCCCGCAGCAGGCCCACCGCCTTTTTGTTGCTGCACCCCAGATGCTCCATGATGGCCTCCACCGTGAAAATGATATACACCCTCCCTTCTTCATCCTTCCACCCGTTCTTCATCGAGAGTCCCATCCGGTCCAGCAAAAGGCCATAGAGGACCTTGGCCTCCACCGAAATCCCCCGGAACCGGCTGTCTGTGAACAGCGCCTTGGGAAACCGGTAGAAAGAAAAGATGTTTGCCTGCTCACCATAAAAGAAATCACCCATACGCGCACCTCCTGGCTTTCGCCGTCTTTCTGTTGTGGACAAAATAAAAAAGCGTCTGCGGTTTTTGAAACACGCAAACGCTTTACGGGACAAATCAAAACGGAGGCAGCTTTCACTGCCTCCGTCTGAGATTTTAATTTAAATCTAAATTGACCGAGAGGGTCATATCCTTCCAGGAACTGTGACGAAATGGGTAATCAGCCCGTTTGCACCAGGCAGAAGCCTCACAAAACGTCACATCATGGTCGAAGGAAAGATAGCTCTTATTTCCTCGGGTTTTTAATAGCAGCCTGAGCGGCGGCCAGACGGGCGATGGGCACACGGAAGGGAGAGCAGCTGACGTAGTCCAGGCCGATGTTGTGGCAGAACTCGACCGAAGAGGGGTCGCCGCCGTGCTCGCCGCAGATGCCCAGGCCCAGGTCGGGACGGGTAGCGCGGCCGTCGGTGGCAGCCATCTTGACCAGCTTGCCCACGCCGACCTGATCCAGGTGCTGGAACGGATCGCTCTCGTAGATCTTGTGGTCGTAGTAAGCGCCCAGGAACTTGGCGGCGTCGTCACGGCTGAAGCCGAAGGTCATCTGGGTCAGGTCGTTGGTGCCGAAGCTGAAGAACTCGGCCTCCTTGGCGATCTCGCCGGCGGTCAGAGCGGCGCGCGGGATCTCGATCATGGTGCCGACCTGGTACTTCATGTCGACGCCGGCCTCAGCGATCAGCTTGTCGGCGGTCTCGACCACCACGTCCTTGACGAACTTCAGCTCCTTGACCTCGCCCACCAGGGGGATCATGATGTGCGGGGTGATCATCTTGCCGGTCTCAGCGCTGACCTTCAGGGCAGCCTTGATGACGGCACGGGTCTGCATGACGGCGATCTCGGGGTAGGTGACAGCCAGACGGCAGCCGCGGTGGCCCATCATGGGGTTGAACTCATGCAGGCTCTCGACGACGTTCTTCAGCTCCTCGAAGGTCATGCCCATGTCCTTGGACAGCTCGGCGATGTCCTCGTCCTTGCTGGGCAGGAACTCGTGCAGAGGGGGATCCAGGTAGCGGATGGTCATCGGGCGCTCGCCCATGATCCGGTACATGGCCTCGAAGTCGCTCTGCTGATAGGGCTCGACCTTGGCCAGGGCAGCCTCGCGCTCCTCAACGGTGCGGGCGCAGATCATCTCGCGGACGGCCTTGATGCGGTCCTCGGCGAAGAACATGTGCTCGGTGCGGCACAGGCCGATGCCCTCGGCGCCCATATCCACAGCCTGCTGTGCGTCGCGGGGGTTGTCGGCGTTGGTCATGACCAGCATCTGGCGGGCAGCGTCGGCCCAGCCCATGAAGCGGTTGAAGTTCTTGTTGCCGGTGGCAGCCACGGTGGGGATCTGCTCGGCGTAGATGTTGCCGGTGGAGCCGTCGATGGAGATCCAGTCGCCGCCCACGAACTTGTGGCCGTTGATCTCGAAGGTCTTGGCCTCCTCGTCGATCTTGACGTCGTTGTCGTTGCCGCAGCCGGAGACGCAGCAGGTGCCCATGCCGCGGGCGACGACGGCAGCGTGGCTGGTCATGCCGCCGCGGACGGTCAGGATGCCCTGAGACACCTGCATGCCCACGATGTCCTCGGGAGAGGTCTCCAGACGGACCAGGACGACCTTCTTCATCTTGCCGGACTTGACCATCTCCTCAGCCTCCTCGGCGGTGAAGACGATCTGGCCGCAGGCAGAACCGGGAGACGCGGCCAGGCCCTTGCCCACGACCTCGGCGGCCTTCAGGGCAGCGGCGTCGAACTGGGGATGCAGCAGGGTGTCCAGCTGCTTGGGCTCCACGCGCAGGACAGCCTCCTGCTCGGTGATCATGCCCTCGTCCACCAGGTCGCAGGCGACCTGCAGGGCGGCCTGCGCGGTGCGCTTGCCGTTACGGGTCTGCAGCATATACAGGTGGCCGTCCTCGATGGTGAACTCCATGTCCTGCATATCGCGGAAGTACTTCTCCAGACGGTTGGCGATGTCCACGAACTCCTCGTAGACCTCGGGCATCTGGTCCTTCAGGTGGCTGATGGGGGACGGAGTGCGCACGCCGGCGACGACGTCCTCGCCCTGGGCGTTAATCAGGTACTCGCCCATCAGCTTCTTGGCGCCGGTGGCGGGGTCGCGGGTGAAGGCGACGCCGGTGCCGGAGCGGTCGCCGGAGTTACCGAAGGCCATCTGCTGGACGTTGACAGCGGTGCCCCACTCGTAGGGGATCTCGTTCATCTTGCGGTAGACGTTGGCGCGGGGGTTGTCCCAGCTGCGGAACACGGCCTTGACGGCCTCGACCAGCTGCTCCTTGGGATCCTGGGGGAAGGGACGGCCCTCGTTGTCCTCATAGATCTTCTTGAAGACGGCGACCAGAGCCTTCAGGTCCTCGGCAGTCAGGTCAGCGTCGGACTTATAGCCCTTCTCTTCCTTCATCTTGTCGATCTCGACCTCGAACAGGCTCTTGGGGACCATCATGACGACGTCCGCAAACATCTGCACAAAGCGGCGGTAGCAGTCATACGCAAAGCGGGGGTTGCCGGTCTTTTTGGCCAGGCCTTCGACGGCCTCGTCGTTCAGGCCCAGGTTCAGGATGGTGTCCATCATGCCGGGCATGGACTGGCGGGCGCCGGAACGGACGGACACCAGCAGGGGGTTGGAGTTGTCGCCGAACTTCTTGCCGGTGATCTCCTCCAGGCCCTTGACGTGCTCAAAAATGTCGGCGACCAGGGCGTCGTTCAGCTGACGGCCGTCGGCGTAGTACTGGGTGCAGGCCTCGGTGGTGATGGTGAAGCCCTGGGGCACGGGCATGCCGGCTGCGGTCATCTCAGCCAGGCCCGAGCCCTTGCCGCCCAGGATATTCTTCATCGTGGTCTTATCGCCGCCAAAGGCGTCGTTTCCCTCGCTGAAGTAGTAGATATACTTTTTGCTCATGGATTCATTTACCTCCCGTTTTGATTGGTGCCGGGCGCTTTGCTGCCCGGCGGTACAGCCATCGTTCGTTTTTTGCGTAACGTACTGCGTGCGAAAATATTATACCAGACAAACGCCGCAAAATCCAGTTATTCAAAGCTGAAATCTGCTGATTTTGTTTACACAAATTTGTGCATTTCCCTTGAAAAAACAAGGCTTTTACGTTAATATATAGTGGGATAGGTTCGGGACCCATCCCGCCTTGTATCCAATACCCTTCCGCCCCGGCGCCGCCGGGGCTTTTGCCGGGGCATCCCCCGGCCTGCATTTGGAGGTATCTATATGGCTATGGAAAGCAGGAACGACACCGCCCAGGCCCTGGCCGCCGCCCGCGAGGCGCTGGACCGGGCCGAGGCCGCCCGCGAGGCGGTGCTGCTGCGGCACATCGCAAACGGCGTGCAGATCGACAGCCGCACCGTCTCGATCGACGAGACGGTGCAGATCGCGCCGGGGGCGGTCATCCTGCCCGGCACCATCCTGCGGGGCAGCACCGTCATCGGGCCGGGCTGTGTCATCGGCCCCAACGCCCTCATCGAGGACAGCACCGTGGGCGCCGGCACCACCGTCAACGCCAGCCAGGTCTACGCATCCCAGATCGGCCCCCACAACAACATCGGGCCCTTCACCCATGTGCGGGCGGGCACCGCCACCGACTACGGCGTCCATCTGGGGGCCTACGTGGAGACCAAGAACTCCCGCTTTGCCCGGGGCAACACCGTCAGCCACCTGACCTACATCGGGGACAGCGACGTGGGCAAATACTGCAACTTCGGCTGCGGCACCGTCACCTGCAACTACGACGGCCAGAACAAGTACCGCACCACCATCGGGGATTACTGCTTCATCGGCTGCAACACCAACCTGGTGGCGCCGGTGTCGGTGGGGGACGGCGCCTACACCGCCGCCGGCAGCACCGTCACCCAGGACGTGCCCGCCGGGGCTCTGGCCATCGAACGGGGCCGCCAGGCCAACGTGGAGGGCTGGGCCGTCCCCAAGATGGAGGCCTACATCGCCAAAAAACAGCGTCTGGAAGCCGAGCAGGCCAGTCAGGACTGACCCGCCGCCGCGCTCCCAGCATCCCGCAGGACCAGGGTGTATCTGAGAAGTCAAAAATGCTGAACCATTCGCCAGAAAGGTGCAGATGCAAGGCGCATGAGCGCCGCACTCCTCCATGGAATGCAAGCGAATGCAACGCAGCAGATGCGCCTTTCTGGTAGAATGGGACAGTGTTGAGGAGTTTTCAGATACACCCTAGGCTGTGCACCGGCTTGAAAGGTGTACGGCCCGTTCCTTTTTGTCCGTCTGAAACCCTTCTGCATACGATACGAACAGGACACACTATGACTGCAAACGACATCTGGTTGATCGCCGGCCTGGGCAACCCCGAGGCCAAATACGAGGGCACCCGCCACAACACCGGCTTCGCCGCCCTGGACTACCTGGCCGGCAAGTGGGGCATCCCCGTCTCCAAGGCCAAGTTCCAGGGCCTGTGGGGCCAGGGCGAGGTGGACGGCCGCAAGGTCTGCCTGCTCAAGCCCCTCACCTATATGAATCTGTCGGGCGACTCCATCGCCCCCCTGGCCGCCTTTTTCAAGATCCCGCCCAGCCACGTCATCGTCCTCTGCGACGACGTGACCCAGGCCCCCGGCAAGCTGCGCATCCGGCCCTCGGGGTCGGCGGGGGGCCACAACGGCCTGAAGAGCATCATCGCCCGGCTGGGGACCGACGCATTCCCCCGCATCCGCATCGGCGTGGGGGAAAAGCCCCGCCCCGACTACGACCTGGCCGACTGGGTGCTGGGGCGCTTCCCGGAAGAGGACGCCAAGGCCGTGGCCGGCCGCTGGCCCGACGTGGAGGCGGCCGCCCGCCTGCTGATGGCCGGCAAGCTGGCCGAGGCCCAGAACAAATACAACCGCTGACGCAGGGACGCCAGCGATCCCTGGAGAGGTCCGGGCTGCCGGCCCGGACGAATGTTGCGAGGTGAACGCCCCATGTATGAGGCCCTGTTGAAGCAAACCGCTGAATACCAGAAGATCGCCGCCAGCCTGGCCTCGCCGGGCCCGGCGGCGCTGTTTGGCCTGCCCCCCGCCGGGCGGGCGCTGGTCTATGCCCTGCTGGCCCGCGACCTGGAGCACCCTCTGTGCATCGTGACCCCCGGCGAGGCCGAGGCCACCCACTTTGCCGCCGACCTCAACACCCTGGGGGTGGCGGCGGATGTCTTTCCCCCGCGGGACTTCATGCTCCGCCCGGTGGAGGGGGCGGGCCGCGAATACGAGTACCGCCGCCTGTCGGTGCTGGGCGCCCTGGCGGGAGGGCGGCTGAAGGCCGTCTGCGTCCCCGTCGAGGCCCTGCTGCAGTACACCGTGCCCCGGGCCGAGTTCATGGTCAACACCCTGACCCTCAAGCCGGGGATGTCCTTCTCCCGGGACGCGCTGGTCCGGCAGCTGTTTGCGGCGGGCTACATCCGCCGCAGCCAGGTGGAGGGGCCCGGCCAGTTCAGCGTCCGGGGCGACATCGTGGACATTTATCCCCCGGATATGCACGCCCCGGCCCGCCTCGAGTTCTGGGACGAGGAGATCGACTCCATCTCCTCCTTCGACCTGATGAGCCAGCGGCGGGACGCCTCCCTGAGCAAGATCTACCTTTCCCCCGCCCGGGAGGTGCTGTTCGGCAGCTGCGAGGAGACCGCCGCAGCGCTGCGCGCCGCCGCCCAAAAGGCCCGGGGCAAGCGCCGCGCCGCCCTGGAGCAGGCCATGGCTCCCGATCTGGCCCAGCTGGACGCCGGCCAGATGCCCGAGGCCATGGACAAATACTACGGCATCCGCTACCCCCAGCCCGCCACCCTGCTGGACCACCTGGACGCGCCCCTGCTCATCCTGGATGAGGTGGGCGGCATCCGGGACGCCCAGAAGGCCGCCGAGTACCGCCGCGGCGAGGAACTGACCGGCCTGCTGGAGGAGGGCATCCTCTGCCCCGGCCTGGATGTGCTGTACCTGACCATGGCCGACCTGGCCGCGGCCGCCGGGAAATACCCCGCCCTCCTGTGCGAAAACTTTCTGCGGGGGATGAACGAGTTCAAGCTCAAGGACCTCATCAACGCCGAGGCCCACGTCTCCCCCAGCTGGAACGGGGAGCTGCGCAGCCTGCTGGAGGACCTGGACCCCCTGGTCCAGCAGGGGTACGCCGTCACCCTCTATTCCGGCACCCCCAAGGGCGCGGCCGCCCTCACCCGGGACCTGACCGACAAGGGCTACACCGTCAGCATGAGCCGGGACATCCGGCCCTCGCCGGGGCTGGTGCAGGTGCTGCCGGGCCACCTGAACGCCGGCTGCACCCTGCCCTTTGCCCGCTGCGCCGTCCTGACCAGCCGCCGCCACGGCGTGGACGAAGCCGCCGGGGCCGCCGCCAAAAAGCGCAAAAAGAACAAGGACGCCCTGTCCAGCCTGGCCGACGTCAAGCCGGGGGACTATGTGGTCCACCAGAGCCACGGCATCGGCATGTACGCCGGCATCCAGCGGCTGGAGGTCCAGGGCGCCACCAAGGATTACCTCAAGATCCAGTATTCCGGCTCGGACGTGCTGTATGTGCCGGTCACCCAGCTGGACCTGCTCAGCCGCTACACGCCCCCCGGCGACGAGGACAAGGTCCGCCTGGCCAAGCTGGGCGGCGCCGAGTGGCAGCGCACCCGCGCCCGGGTCAAAAAAGCCACCGAGGAGATGGCCCAGGAGCTGATCGAGCTCTACGCCCGCCGCAAGCAGGCCAGGGGCTTCGCTTTCCCCCCGGACGGCGAGTGGCAGCAGGACTTCGAGGCCCGTTTTGAGTACGACGAGACCGAGGACCAGCTGGCCGCCACCGCCGAGATCAAAAACGACATGGAGCACGCCTGGCCCATGGACCGGCTGCTCTGCGGGGACGTGGGGGTCGGCAAGACCGAGGTGGCCCTGCGGGCCGCCTTCAAGTGCGTGATGGGGGGCAAACAGTGCGCCATCCTGGCCCCCACCACCCTGCTGGCCTGGCAGCACTACAACACCATCCTCTCCCGGATGGAGGCTTTCCCGGTCCGGGTGGAGCTGCTGTCCCGCTTCCGCACCGCCAAACAGCAGAAGGAGGCCCTGCGCAGCCTCCAGGCCGGCAGCGCCGACATCGTGGTGGGCACCCACCGGCTGCTGTCCAAGGACGTCCGCTTCCACGACCTGGGGCTGGTCATCATCGACGAGGAGCAGCGCTTCGGCGTCCGCCACAAGGAAAAGCTGAAGCAGAGCTTCATCGGGGTGGATATGCTCACCCTGTCCGCCACCCCCATCCCCCGCACCCTCAGCATGGCCATGAGCGGCATCCGGGATATGTCCACCATCGAGGAGCCCCCCTTCGAGCGCCAGCCGGTGGAGACCTTTGTGCTGGAATACAACGAGGTCATCCTGGCCGAGGCCATCAAAAAGGAGCTGGCCCGGGGCGGGCAGGTCTACTACCTGCACAACCGGGTGGACAACATCGAGACCACCGCCGCCCGGGTCCAGCGGATGGCCCCCGGGGCCCGGGTGGGCATCGCCCACGGCAAAATGACCGAGGAAGAGCTGAACCCCGTCTGGGAAAAGCTGCTGAACGGCGAGCTGGACGTGCTGGTCTGCACCACCCTGATCGAAACGGGCATCGACGTGCGCAACTGCAACACCCTGATCATCGAGGATGCCGACCGGATGGGCCTGGCCCAGCTGTACCAGCTGCGGGGCCGGGTGGGCCGCAGCGGCCGCAAGGCCTACGCCTACTTCACCTTCCGCCGGGACAAGACCCTGTCCGACATCGCCCAGAAGCGGCTGTCCGCCATCCGGGAGTTCACCGCCTTCGGCTCGGGCTTCCGCATCGCCATGCGGGACCTGCAGATCCGGGGCGCGGGCAACCTGCTGGGCCACAGCCAGCACGGCCACATGGAGGCCGTGGGCTACGACCTCTATATGAAGATGCTCAACCAGGCCATCGCCGCCGCCCGGGGCGAGCCGGTCCAGCGGGACAAGAGCGAGTGCCTGGTGGACCTGCGGGTGGACGCCTATATCCCCGAGCGGTATATCCCCGACGGCCCGGGCCGGATCGAGGCCTACCGCCGCATCGCCGCCGTCCAGAACCCCGCCGACGCCGCCGACGTGCTGGACGAACTGATCGACCGCTACGGCGACCCGCCGGCCTCGGTCAGCGACCTGGTGAACGTCTCCCTCGTCCGGGTGCTGGCGGCATCGGTGGGGGTGTACGAGGTCACCCAGAAAAAGGACCTGCTGACCCTCTCGCTGGAAAAGCTGGACCTGCCCATGATCCGCGGCCTGCTGGCCGCCTTCGACGGCCGGGTGACCGCGGGGGCCGGGGCCAGGCCCTACCTGTCGGTCCGCCTGCGGGAGGAGGAAAAGCCCCTCGAGCTGCTGCAGCAGCTTTTGCAGGCCATGGCCGCCATCCAGGACAAAACCGCCGCCCCTTCGGCCCCAAACCCTTGACGCGCCCCGCCCGCCGGGTTTATACTGAGGGAGCTATCCGCTCAAAAAACAGCAAAGGAGCATACCGCACATGAAACAAAAACTGCTCGCGCTGGCCAGTGCGCTGGCGCTCTGCTTATCCCTGGCCGGCTGCCATATCTCCACCCCCGCTGCGGTGGGCGCCATCGGCGGGCAGGAGATCGGCTCGGGCCTGTACCTGCTGGCCCAGTTCGACGCCTACCAGCAGGCCGCCCAGTACGCCGGAGAGGACCAGGACCCCGCCAGCGTCAAATCCTTTTTGAACGAGACCATCACCCCCGACGGGGGCGAGGCCGTCACCGTCAGCGACTTTGTGGCCCAGACCACCCTGGAGGAGCTGCGCCGCTATGTGGCGGTGGAAGCCCGGTTTGCCGAGCTGGGCGGCGAGCTGGACCCCGCCTACACCGCCCAGGCTGACAGCTACACCGACCAGCTGCTGCAAAACTACGGCAGCCTCTACGCCGCCAACGGCATCGGGGAGGACACCATCCGCAACTACGAATACAACCTGGCCAAGCAGACCGCCCTCATCGACCTGATCTACGGCCAGGAGGGCGAGACCCCCCTCACCGACGAGGAGCTGACCGACCATCTCCAAAACGAGATGCTCTACCTCCGCTACGCCACCGTCCCCCTCTACAACACCTCCACCTTCGCCTTTGCGGACGAGGACCAGACCGCCGAGATGCGCCGCCTGGCCCAGGAGGCCGCGGCGGCCAGCACCCCCGACACCTTTGACCAGGTGGTGGCGGACGCCCTGCCCGGCATCTACGCCGTGCTGGACGCCGAGCTCACCGCCGAGGACGCCGCCGCCCAGCTCAGCTCCAGCTTCCTGAGCCGCAGCCAGATGGACGGCACCTTCTCCGAGGAAGCCGCCGCCACCCTGGGCGGCCTTGGCATCGGCGAGGCCGCGGCGGTGGACTACGGCGCCACCTCCCTGCTGATCGCCATGCGTCTGGACCCCCTCGAGACCATGACCCTGGACACCCTGCGGGCCACCATCCTGTCGGATATGGGCGCCGCCCTGGTGGACGCGGACATGGCCGCCGCCGGCGAAGCCCTGACCGCCAACCTGGACCAGGGCGCCATGAACAAGCTGCCCGCCTCCCGCATCAAAATGAGCGTCTGATCTCCGTCCTGCCCGTCCGAGCCGTCGGCCGGGCAGGACTTTTTCTCGCCTCCCCGCCGGGCCGGACGGAACGGATACGTTTTGGGAATGTTCGAACATAAAAACGAAGTATTCGACATTCCCGCCCGGATGCGCTACAATAGAGCCATCAAACCACTGCATCAACGAATGGAGGCAGAAACAATGGCAGTCAAACAGACAGCCGGGCGGGACCAGCTCGGCGCATTCGCTCCCAAGTTTGCCCAGCTCAACGACGACGTCCTTTTCGGCGAGGTATGGAGCCGGGAAGATAAGCTCTCCCTCCGGGACCGCTCCCTGGTCACGGTGGTCTCCCTGCTTTCGCAGGGGCTGGTGGATTCTTCCTTCCAGTTCCACCTGATGAGCGCCAAAAAGAACGGCATCACCCGCTCCGAGATCGCGGAGATCATCACCCACGCGGCCTTTTACGCCGGGTGGCCCAAGGCCTGGGCCGCCTTCCGGATGGCCAAGGAGGTCTGGGCCGACTAGGAGGCCCAGGAGCCGGAGGGCGGCCTGTTCGGTCTGGGCGCCCCCAACGACGCTTATGCCGCCTACTTCGTGGGCCAGAGCTACCTGAAGCCCCTCGGCGGCGAGAACGGCGTCTTTGCCGCCAACGTCACCTTTGAGCCGGGCTGCCGCAACAACTGGCACATCCATCACGCGGCCAAAGGCGGCGGGCAGATCCTGCTGTGCACCGCCGGCCGCGGCTGGTACCAGGAATGGGGCAAGCCGGCCCAGCCGCTGGCCCCCGGCGACACGGTGGTCATCCCCCCCGAGGTCAAGCACTGGCACGGCGCAGCCAAAGACAGCTGGTTCTCCCACGTGGCCCTCGAGGTGCCCGGCGAGGACACCCGCAACGAGTGGTGCGAGCCCGTCTCCGACGAGGAATACGCCCGCCTGGGCTGAAGGACGGCGCTCTGCGGCGCGGCTTAATGTAAAAGAATCGTAAAATATAGGTAAAAGTACGGCGATAGGCAGCGGTTTCCAGCGTGGGACCGCTGCTTTTTTGTATGCCTGCCGCGGGCAGCGCCTTTTGGCGCGACATTATTCTTGCAAAACAGATATAAATCAAGTAAAATAGATGTAAGATTTTCGTGCATCGGTGCGTGCAGAAAGTCTCAGCTCTTGGATGTTTTGCGGCTTCGGCCCGACAGGGGCGTTTCGTTTCCCGTCCCGGGGCCGCTCAAGGCCGGACTGCGGCCTGCGCCGCCCCGCTGGACCTGCCGAAAGGAGTCTGTATCAATTTTATGGATCTGTCATTTACCTCGTTTTGGGGGCAGCTGGCCGGCAACCCGATCCTGATCATCACAGTGCTGTTCACACTGGGGGTCATCTTCGTCAACGGCTGGACCGATGCGCCCAACGCCATCGCCACCTGCGTCACCACCCGGTGCCTCGGTGTGCGCCAGGCCATCTGGATGAGCGCCTTTTTCAACTTTCTCGGCGTGTTCGTCATGACCCAGATCAACAGCTCGGTGGCCTCCACCATCAGCAACATGGTGGACTTTGGCTCCGACACCGGCAGCGCCCTGATCGCCCTGTGCGCGGCGCTGCTGTCCATCGTGGTCTACAGCGTGGGCGCGTCCATCTTTGGCATCCCCACCAGCGAGAGCCACAGCCTGATCGCCGGCCTGTCCGGCGCGGCCATCGCCATCCAGGGGGGCGTGGGCGGCATCAACTTCAACGAGTGGGTCAAGGTGCTGTACGGCCTGGCCCTCAGCCTGCTGCTGGGCTTTGCCACCGGCTGGATCATCTGCAAGCTGGTCACCATCCTGTGCCGCAACATCGAGCTGCGGGCCGCCAACCGCTTTTTCCGCGTGGCCCAGATCGCCGGCGCCGCGGGCATGAGCTTCATGCACGGCGCCCAGGACGGCCAGAAGTTCATCGGCGTGCTGTTCCTGGGGCTGGCCTTTGCCCATGGCCAGGGCTCGGTGGCCGGCATGGAGATCCCCGTCTGGCTGATGCTGCTGTGCAGCGTGGTCATGGCCCTGGGCACCAGCGTGGGCGGCGAAAAGATCATCAAGTCGGTGGGCATGGACATGGTCAAGCTGGAGCGGTACCAGGGCTTCTGCGCCGACCTGGCGGGCGCGCTCTGCCTGCTGTATTCCAGCCTGCTGGGCATCCCGGTGTCCACCACCCACACCAAAACCAGCGCCATCATGGGCGTGGGCGCGGTCAAGCGTCTGTCCGCCATCAACTACGGCGTCGTCAAGGATATGATGCTGACCTGGATCTTCACCTTCCCCGGGTGCGGCCTCATCAGCTTTGTCATGGCCAAGGTATTCATGCAGATCTGGTAACATAAAAGGAGTAAGCAATTATGTCGAAAAAGCAGGACGCCATTTATTTTGACAATTTTATCGAGTGCGCCGGTTTTGCCAGCAAGGCTGCCCTGATGCTGAAGGACATTTTCCGCAGCTTTGACCCGGCCCGGATGCCCCAGTGGATGGACCAGATCCACGACATCGAGCACGCCGCCGACAAATGCCGCCACGGCATGACCGACAAGCTGGCCAAGGCCTTTATCACCCCCATCGAGCGGGAGGACATCTCGGCCCTGAGCACCAACATCGACACCCTGACCGACAAGATCGAGGAAGTCTGCATGCGGGTGTACATCCACAACATCCAGAGCATCCGCCCCGACGCCATCAATATGCTGGACGTGGTGATCCGCGGCTGCGAGGAAGTCTGCAAGATGCTTGAGGAGTTTGCCGACTTCCGCCACTCCAAAAAGCTGAAGGAGTACATCATCCACATCAACTCCCTGGAGGAAGAGAGCGACCGCCTGTTCATCGCCAATATGCGCCAGCTGCACGTGGAACCGGGGCTGGACATCCGCGAGATCATGGCCTGGGAGGAGATCTACACCTACCTGGAAAAATGCGCCGACGCCTGCGAGGAGATCGCGGACAGCGTCGAGAACGTGGTCATGAAGAACTCTTAAAGTCGTAGCAACCAAAAGGGCCGGCCCCGCACAATGGGGCCGGCCCTCTTTTTTGTTTACAGTGCCTGTTCCGATCCGGGCCCGCCCGGCATCTGCCAGGCGAAGTGGTCGGTGTGGAGCCAGGTCTCGGCTTCCTCGCTCAAAGGCTCGCCCAGCTCCTCCCGGTAGAGGGCCAGGACGTCGGCGTTCTCGTGGCTGAAGCGGACGGCGCTGGCCCGGTCCAGGCCATACAGCACCTGGCCCCGCTCGTGGGCCCGCTCGACGTCGTCGCAGTGGATGGGCTGGCCGCCGCCGCCCGCGCAGCCGCCGGGGCAGGCCATGATCTCCACAAACTGGACCTGCACCTCGCCCTTGACGATGGCCTCGCACAGGGCCCGGGCGTTGCCCAGGCCGCTGGCCACCGCCACCCGGACGGTGCTGCCGGCGATGTCGAACTCCGCCTCCCGCCAGGCGCGGGCATCCCCGCGGCGGGCCTCCCGCACGCTGCGGAAGGCGTCGGGCCGGGGGTTGGTCCCGGTCACACGGTAATAGGCGGTGCGCAGGGCGGCCTCCATGACGCCGCCGGTGGCGCCGAAGATGACGCCCGCGCCGGTGTAATCCCCCAGCAGCCGGTCGAAGGGGGCCTCCAGCACCGAGGCCACCGGCACGTGCTCCGACCGCAGCAGCCGGACCACCTCCCGGGTGGTCAGGACGTAGTCCACATCGGGGACGCCTTCGGCATTGCGCATGGTGGGCAGGTCGCACTCTGCTTTTTTGGCCACGCAGGGCATGACGGACACGCAGCAGATCTTCTCGGGGGCCACCCCGATCCGCCGGGCGAACCAGTTCTTGACCACCGCGCCGAACATCTGCTGGGGGCTCTTGGCGGTGGACAGCTGGCCCACCAGCTGGGGGAACTGGCTCTTGACGAACCGCACCCACCCGGGGCAGCAGCTGGTGAACATGGGGTACTGCTCCAGCTCCCCTTTGCCCAGCCGGTCCAGGAACTCGGCGCTCTCTTCCATGATGGTCAGGTCGGCGGAGTAGCTGGTGTCGAACACATAGTCAAAGCCCACCTGCCGCAGCGCGCCGGCCAGCCGGTTGACGGTGGCCTGCTCGGGCTCCAGCCCAAAGGCCTCGCCCCAGGCGGTGCGGACCGCCGGCGCGATCTGGACCACCGTGACCGTCTCGGGGTCCTCGATGGCCCGCAGCACCGCCTGGACGTCGTCCCGCTCCCGCAAAGCGCCCACCGGGCAGTGGGTGATGCACTGGCCGCACAGCGAGCAGTCGGCCTCCCGGATGGTGCGGTTTTCCGACACGTTGACCCGGGTGTGGCTGCCGGTGGCCACCAGGTCCCAGACGTTCAGGCTCTGGACCTTGTCGCAGATCTGGATGCAGCGCATGCACTCGATGCACTTGGTGGTGTCCCGGATCAGGGGGAAGGTGCGGTCCCAGCGGCGCAGTTTTTCAGCCGGCAGGTTTTCCCGGAAGGGGTTGGACACCAGGCCCAGGTCGTTGGACAGGGTCTGCAGCTCGCAGTTGCCGCTGCGCACGCAGAGGGCGCACTTGGAGTCGTGCCGGCTGAGGATCAGCTGCAGGTTGGTGCGCCGGGCCAGCCGGACCCGGGCGTTGTTGGTGTGGATGGCCATGCCCTCGGCCACCACGTTGTTGCAGGCGGGGATGAGCTTGTCCTCCCCTTCCACCTCGACGCAGCACAGCCGGCAGGCGCCGATCTCGTTGATCCCTTTCAGGTAGCACAGGTGGGGGATATGGATCCCGGCCGAGAGGGCGGCGTCCAGGATGGTGGTCCCTTCCGGCACGCAGATGGTCCGGCCGTCGATGTTCAGTGTTACCATTTGATATTTCTTCCTCCCTTAAACACGCCGTAGCCGAAGTGGTCGCAGCGCAGGCAGCGGCTGCACTCCTGCTGGCACTCTTCCTCGGTCATGCCGTCGGTCACCAGGCCAAAGTCGCCGGCGATGGCCTCGACGGGGCGGCCCCGCAGGTTGACCCGGCCGCAGGCCGGGGTGTTGGTCAGCTGGGGCGCGGGCACCTCCACGTCCACCGTGATGGTGTGGTGGTAGCCCAGGAAGCTGTCGATGTTGTCGGCTGCGACCTTGCCCGCCGCCACCGCGCGGATGACGGTGGCCGGCCCGGACACCGCGTCGCCGCCGGCGAACACGTTGCCGCTGCCCGGCACGAAGGAAGAGCTCTCGGCCTGGATGGCCCCCCAGCGGGTGCCGATGCCGCCCTCCTCAAAGGGCTTGGAGTGGATGGCCTGGCCGATGGCCACAATGACGTAGTCGCAGGGGATGCGGACCGGCGGGGTGGCAGCCTTCTGGGGCGCAGGGCGGCCGTCCCGGCCCACCCTGCCGATCAGCTGGGGCTGGGCCCACAGGGCCGCGGCGCGGCCGTTTTCGTCCACTTCGATGTGGTCGGGGGCGTGCAGGGGCAGGATCTCGCCGCCCTCCGCCTTGGCCTCGTCCACCTCTTCGGGCAGAGCGGTCATGTCCTCCACCCGGCGGCGGTAGACGCAGGTCACATGGGCGGCCCCCAGCCGCAGGCTGGTGCGGGTGGCGTCCATGGCCACGTTGCCGCCGCCGATCACCACCACCCGTTTGCCCGCCAGGTCGGGGACCCGGCCCTCGCCGATGTCCCGCAGCATCCGCACGGCGCTGACCACGCCCTGGCTGTCCTCGCCGGGGATGCGCAGCTTTTTGTCGTCGTGGGCGCCGATGGAGATGTACACCGCGTCGTACTGGGCCTTCAGCTGGTCCAGGCTCAGGTCGGGGCCGCCCACCTCGGTGTCCATGACCGTCTCGACCCCGGTGTCCAGGATGTACTGGATGTCCTTGTCCAGCACGTCGGGGGGCAGGCGGTAGTCGGGGATGCCGTAGCGCAGCATCCCGCCCAGTTTGTGGCGCTGTTCGTAGACCACGGCCCTGTGGCCCATCAGGGTGAGGAAGTAGGCCGCCGTCAGGCCGCCGGGGCCGCCGCCCACGATGGCCACCTTTTTGCCGGTGGGCTCGGCGCAGGGGGGCGGCTCGATGGGACCGGCGTGGTCCACCGCATAGCGCTTGATGCCGCAGATGTTCACCGCGTCGTCCACCATGTGGCGGCGGCAGCGGGCCTCGCAGGGGTGCTCGCAGACATAGCCGCACACCGCCGGGAAGGGGTTGTCCTTGCGGATCAGGCGGACGGCGTCCTCGCAGCGGCCCGCCTTGACCAGGGCGATGTAGCCGGGGACGTCCACATGGGCCGGGCAGACCACCGTGCAGGGGATGGAGTGCTGCAGCCCGCAGATGCAGCGGCCCCGCAGCAGGTGCTCCTCGTAGTCGTCCCGGAAGCCGCGCACCCCCTGCAGCACCATCCGGGCCGCCTCGTAGCCGATGGCGCAGTCGGCGGTGTCCGAGATGACCTGGGCCGTGCTCTCGATCCGGTCGATCAGATCAAGGCCCCCCTCGCCGTCCAGCACATCCTCCAGCATCATGGTCAGCTGGCCCAGGCCCACCCGGCAGGGCACGCACTTGCCGCAGGTCTGCGCATGGCACAGCCGCAGGAAATTCAGCGCCATATCCACCGGGCACAGGCCCAGCGGGCTGGAAGCGATCCGGCGCTCCATGTCCCGGTACAGCCCCTCCAGCACGCGCTGGGACTGGCGGGGCGTTTCGATCACCAGTCGTTTCAAAGGTCTTGTCCTCCTATCCTAAAGGAATTTGCAGTCTTTTCTCTCTTTCGGTCAAAATCATGCCGATCGGACGAAATCTTATCGTGTATTTTGACAGCCACATTTATTGTACCTGAAAAGTTTGCCAAAGGCAAGAATTTTGCAAAAAAGTCCCGCCGGGCGTTCTGCGCCGGGCGGGACAAAACAAAGGCAGGATCGAGTGGTTTCGCAGGCCGGGCCTTACGCGCCCAGCCGGGCCTCCAGCCGCTGGCGGATGGCCTGGATGAAGGCTTCGCTGTCCACGGCGGTGGGGGTGACCCCCTCGGCCAGGGCGCACAGGTCCTTGGTCATGACGCCGTCGTTCAGGGTCTGGAGGCTGGCGGCCTCCAGCGCCTCGCCAAAGGCCACCAGGCCGGGCAGGCCGTCCAGCTCGCCCCGCTTTTTCAGGGCGCCGGACCAGGCAAAAATGGTGGCCATGGGGTTGGTGGAGGTCTTTTCGCCCTTCAGCCAGCGGTAATAGTGGCGGGTGACGGTGCCGTGGGCGGCCTCGTACTCATACTTGCCGTCGGGGCTGACCAGGACGCTGGTCATCATGGCCAGCGAGCCGAAGGCGGTGGAGACCATATCGCTCATCACGTCGCCGTCGTAGTTCTTGCAGGCCCAGATGAAGCCGCCTTCGCTGCGGATGACCCGGGCCACGATGTCGTCGATCAGGCTGTAGAAGTAGGTGATGCCGGCGGCCTCGAACTGCTCCTTGTATTCGGCGTCGTAGATCTCCTGGAAGATGTCCTTGAAGGTGTGGTCGTACTTTTTCGAGATGGTGTCCTTGGCGCCGAACCACAGGTCCTGCCTGGCGTCCAGGGCGTAGGCAAAGCAGCTGCGGGCAAAGCTGGCGATGGAGCTGTCCTTGTTGTAGGAGCCCTGCAGCACGCCGGGGCACTCGAAATCGTAGATGACGGCCTCCTGCTTCGAGCCGTCCTCGCCGGTAAAGCGCAGCTCGGCCCGGCCGGGGCCCGGCACCCGGAACTCGGTGCACTTGTACACGTCGCCGTAGGCGTGGCGGGCGATGGTGATGGGCTTTTTCCAGCTGCGGACCGCCGGCTTGATGCAGTCGATCATGATGGGGGCGCGGAACACGGTGCCGTCCAGCACGGCGCGGATGGTGCCGTTGGGGCTCTTCCACATCTCGTGCAGCTTGTACTCGTCCATCCGCTGGGCGTTGGGGGTGATGGTGGCGCACTTGACCGACACGCCGTACTTCTTGTTGGCCAGGGCGGCGTCCATCGTCACCTGGTCGCCGGTGGCGTCCCGGTTGGGCAGGCCCAGGTCATAATACTCGGTCTTGAGGTCCACAAAGGGCAGGATCAGTTCCTCCTTGATGCTCCGCCACAGGATGCGGGTCATCTCGTCGCCGTCCATTTCCACAAGGGGGGTGGTCATCTTGATCTTTTCCATGGTCAGTTCCCTTTCCTCTCTGTCATATTACAAGCCGTATGATACGGTTCGTTTACTTGTAGGCAGCCGCCAGCCGTTCCAGGGCGGGCAGGCTGCGGCGGACCTTCTCGGTCTCGATGCAGTAGGCCAGCCGGACATAGCCCTCCACCCCAAAGGTATCGCTGGGCACCAGCAGCAGGTCAAATTCCCGGGCCTTGCGGCAGAACGCGTTGGCGTCGGGCTCCAGCGCCTTGGGGAAGATATAGAAGGTCCCGCCCGGGCGCTCCACCTCAAAGCCCAGCCCCCGCAAAGCGTCGTAGAGCAGGTTCATGTTCTCCTCGTAGACCGCCAGGTCGCTGGTGACGTCCAGGCAGCGGGCCGCCGCCTTCTGGATGATGCTGGGGGGGCAGTTGTGGCCGGTGAAGCGGGAGATCTGGGCCATCATGTCCACCAGCACCTCCTCCCCTTCGCAGCCGGGGGCCACTGCCACATAGCCCAGGCGCTCGCCGGGCAGGCTCAGGCTCTTGGAGAAGGAGAAGCAGGTCAGGGTGTGGGGGTAGAAGGCCGCCGGGTAGGGCACCGTCCCCCCGTCAAAGACGATGTCCCGGTAGGGCTCGTCGCTGACCAGGAAGATGGTGTGGCCGTAGGCGGCGCTTTTCCGGGCCAGGATGTCGGCCAGCCGGGCCAGCGTCCCGGCCGAATAGACCACGCCGGTGGGGTTGTTGGGGGTGTTGATGAGGACGGCGGCGACGCCGGGGGTCAGCATGGCCTCCAGGGCGTCCAGGTTGGGCTGGAAGGCCGGGGCCTGGGCGGGTACCACCCGCAGCTCTGCGCCGGCGCCCGCCACGTAGGGGCCGTACTCCGGGAAGTAGGGGGCAAAGGTCAGCACCTGGTCGCCGGGGGCCGTGACGGCCCGCAGGGCGTGGGCGATGGCCCCCGCCGCGCCGGTGGTGGGGAAGATATGCTTCTGCTCATAGGGCAGGCCGAACCGGGCCCGCAGATGGGCGGCCACCGCCGTGCGGAACCCCGGGTCCCCCTGGTTGGGGCAGTAGCCGTGCAGGGCCACCGGGTCCTCATGGGCCAGCAGGTCCTGCATGGCCTCCGTGAAGGCCGGCGGGCAGGGCACGCTGGGGTTGCCCAGCGAGTAATCGAACACGTTCTCCCGGCCGATCTCGGCGGCGCGGCGCTGGCCGTAGGCGGCGGTCTCCCGGATGACGCTCTTGTTGGCCAGCATCCGGCGGTAAGTTTCGTTCAGCATCAGTTCTCCCCCTTTTTGGCGCTTGGCGCGGGCTGGGCCGCGACATAGCTCTGTTCCACCTTGATCTTGCAGATGTAGGACATATCCTGGGCGGTGACGAACTCTTCCAGGCGGGCCCGGACGGCCTGCTGGTCGCCGGGGTACCCCGCCGGGAACACCAGGTCGAACAGGACGTTGGTGTGGGTGGGCCCCGGCACCAGCCGCAGGTCGTGGATGGAAAGGGCGGGGTCGATCCGGGCCAGCTCCTGGCTCAGGCGGGCCCGCAGCACCCCCACCCGGGCGTCGGATGTGACGATGGGGTCATAGTGGATGGTCAGCTGGATGTGCATCTCCTCCCGGACGTCCCGCTCGATGTTGTCGATCAGGTCGTGGGCGTCCAGCGGGTCCACCTCGGTGGGGAACTCCACGTGCAGGGAGGCGAACTGCCGCCCCGGGCCGTAGTCGTGGACCATCAGGTCGTGGACCCCCAGCACCCGCGGGTAGGACAGGACTTTTTTCTCCAGCTCGGTCACCAGCTCGGGGGAAGGGCTCTCCCCCAGCAGGGGGCTGAGGGTATCCTGCACCAGGCCCCAGCCCGACCACAGGATGAAGGCCGCCACCCCCACGCCCATGACGCCGTCGATGACGTCCAGACCGGTGGCATTGCACAGCACCGCCGAGAGCAGGACGACGCCGGTGGAGATCACGTCGTTGCGGCTGTCGGCGGCGGTGGCCAGCAGGGTGTCGGAGTGGATGGCCTGGCCGACGGTGCGGTTGAACCGGCTGAGCCACAGCTTGACCGCGATGGAGGCCAGCAGCACCCCCACCGTCAGCAGGCTGAAGCCCACCGGCTCGGGGTGGATGACCTTGACCACCGACTCTTTGAGCAGGCTGAGGCCGATGGCCATGATCATGGTGCTGACCGCCAGCCCGGCCACGTATTCGTAGCGGGCGTGGCCGTAGGGATGCTCGGCGTCGGGGGCCTTGGCCGCCAGCTTGAAGCCCACCAGGCTGACCACACTGGACGAAGCGTCGGACAGGTTGTTGACCGCATCGGCCGTGATGGCGATGGAGCCGAACAAGGTGCCCACCGTCACCTTGCCCGCAAAAAGCAGCAGGTTGCAGACCACCCCCACGATGCCGGCCAGCCGGCCGTAGCGCTCCCGGACGGCAGGGTCCTGCCGGTTCTGGTGGTCCTTGACAAAAGCGCGTATCAGAAGCTGGGTCAAAGAAACAATCTCCCTCCTGTACATATTTCGCGTTTCTATACTTTTTGTCGGCAGCTTTGGCCCTTTGCCGCGGCTGCGCTCTTTTAGTATAGCATTTTGCTTTACTGTTGGAAAGTGCTTTTGGAAAATTTCCGCTCCCGGCGCGCCGCACCGGGGCAAAAGTGAGCGCCGGGCCGCGCGCCCGGCCCCACGGCCCTGCGCGCTCCCAGCGCTCGATCTTTAGGACCCCGCGCCGGCAGGCCGGGCGGGGTTTCGACTGTTTGTAGAACAGTTTGCCAATTTTACAGGATGACCACCTTGCCGTCGGGGCCGGCGTCCACCGTCAGGCTGCCGCCGGCGGCCAGCTGGCCGTCCACGATGCGGTTGGCAGCCTCGTCCTCCACCGTCTTGCGGATGATCCGGCGCAGGTCCCGCGCGCCGAACTTGCCCCCCTCGCACTGGGCCACCAGGGCCTTGAGGGCCGCGGGGGTGTAGCGGTAGGCGATGCCCTTGGCCTCCATGCCGGGGCGGTATTCTTCCAGCATGAGGGCGGCGATCTTCTCCAGCGTCTCGCTGCCCAGGGGCTGGAAGACGATGACCTCATCCACACGGCCCAAAAACTCGGGCCGCAGGAACTGGCGCAGGGCCTTCATGGTCTTGTCGGCGGTCATCTCCCCGGCGCTCTTGTTGAAGCCCAGGCCCCCGGTCCCCTGCTCCGAAGAGCCGGCGTTGGAGGTCATGCAGATGACCGTGTTGGAGAAATCCACCGTACGGCCCTGGGCGTCGTTGATTTTGCCCTCGTCCAGGATCTGCAGCAGGATGTTCAGCACGTCGGGGTGGGCCTTTTCGATCTCGTCGAACAGCACCACGCTGTAGGGGCGGCGGCGGACCTTCTCGGTCAGCTGGCCGGCCTCCTCATAGCCCACGTAGCCCGGGGGCGAGCCGATCATCCGGCTGACGGCGTATTTCTCCATATATTCGCTCATGTCCAGCCGGATCAGGGGGTCCGGGCCGCTGAACAGCTGCCCGGCCAGCTGCTTGACCAGCTCGGTCTTGCCCACGCCGGTGGGCCCCACAAAGATGAAGCTGGCGGGGCGGCGGCGGCCGGCCAGGTCGGCGCGGCTGCGCTTGACCGCCTGCGCCACCAGGTGGACGGCCTCGTCCTGGCCGATCACCTTCTTTTTCAGCTCTTCCTCCAGGGTGGCCAGACGGACATACTCGGTCTCCCGGATCTTGACGGCGGGGATGCCGGTCCACAGCTCGATTACCCGGGCCAGGTCGTCCATGGTCACCTGGATCTCGCTGGCGGCGGCCTGTTTGGCGGGCAGCTCGGCCTCCAGCTGGGCGATGCGGGTCTTGCGCTCGGCCACCGCCTCGTAGTCGATGGCCTCGTTGGTGCTGGCGGATTCCATCTCGGTCTCCTCCTGCTTGAGGGCGTCCAGCTCTTTCCGGGCCTCCAGGTAGGCCGAGATCTCGGGGTGGGCCAGGTTGCAGCTGGCGCAGGCCTCGTCCAGCAGGTCGATGGCCTTGTCGGGCAGGTAGCGGTCGGTGATGTACCGCTCGGACAGGGTCACCGCCGCCTGGACCACGCCGGCCGGCACCTGGACGTGGTGGTAGGCCTCGTAATAGCGTTTGATGCCGTTCATCACGGCGATGGTGTCGGCGATGCTGGGCTCTTCCACCCGCACCGGCTGGAACCGGCGCTCCAGGGCCTGGTCCTTCTCGATATACTTGCGGTACTCCGAGAAAGTGGTGGCGCCGATCACCTGGATCTCCCCGCGGGAGAGGGCGGGCTTGAGGATGTTGCCGGCGTTCATGGCGCCCTCGCTCTCGCCGGCGGCGGTGATGGTGTGGATCTCGTCGATGAACAGGATCACGTTGCCCGCCTGCTTCACCTCGTTCAGCAGGCCCTTGACCCGCTGCTCGAACTGCCCGCGGAACTGGGTGCCCGCCACCAGGGCGGTCAGGTCCAGCAGATAGATCTCCTTGTCCTTCAGCTGGGCCGGCACCTGCCCCCGGGCGATGCGCTCGGCGATGCCCTCGGCGATGGCGGTCTTGCCCACGCCGGCCTCGCCGATCAGGCAGGGGTTGTTCTTCTGCCGCCGGGACAGGATCTGGATGGTCCGGTAGATCTCCCGGTCCCGCCCGATGATGTCGTCCAGGCGGCCGTCCCGGGCCTTGGCGGTCAGGTTCTCGCAGTAGGTGTCCAGGTACTTGCGGCGGGGCGGCTTTTTGCCCGCCTTGCCGTTTTTGGCCCCGTTCGGGCCGCCCTGCCCCTCCTGGCCGGCGATGCTCAGGGGGAAGGTGGCGTTGCCCCCGGGGGTGAAGCCGTCCTCCTCCCCGGCGCCGCCGTTCTCCTCATCCTGCATCTTCATCAGGGCGGCAAAGGGGTTGCCCCCCTCGCCCATCTCCTCCATCATGCTTTCCATCCGGTCTTCCATGTTGTCCATGTCCTGCTCGGACATCCCGAACTGCTTCATCAGGTCGTCCACCGGCTTGATGTGCAGCTCACGGGCGCAGTGCAGGCAGTAGCCCTCCTGCTTCATCTGGCCGTTCTCCATCCGCTGGATGAAGATGATGGCAGGCCGTTTTTTGCAGCGAATGCAGACCATATCGTTCCTCCTATCCCACAGCCCCCGCGCCCATAAACGGGTTCAGCTGGCTGAATATCGTATAATATATGCTGCCGCCCAGGGCGGCTTCGTTCAGGCCGGGCAGGTTGCCCCCGGTGATGACCATCAGGGCCCAGACCACGCACAGCAGCAGGAACACATCGGCCAGCCCCGCCAGCGCCCCCACCGGGACCCCCAGCAGATGGTTGACCGTGCCCACCAGGGGCAGGTGGTTGACCAGCCCCAGCACGGTGACCAGCAGGCTGATGAGCATCCGCAGCCCGGCAAAACAGAGAAAAAACAGCACCAGTGAAAACACCGGTGTCAGCAGCGGCCGGATGACGTCCTGGACGATGGTGTCGGCCATGACGACCACGTTGTCGGTCAGCAGGCCGTCGAGGGCCCGCTCGCAGGCTTCCACCACCGGGCGGCGGACGCTCTCGGGCAGGAACCCGGCGTACCGCTGGGCGATCAGGCCCAGGTCCGCCGCGCCCCCCGCCGACAGTCCGGCGGCGATCCGCTCCCGGAAGCTGCCCGCGAAAAAGCGGTCGAACAGCGCCCCGGAGCCCCAGGCTGCCAGCTGCTGGGCCCCGATCAGGCTGAACAGGCTGCCCACGATCTGGCACAGGGCAGCCAAAAGCCCCTTGCGGGCATAATGCACGGTCAGGCCCAGCCAAACCGCCGTACAAATCATATCAAAAACAAATGACGGATTCATGAACATACCCAAAATTTTTTATCAGACACTGCGTCAGAGTGCCAGCGTTCCGCCGCTGCCTGCCTCTTCGGGCTGGGGCGGGACGATCCGCTGGACCAGATTGCCCGCAAACACGAACAGATCCTCCCCGGCCAGCAGGGCCTGGGGCCGGGCGTCCAGGGGATAGCTCCACTGGTAAGCGCCGTCCAGGCCGTAGCACTCCACCGAGCTCTCGCACAGCAGGTAAAAGGCGCCGTTCCCCCGCACGATGCCGTGGGCGTTGGGCACCGGCCCCGTGTACTGCACCCCCAGCCCGCCGTCCAGCAGCAGGGCGGTGCTGGACGGCCCGCTGCCGAACAGCACCGCCAGCCCGCCCCCTTCTGCCGAGAGGGCGGCCACGTCCTGGCCGCCGAAATCGTAGCGGCCCTGGGCGCTGCCGTCCGACCCGTAGAGGGCGGCGTGGGTGTCGCAGACGGCCAGCAGCCGGTCGTTGGAGCACCAGGTCAAAGCCAGGGGGGTGCTGCCCGGCTCGCTGGCCAGCAGCTGGGGCTCGCCGGCGCGCAGGTTGAGCAGGTAGAGGTTGGTCACCATCTGGCCGTCCTGGGCGGTGACCGCCGCGATGGCCAGCTGGGTGCCGTCGGGGGAAAAATCCATCCGCAGGGGCACGCCCTCGGCGGTGGTGGTGCTCCAGGTCAGCAGCTCGTTGCGGTTGGCGTCGTAGACGGTCAGCAGGGCCAGCTTGCGCACGTCGTCGGTGACCACCGCCAGCTCGCCCCGGTCGCTGAGGGCGCACAGGTAAATATGCCCCTCGGTCTGGCGGGTATACAGCTCGCGGGTGCGGCTTTCCACCCGCAGCTCGCTGCCCGAGCGGTTGTACAGCACAAAGCTGTTCCCGCCCGCCGCCAGGGCGGGGCGGGCATAGCCGGTGCCCACGGTGTTCAGACGGCCGCCCCCGTTGGAAAAGACGGTGCAGCCTTCCTCCCCCAGCACCACAAAGCTGCCCCCCAGGGTCTCGGCCTGGTACACCACCCCCGCGCCGGTCTGCTGGG
This sequence comes from Candidatus Faecalibacterium gallistercoris, assembly GCA_019116585.1. Classification (GTDB taxonomy): domain Bacteria; phylum Bacillota; class Clostridia; order Oscillospirales; family Ruminococcaceae; genus Faecalibacterium; species Faecalibacterium gallistercoris. The sequence goes on along the minus strand of DXBJ01000029.1, from coordinate 39,548 downwards.
GGAACCCCTGCTCCGGCATCAGGGCGATGCGGACGGTGTCGGCCATATCTTCCAGCAGCATGACCGAGGTGTTGACCAGCCCGGTCAGGTAGATCACCGCCGCCGCCACCAGCGCCACCAGCAGCATGGTGCGCCGGATCCGGCGGCTGCGCAGCCGCTGCCGCGCCGCCTCGATGTATTCGATCCGGCCCGCAGACAGTTCCTCCCTGCGGGCCCTGTGGCCGGTCTTTCTCATCCCTCTGCTTCCTTTCCGTAATCCACATGGTGCAAAAACAGGCCCTTGGCCGGCAGGGTGGGGCCGGCCAGGCGCCGGTCCCGGCTGGCCAGGATGGCCGGCACGGCCTCAGGGTCCAGCCGGCCCGCCCCGGCTTCGCACAGGGTGCCCGCCAGGATGCGCACCATGTTGTACAGGTAGCCGTCCGCCGTCACGGTGATCTCCACCGTGTCCCCATGGCGCTCCGCCCCGCAGGCCGTGATGGTGCGGACGGTGTCCCCGTGGGCCGCCGCCGAGCTGTGGGCCGCGCACAGGGCCAGAAAATCGTGGGTGCCCACAAAATGGGCCGCCGCCCGCTGCATCCGTTCCACGTCCAGCTGCCCCGGGATGCGGCAGTAGTACCGCTCTTCAAAGGGGGAGTCGATGGGGCTGTTGCGGATGCGGTAGAGGTAGGTCTTGGTGTGGGCGGCGTACCGGGCGTGGAACCCGTCGGGGACCACCCGGGCGCTCAGCACCCGGATGTCCCGGGGCAGTTTGGTGTTCAGGGCCAAGGGCAGCTTTTCCGGCGGGATGCGCAGGTCCGCCTCAAAGCTGAGGGCGAAGCCCAGCGCATGGACCCCCGCGTCGGTGCGGCTACACCCCTTGATGTCGGGCCGGCGGCCGATCACCGCCTCCAGCCCATCCTGGAACGCGGCGGCCACGCTGCGCCCGTTGGGCTGCACCTGGAAGCCGCAGTATTCGGTGCCGTCAAAGGCCAGGGTCAACAGCCAGGTCACAGGCTGCACCTCCATTCAAAATAGCATACAAATAGGGCGAAAATGTGAAAAATGCCATAGTCAGAAAAAGTCCCGGCCGGCCGGTGGGTGCGGACGGCCGGGACGCCCCGGGGCCAGGCGCCCGGGTGCAAATGTCTCAGCATGGCTGACAGTCCAGCCTTCTTTTTAATAGTTGGGGAACACCAGCCGCGAGGCCAGGATCACCCCAAAGCACACGATGCAGAAGGCAAGGTCGATGTAGTCCTGCCCGCAGCAGCGCAGCACCTTGAGGCGGGTGCGGCCCTCGCCCCCGCGGTAGCAGCGGCACTCCATGGCCATGGCCAGCTCGTCCGCCCGGCGGAACGCCGAGATGAACAGCGGGATCAGCACCGGCACCAGCGCCTTGACCCGCTCGGTCAGCTTGCCGGTGTCCAGCATGGCGCCGCGGGCCTTCTGGGCGTTCATGATCTTGTCGGTCTCCTCGATCAGGGTGGGGATGAACCGCAGGGCGATGCTCATCATCATGGCCAGCTCGTGCACCGGGAAGTGCAGCTTGTTCAGGGGGCGCAGCAGCGCCTCGATGGCGTCGGTCAGGACGATGGGGCTGGTGGTGTAGGTCAAAAGGCTTGTCCCCGCGATCAGGGCCGCCACCCGGACGCCCATGATGACGGCATACCGGACGCCCTCGGCGTAGATGGTGAGAAAGCTCCAGCGGAACAGGGGCTCGCCCTCGCCGCTGACAAAAAACACGTTCAGCACGGCGGTGAACAGGATGATGGGCAGGATCGGCTTGAGGCTGCGCCCGATCATCTTGAGGGGGATCCTGGCCACGCCGTACATCGCCCCCAGGAACAGGACCGACAGGGCCAGCCCCAGCGGGTTGGACGCAGCGAACAGCACCGCGATATAGGCGATGGTCAGGACCAGCTTGAGCCGCGGGTCAAAGCGGTGGACCAGGCTGTCCCCCGGGAAGTGCTGGCCGATGGTGATGTCACGGATCATACGCCTGCGCCTCCTTCCTTCTCCCCGGCCGGACGGGGCAGGGTCAGGCTCTCCCCTGCGTCCCGGCGGGCCTTGGCTTCCACGATCTTTTTCACCGCATAGGGGATGGTGTAGACGTCCGCCGGGACGTCGATGCCCATCTCCCGCAGTTTGAGGAAGATCTTGGTCACCTGGGGCACCGACAGCCCCAGGGCCAGCAGCTCTTCGGCGCGGGCGAACACCCGCTCCACCGTGTCGTACATGGCCACGTGCTTCTGGGCCATCACCAGCACCTTGTCGGCGTAGCGGGCGATGTCCTCCATGCTGTGGCTCACCAGCAGCACGGTGGTGCCGGTGTCCTTGTGGTACCGCTTGATGGCCGAGAGGATGCTGTCCCGGCCTTCGGGGTCCAGGCCGGCGGCGGGCTCGTCCAGCACCAGGATGCGGGGCTCCATGGCCATGACGCCCGCCACCGCCACCCGGCGCTTCTGCCCGCCCGACAGCTCGAAGGGGCTGCGGGAGAGCAGCGCCTCGTCCAGGCCCACAAAGCGGGCCGCTTCCCGGACGCGGCGGTCGATCTCCTTTTCCTCCAGGCCCATGTTTCTGGGGCCGAAGGCGATGTCTTTATAGCAGGTCTCCTCGAACAGCTGGTACTCGGGATACTGGAACACCAGCCCCGTCAAAAACCGGAAGTCCCGGATCTTGGACGGGTCCGCCCAGACGTCCCGGCCGTCGATGAAGATCTTGCCGCTGGTGGGCTTGTTCAGGCCGTTCATGTGGCCGATCAGGGTGCTTTTGCCCGAGCCGGTGGCCCCGATGATGCCCACGAAATCCCCTTCTTCCACCTCGAAGCTGACGTCGTCCAGCGCCGTCACCGCGCCGGGCATCCCGGGATTGTATACATAGGAAAGGTGCTCTGCCTTGATGATGCTTGCCATACTGCCCTCCCTCACTTCAACAGCTCGTAGAGAGCCTGCGCGCAGGCGCCCGGGTCGATGATGCCTTCGGGCATGGGGATGCCGGCCTTGACCAGCTCGTCCCGCAGCTCGGCGGCCTGGGGCACGTCCAGATGGAGGGCGCGGACCTCCTCGGTCCGGCTGAACACCTCGGTGGGGGTCCCCTCCATGACGATGCGGCCCCGGCTCATCACGACCACCCGGTCGGCCTGGGCGGCTTCTTCCATATAGTGGGTGATGGCCACCACCGTGATGCCCATGTCCCGGTTCAGCCGGTGGATGGTCTGCATCACCTGCTCCCGGCCCCGGGGGTCCAGCATGGCGGTGGCCTCGTCCAGGACGATGCAGTCGGGGCTCATGGCCACCACCCCGGCGATGGCCACCCGCTGCTTCTGCCCGCCCGACAGGTTGTGCGGGGGGCGCTGGCGCAGCTCGTAGATGCCGGTCATCTTCATGGCGTCGTCGATGCGGCGGCGCATCTCGCCGGTGGGCACGCCCAGGTTCTCCAGGGCAAAGGCCACGTCCTCTTCCACCACGGTGGCCACGATCTGGTTGTCGGGGTTCTGAAAGACCATGCCCACCTTCTGGCGGATGTCGTAGAGCTTTGCGTCGTCGACGGTGTCCATCCCCTCCACCGTGACGGTGCCGGTCTCGGGCAGCAGGATGGCGTTGAAGTGCTTGGCCAGGGTGGACTTGCCGCACCCGTTGGCCCCCAGCACCGCCACAAACTCGCCCCGCCGCACCCCCACGCTCACCCCGTCCAATGCGTAGCCGGGGGCGTCCGGGTCGTACCGGAAGCGCAGGTCCTTTGCCTGCAAAATCGTTTCCTTCATGTTCTGTCTCTTTTCCGGTGGCGCGCCCGTCCCAAAGCCGGGCTGCGCCCCATTCCCAATGCTTGTTGTTTCACTCCGCGCTTTCCCAGATGGCGGTGGAGCCGCAGGGCACCACCCCGCCGGTGGCGGTCACCGGCAGGCCGATCTCGTCGCAGCTGGTCCGGCCGCCCCAGCGGGGCGTCAGGGTGGTGCGGAGGATGTACTCCATCACCGTCGGGGACAGCCCCGCCGTGTAGCTGTTGACGGCAAAAAAGAGCGGCTCCGGGCTCAGCACCTCCGCGCACTGGCAGATCAGGTCGTAGATGCAGTCCTCCAGCTTCCACACTTCGCCGCCGGGGCCCCGGCCGTAGCTGGGCGGGTCCATGATGATGGCGTCGTAGGTGTTGCCCCGGCGTTTTTCCCTCGCCACGAACTTGGCGCAGTCGTCCACCAGCCAGCGGATGGGCCGGCCGGCCAGGCCGCTGGCGGCGGCGTTCTCCTTGCCCCACTGGACCATCCCCTTGGAGGCGTCCACATGGCAGACCGAGGCGCCGGCGGCGGCGCAGGCCAGGGTGGCCCCGCCGGTGTAGCCGAACAGGTTCAGCACCCGGATGGGCCGGCCCGCCGCCCGGATCTTGCGCCCGTACCAGGCCCAGTTGACCGCCTGCTCGGGGAACACGCCGGTGTGCTTGAAGCCGGTGGGGCTGACGATCAATGTCAGCCGGCCGTCCCCCTCGCCGCAGTGGATCTGCCAGCGCTCGGGCAGGGGGCGGCGGTACTCCCAGCTGCCCCCGCCCTGGTGGGAGCGGTGATAGACCGCGTCGGCCCGGGCCCACAGGGGGCTTTGGGGCTCGCTCTTCCAGACCACCTGGGGGTCGGGCCGGACCAGAAGGGTGCTCCCCCACCGCTCCAGCCGGTTGCCGCCGGTGGCGTCCAGTAATTCGTAATCCTTCCAGCTGTCAGCTGCTCTCATGGTCTGCCCTTCCCGTTCCTTTTCCCGTCACTTTTTCAAAATACGCTGGTTGATCCGCTCCACGATCCGCCTGGCGCAGGCGTGGATGGCGTCCAGGTCCTCGCCCTCGACCATGACGCGGATCTTGGGCTCGGTGCCCGACACACGGACCAGCACCCGGCCCATGCCCATCAGTTTCTGCTGCTCGTTCTCGATGAAGCCGGCCAGCACCTCGTCCTCCTTGTAGGCGGCCTTCTGGGCGGCGTTGGCCTCCACGTTGACCAGCACCTGGGGGAACTGGGCGTAGATGCCGTTCAGCTCGCTCATCTTTTTGCCGCTGGAGGCCAGCAGCCGCAGCAGCTTGCCGGCGGTCAGCTCGCCGTCGCCGGTGGTGGCGTGGTGCAGCAGGATGACATGGCCGCTCTGCTCGCCGCCGATGGCGTAGCCGTTCTCCCGCATGTTCTCCAGGACATAGCGGTCGCCCACGGCGGTCTTTTCGGTGCGGATGCCCTGCCGGTCCATAAACTTGATAAAGCCCAGGTTGGACATCACCGTCACCACCGCGGTGCCGGCGTCCAGGGAGCCCTCTTCCTTCATCATCATGGCCAGCAGGGCGATGATCTTGTCGCCGTCGATCTCCCGGCCCAGCTCATCGCAGGCCAGGCACCGGTCGGCGTCCCCGTCAAAGGCGATGCCGCAGTCGTAGCCGCCGGCCACCACCTCTTTTTCCAGCTTTTCCAGATGGGTGCTGCCCACCCCGTCGTTGATGTTTTTGCCGTCCGGCGTCACCCCCAAAAAGGAGCACCTGGCCCCCAGCCGGGGGAACAGCTTCTGGGCCACGGCGGCGGCGGCGCCGTTGGCACAGTCGATGCAGACGTTCAGGCCGGTCAGATCCCCGCCGATGGCCTCGTACAGGTGGTCCACATAGTCCCGCAGGCCGTCCGCCCGGAAGGACACCTGCCCCACCCCGGCGCCGGTGGCCAGCGGGATGTCCCGGCAGTCGTTGTCGATGTGGGCCTCGATGCGGGCCTCCACCTCATCGGGCAGCTTGTAGCCGGTGGAGGCGAACACCTTGATGCCGTTGAACTCCATCGGGTTGTGGGACGCCGAGATCACCACCCCGGCGTCGGCCTTGTACTTGGTGACCAGGTAGGCCACCGCGGGGGTGGGCAGAACGCCCAGGGCCTCCACGTCGGCGCCCACGCTGCACAGGCCGGCGGTGAGGGCGGCCTCCAGCATATCCCCCGACTGGCGGGTGTCCTTGCCGATCAGGATGCGGGGCTTGCGGCCGCTGCCGTCGGTCAGGACGGCCGCCACCCCGCGGCCCAGCTTCATGGCCAGCTCACAGGTCAGGTCCGCGCCCGCAATGCCGCGGACGCCGTCGGTGCCAAAATACTTTCCCATAACGTTATCCCCTCTCTGCAAATGGTATTCCTCTCTATTTTTATGCCGCGCCGGGGGCCCGCAATCGCATTTCCGGGCCGGGCGCGCCCTCCAAACTCAAAACATGGTCTGCTGGCCGCAGTCCTCGGGGCCGGGCTGCTCGGGCGGGCGCATCCCCAGATGCTCGTAAGCCAGGTGGGTGACGCAGCGGCCCCGGGGGGTGCGGGTCAAAAAGCCCATCTGCATCAGGTATGGCTCGCACAGATCCTCCAGGGTGACGGCCTCCTCGCCCAGGGCGGCGGCCAGGGTCTCCAGGCCCACCGGCCCGCCGCCGTACATCTCGATGATGGCCCGCAGCAGGCTGCGGTCCAGCTCGTCCAGGCCCAGCTCGTCCACATCCATCCGGCGCAGGGCCATGAGGCAGACCTCCTCGTCGATGACCCCGTCCCCCAGCACGGTGGCAAAGTCCCGCACCCGCTTGAGGAAGCGGTTGGCCACGCGGGGAGTGCCCCGGCTGCGTTTGGCCAGCTCATAGGCCCCCTCGGGGGTGATGGGCTGGTCCAGGATGCCCGCCGACCGCCGGATGATCTGGGCCAGCTCGTCGGGGCTGTACAGCTCCAGCTTGAGCAGGACGCCGAAGCGGTCCCGCAGCGGCCCCGTCAGCTGCCCGGCACGGGTGGTGGCCCCCACCAAGGTGAAGCGGGGCAGGTTGATCCGGATGCTCTGGGCGCTGGGCCCCTTGCCGATGATGATGTCCAGGGCGTAGTCCTCCAGCGCCGGATAGAGCACCTCCTCCACCTGCCGGGACAGCCGGTGGATCTCGTCGATGAACAGCACGTCCCCTTCCTGCAGGTTGGTCAGCAGGGCGGCCAGGTCCCCCGGCTTTTCGATGGCGGGGCCGCTGGTGATCCGGATCTGGACCCCCATCTCGTTGGCGATGATGCCGGCCAGGGTGGTCTTGCCCAGGCCGGGCGGGCCGTACAGCAGGACGTGGTCCATGGCCTCGCCCCGGCGGCGGGCCGCCTCCAGATAGATCTTGAGGTTCTGCTTGACCTTTTCCTGCCCGATGTAATCTTCCAGGTGCTGGGGGCGGAGGCTGTTTTCCTCGCTGTCCGCCGCCGTCAGCCCGGGCTGCATCATTCTTGCACCGTAAAGCGCCTGTTCCTGCATGGTTTATCTCCCCCCTGCCATTCCGCGCAGCGCCAGCCGGATGATCTCCTCCACCGGCAGCGCGGGGTCGATCTTGGCGATGGCCACGGCGGCCTCGCTCTGGCTGTATCCCAGGGACACCAGCGCCGCGATGGCCTGGCTGCTGCCGGCGCCGCCGGCCGCCGCCGACACCCCGGACAGGTCCTCCAGGGCGGCCGCGCCGGCGGCCCCTTTGGCCACCTTGTCCTTGAGCTCCAGCACGATCCGCTGGGCCAGTTTGGGGCCCACGCCGCTGGCGGCCTTAAAGGCTTTGTGGTCCCCCGCCGACACCGCCAGATAGACCCGGTCCGGCTCCATCACGCTGAGGATGGCCAGCCCCACCTTGGGTCCCACGCCGGACACGCCGGTCAGCAGCCGGAAACAGTTCTGCTGTTCCTCGGTGGCAAAGCCGTAAAGGCTGACGTCGTTTTCCGACACATTGAGGACGGTGTACAGGGTGCCCTCGGCCCCCGCGCCGGGCATGGCGGCGGCCACGCTGGCGGGGCACTGGGCGCAGTAGCCCACCCCCCCGCAGGAAATGACCACGCTGTCCAGCGTCTTTTTGATGATTTTACCGCTCAGGCAATAGATCATACGCTACCCCCGATCTGCATTGCGATCCCTCCCGGCCTTATGAAACGGGTCAAATGGGCCCGACGCCCCGCGCCGTCAGCCGGGTGAGCTGGTTGGCGCTGGTGTGGCAGAACGTGATGGCCATGGCCAGCGCGTCGGCGGTGTCGTCGGGCCGTGGCACGGCGGGCAGGTGCAGCAGGATGCGGGTCATCTCCTGCACCTGCTTTTTGACGGCCTTGCCGTACCCGGTCACCGCCTGCTTGACCTGCATGGGGGTGTACTCGTACACCGGCAGGCCGGCCTGGGCCGCCGCCAGCAGGATGACCCCGCGGGCCTCGGCCACCCCGATGACGGTGGTCTGGTTGTGCTGGTAAAACAGCTTTTCGATGGCCAGCACCTCGGGCCGTGTGCGGTGGATCACCTCGCACACCCCGTCGTAAACCTCGCTGAGCCGCTGCTCAAAGGGCAGGCCGGCGCCGGTGGTCACCGCGCCGAAATCCACCGGCGCAAACCGGTTGCCCACATAATCCACAACGCCCCAGCCCACGATCGCATAGCCGGGGTCAATGCCCAGAACTCTCACCTTCTGCCTCCGCCCTGCCTTTCCATCTGCCGAAAGATATACTGTTATAGTATAGCACAGCGGGGCGGGAATGGCAATTCACCCGCCGCTGCGGAGAAATTTTTTATTTTCTCCCCCTACCCCCTTGCATTTTGTCTCCGAATATGGTACTATAATCAAGCCGCTACCGCGGCGCCCAACGCAAAACAACACAAGATCCGGACGGTTAGCTCAGCTGGTAGAGCATCTGCTTGACGTGCAGGAGGTCACAGGTTCGAGTCCTGTACCGTCCACCAAAACAAAACCCGAGGCCGCAGGCCCCGGGTTTTTGTTTTGCACGGGCATCGCAGAGACGGCCCCGGTTCGAGTCCTGTACTGCTGCGCAGCCGAGCCGCGTCCCGCGGACGAAACAGGCGAGGCGGAGCAGGGGCCGCGGTCTGAATTTTCAAGCGCATTGCATGCGCGCCGGAAATTCAGGGCACCGCAACCCGACCCACCAAACAGTGCGTATCCGAACCCAGTTCTCTACGAGGAAGGATTCGGATACGTTTTTTCTTTGTCTGAAGTGCTGCACCGCGGGCAAAGGACAGTCACAACTGCATAAAACCATAAAAGGCAGAGCCTCCCATAAGTGGGGCTCTGCCCTTTTTGCTGTTCATCTTTTTTCAGAAAACGCCGTTGTGCGCAGGATTCAGTGCGCCCCGCTTCTGCGTTTATGGCCTATTTTTTACCTACCCCAGGGGCAGCCACAGCTCGCAGCGGAAGGGCGGCCCAACGTAGAAGCTGGCCTGCCCGCCATGGGCCGCGGCGATCTGGGCCACCAGCCGCAGCCCGGTGCCGTGGGAGGCCCCGCCGTCCGGCTCCAGAGGGTGGTCGGGCCCTGCCGGGGCGGGAGCGTCCGCCGTGGCTCCACCCTCCACCCAGAGGACCAACCCGCCCTGCCGGGCCCGGGCCCCCAGCCGGATGGAACAGCCGGGGGCGTTATGGCGCACACAGTTGGTGAGCAGGTTGTTCACCGCCCGCCGCAGCAGGAAGGGGTCGGCTTCGACGGCGGGCAGGGGCTTGGCGGGAAGGTCGATCTCGAAGGGGAAGCCCTCGGCCATGCCGCCGTTGAGAAAATCGGCGGCAGTCTGCCGGAGAAAGCTGTCGGGGTGGACCGTCTCTTTGCGCAGGGGCTGCATGGCGCAGTCCAGCCGCATGGTCAGGTTCAGGTCGTTGACCAGGTCCCGGATGGCCTGGCTCTGGGTGCGGATGATGGCCGCCTGTTTTTGGCGGGTGGGGGAGAGATCCGGCGCTTCCTCCAGCTGCGCAGCGTACCCCATCACCACCGATAGAGGGGTGCGGATGTCGTGGGAGACGCCGTTGATCCACTCGGAACGGGCGGCGTCCCGCGCCTGCTGGGCCTGCCGGAACCAGTGCCGTGCTGCCCGATAGGACAGCCCCAGCACACACCCCAGCGCCAGCAGAAAGATGCCTCCAAACCAAAAAGGCGTTTGCAGCAGGGTCCGGATGTCCATAGCGATATCGTGCTTCCAGAGGCTGCCCTTGGGGGAGCCCACCACCAGCAGCCCGTCCTCCCGCACCCAGCACTGCACCGGGTAATCCTGAAGATACCAGCGGGTAAAGGCGGCTACATCGGCAACTGTGTATTGTTCCGGCACCTCCTGCGGTTTGCGGAAAGACCAGACCACCTGCCCCTGCTGGTCCAGCAGCATGGCCCAGCAGCCTGTTTCCAACAGTTCCTCGCCCTTGAACCGGTACTCTGTCCCGTCCCGGTCCAGTGCATCCGACACCTGCTGAATGGGAACGCCCCAATCCCGGCCCCCGCTGCTATTGTAGTAAATAAAGGCCAGAAATCCCACTACCGTCACCAGGGTGATGAGAGCCGCCGAGACGGTCATCAGCAGGGTCCCTTTCAAAAAGCTGCGCAGATTCATCTCTCTCCCTCCCGTTTCAGGCGGTAGCCCAATCCCCGCACCGTCAGCAGATAGCGTGGGTGGGAGGGGTCTGCCTCCACCTTTTCCCGCAGGCGGCGGATGTGCACCATCAGCGTGTTCTCATAGCCCACCAGCGGCCCGTCCCAAAGGGCCTCGCACAAGGCGTCTGTGGTGACGATGTTGCCCCGGGCATCCCACAGCGTTTTCAGAAGGGTGAACTCCTTGGCTGTCAGGGCGGTCTGAGCGCCGCCCCGGCGGACGGTTCCCTTGCCCCAGTCGATCTCCGTATCGCCTAGACGGGAGACCTGGAGCTGTTCCCGGTAGACCCGCCGCAGCACCGAGCGCAGCCGCAGCAGCAGTTCCTGGGGCAGAAAAGGCTTGGTGATGTAGTCGTCCGCTCCCAGGCCCAGCCCCTTCAGCCGGTCCTCATCCTCATCCCGGGCGGAAAGAAACAGCACCGGCAGATCCCGGACCGCCTGCATTTTTCCCAGCAGGGAAAAGCCGTCCCCGTCCGGCAGCATCACGTCCAGCAGCACGGCGTCCGGCGGGGCGGCCCGCAGCCGTTCGAGGGCCTGGGCGCAGGACAGGGCGCTGTCCGTCTCATAGCCTGCGCCGGACAAAATCTCCCCCACCAGCTGCTGCAATGCAGGCTCGTCATCCACGATCAAAATACGGTAGGCCATGGCACAGCCTCCTTTCCCGACTGCTTCCATTATAAAAAGGAGCCGGCCCTTCGTCCAGCGGCCGGGCTCAAAATCAAGGTAAACGTAAGGTAGCCTTCATGGGCAGGTAAGGCGGCAGTGGTAAGATGGTGCCATGAAGGAGGTCTTGCTATGGAGATCATTGAGACACACGGCCTGTGCAAGCGGTACGGGGACGCCATGCGGGTGTCCCACCTGGATCTGCGGGTGCCGGAGGGCTGTGTCTATGGCTTTTTGGGGCCCAACGGGGCGGGCAAATCCACCACCCTGAAAATGATCCTGGGTCTGGTGCACCCCACCGCGGGCAGCATCCAGGTACTGGGTAAAACGATGAACAGCGCCAACCGCCTGGACATCATCCGGCAGGTGGGCAGCCTGATCGAAAGCCCCAGCTATTATGGCCACCTGACCGGGGAGGAAAACCTGCGGGTGGTGCAGTCCCTGCGGGGCGTGCCGGAGAAGAACATTCGGGAGGTGCTGCAGATCGTCCGCTTGGACGGCCAGCGGGATAAGTTGGCCGGCCATTATTCTCTGGGCATGAAGCAGCGGCTGGGCATCGCCGCCGCCCTGCTGGGCTACCCCAAAGTATTGATCCTGGATGAGCCCACCAATGGCCTGGACCCGGCAGGTATCCAGGAGATGCGGGAGCTGATCTGCGACCTGCCCCGGCGGTTCGGGATGACGGTGGTGGTGTCCAGCCACCTGCTGAGCGAGATCGACCAGATGGCCGACCATGTGGGCATCATCCGGGAGGGGGAGCTGGTGTTTCAGGACACCCTGGAGACCCTGCACAGCCGCAGCACCCACCATCTGGCCCTGCGCACCACCAATGACCCGGTGGCGCAGGCTTTGCTGCGGGACCGGGGCCTGCCCTGTCAGGAGGAGGACGGCTATCTGATCCTGCCCATCCTGCCCGACGGGGAGACGGCCCGGCTGACCGGCTTTTTGGCTGAAAACCGGCTGGGCATCCTCCGGCTGGAGGAGCGGCAGAAGAGCCTGGAGGACATCTTTTTGGAACTGACCGGAAAGGCGGCGAGCCTATGAACCTGCTCAGGCTGGAATTTTTCAAGTGCCGCCGGCGGCACATCGTCCTGGTCTGCGCTGCGGTGCTGGGGGTGGAACTGTTCTGGTTCGGGGCCTTCCTCACCCGACAGGATGCGGAGGACCTGGCCTGGGGGTGGATGCTGCTGCTCTACAATCTGGCCCTCATCGACGCCATCATCCTGCCCCTCAGCGTGGCGGTGCTGGCCAGCCGCAGCTGCGAACTGGAGCACAAGGGCGGCACCTGGAAGCTGCTGGAAACTATGGCAAACCCAGGGAAGCTGTATGCCGCCAAGCTGGCCTGGGGCGCTCTGGTGCTGGCCGCTCTGTTGGTGGTCCGCACCGGCATTTTTGCAGCCATGGGGATGGCCCTCCATTTTCCCGGGACGGTCCCCTGGGTGCGGTTTGGGGTGTTCACCCTCATCTCCTGGGCGGTGTCCATGATGGTCTACGCTTTGCAGCAGGGGCTGTCTTTGTACTACGCCAACCAGGCGGCGGCCTTGGTATGCGGGGTCGCGGGCAGCTTTCTTGGGATCTTGTCCATGCTCTTTCCGCCGGCCCTGGTCCGCTTTGTGCCCTGGGGCTATTACGGGCTGATGGCCCTGGTGCGGATGGACTGGAACGAGGCCACTCGTGTGACCCGCTTTTTCTGGAAGTGGCCCGCGCCCGCCGACCTCATTCTTCTCTGTGTGTGGGCCGCAGCCTTTCTGCTGGCGGGCCGGGCCCTGTTTGTGAAAAAGGAGGTGTGACCATGCTGCTGCGTTGTTTGCGGGCGGAACTGGGCAAATGCCGCCGTGCTCCGGTATGGCTGGCCTTTGTGGTGCTCCCGGTGGTGCCTGCCATCCTGGGCACGGCCAACTATCTGGGTAATATCGAGGTGCTGGACAATGCCTGGTACAGTCTGTGGAGCCAGCACACCCTGTTTTCCTCCCTGTTTTTTCTGCCGGCTTTACTGGGGGTGTTCTGCGCCTGGCAGTGGCGGCTGGAGCAGGCCGGCCACAACTGGAACAGCTTTTTCACCGCGCCGGTGCCGCTGGCCGACCTGTGCCTGGCCAAGCTGATCCTGGCCGCCGGGACGTCGGTGCTGGCCCAGGGGTGCATCGGCGGGCTATTCGTCCTCAGCGGCAAGCTGGTGGGCCTGCCCGGCCCACTGCCCCCCGAGCTGCCTGGGTGGCTGTTCTGCGGGGCGGTGGGGAGCATATCGGTCTGCGCGGTGCAGCTGTTCGTCAGTCTGGCGGTGCGGACGTTCGCCCCGCCGGTGGCCTTCGGCCTGGCAGGGGGCATCCTGGGCCTTTTGTGCACCGCCAAAGGGTGGGGGTATCTGTTTCCTTACGCGCTGCTCTGTCTGGGGATGCGGGCCAACAACCCCACCATGGAGCTGGATCTGGTGCCCTTTTTGCTGTCGGCCCTATTCTACACCGCGGCTTTTACGGCTCTTTCGGTCTGGCTGGCGCAAAAGCGGGATGCGGCGGCGGAGTGAGGGCGGCTTGGCCGATGAGTTCAACGATGGCATACAACAGTCAAAAGGCGGAGCGCCTGGTAGGATGCTCTGCCTTTGTACTTTCTTAGGGTGTATCTGAAAATTCCCCAACGCTGTTCTATTCTACCAAAAAGCCCCATCTGCTGCGTTGCATTCGCTTGCATTCCACAGAGGAGTGCGGCGCTCATGCGCCTTGCATCTGGCGCTTTTTGGCGAATATTCCAGCATTTTTGACTTCTCAGATACACCCTAGGCAGCCTTTTCTTCTTTTGGATCCTGCGGGCGTCGTGCAAGCCAAGCCTCAAAAGCCCTTTGATTTTCCTCAATTTCAAAAAATGCCTGGATCCCGGGCAGAAATGTCCGGGCCAGACATTCGAGAGAGCCTGCAGGCAGGCCGTATTCTTTCTCTACATCCTTCTTTCTGGTCAAGTACTGTCCTCCATGTCATGTTGGGGAAGATGTGATTCATAAAATTTCACCTCAATTCTTTTAAGCGTTGTATACTAATTCAAAAATTGCGTTCAATGAAGATAGGGGCTGTACGAGTTGTACGGTGTACGATATTTTATTGTTCAGTGATGATACGTTGTTTTCAAAAAACGGTTTTCTTGGCCGCCGTACAGTGTACAGTACGTACAGGCTGTACGGCACTCAGCTTATAAAAGTTTATATTATTGGCAGGGGTGAATGAGCGCCTCGATGCCGACAAACCCGCGCACCCGGCGGCCGCCTGGCAAGTAGATGTTGTTGGTGGCCTCCAGGTTATAACGGAGGCTTTGCTGGTTCAGTTCGGTGCTGAGCCGGTTGGGTGACACCGGACGGCAGGCGTTGTCGTCACACCAGACCTTGTAGACTTCATAGAGGCACTTGGAGCTGACCTCAGCGTCGGCTTTGAAGCGGAAGTAGCCCTCCGATTCCAGAAAATCCAGGACATTGTTGCTGCTGCGTTTGACGGTGTCCAGATTGCCGGCAGCGCGGGCGCTGACCGTAAACTTGTAGTTGTTCCGCAGCAGCCGGGTCAATCCCTTCAGGCACCAGAGAAGGATGCCTTCCAGTTCCTCACAGAGCTTTTCGATCAGGAAGGGGTCGTCCTCCCGGTCGGCTGGACGTTCTTTTGTGGTTAGGATAAGCTGCCGCCGCCAGAAGCCGTCCGAGTGGTCGTACAGGGAAGTCAACGCGCCGTTGCCGAAGCCGAGGAAACGTGCATAGATGTCGCTCTGATAGCTTTGGATGCCCTTGCGCTCTACGTCCATCTTGGCCTCAGCGGTCACGATGGACTTGAGGTAATTGGTCTTGGGAAGTGCGTTCATGTCCGTGTCGTCGTCTACCATCAGCAGGCGATGTTCCAGGTCGGCGCGGGCGAAACGGCTGGTCTCAATTTTCTGGATACTGCCGTTGCTGACAGCGTCGCCCATCAACTTTTTGAGCACCAGGCCAATGCGAGACTTGCCCTCCCCGCCCTTGCCGATGATGAGCATCATCCGCTGACCTTTGGTGCTGGGGATGAGACAGTAGCCCAAGTACTCCTGCAGGGTGGGGATGTCCTCAGCATCAAGCAGGTCGCCGAGAAAGGTCAGCCAGCGTTCGGGAGCAGCGGCCTGGGCGTTATAGGCGACAGGCAAACGGTTGCGGCAAAACATCTTGTTCTCCTGAAAGGTTCCATCGGCCAGATGATAGACTCCGTTTTGCAAGTGAATACGGTCGGCCTCGATTTCCATAGGAGCGGCATAGGCCAGCAGCCGCAGGCTTTCCAAGATGTTGCTCACCTTCTTGGAAAGCCCGCTGGTCACATAGCTTTCGATCTCCAACAGGACCTTTTGTTTGATTTCGGCTTCGTTCTCTACAGGGCCGTCCGGCGTGTAAAACCGACCAGCGATGCACTTGAGTGGATGGAATTTCAAAAAGTCGTAGCAGAACTGGACCTCATTGATCTTCTTGCCATCGTACCAATCAGGCCATGCGGAGTTGTAGGGCTTTTCGTATTTCATTGACACCTCTTTCTTTGCAGTTGATGGTATCCGGCGTTTTGCCGTATACCGGGACAAATCATTTGCCGGTTTCCCTCATCGCTTCTGGCAGGCAACCACTCATCTCTGAGGGTGCTGTGCCATCCCTTTCGGGCGCTCGCTCCAGGTGGAGGTCGTGGCGGTTTGGGCGGTGAGGACGGTCATTCAGTTTTACATTGGAGACAGTATAACAGAAAATCCAGAGCTCTCCCGTATGTCCAAGAGGTTGGAAATTTGCCCCAAAATGCCCACATTTCCACGCTCTTGGACAAAACAAGGCCCTCCCGTAGCGTAACGAGAGGACCTATTAGACAATATTCTGTTGAGCGGCATTTTCGGTAGCGGCTACCGAAATTCTTTTCAGTTCCCTCCAGTGCTATGCTTTGATGAAGGTTTATGATACAATAGAGTAAAGTCCCAGCGTAGAAGGAGGGCGGAATCATGGAACAGGACAAGCGAGGCCGGGGCCGGCCGAAAATCGATACGCACATTACCGAGGCTTACGCTTCTAGCAGACGGCAAGCTGTCAATGCTGTGTACATGTATGAAGGTGTCGATCTAATTTCGGTAGCGGCTACCGAAATTCCAGACAGTGACCTTCTATGGTGCTCCGATGCCTCCACTCAAACGGCAGGCGGGAAACAAGGCATCTTGGAGCAGCTTGGGCGAATGCTGATACAAGACAAGTTCAGCCAGGATGACTGTATTACCATCGCTAGTTTTGCGATTCAGGCATTGAAAGCGGGACATACTTCCAGAGAGATCGAAAAGGCGATTCGTAAAGTCCGGCTCACGAACAAGAAAGCCTCTGCCGATCCTGAAAACGAGGCACTCAACCATGCGGCGGTCAATGCGCTGGATGAGCTGCGTTCGATGGGAGACACAGGTAATACGGGCCTATAAAAGGCTTGCCGCTCTCCCCGCATGAGCTTCCTGCCCCCTTCCGGCGGCGTTGTCCGGCTCGCTCCCCCTGGTCGTTCTGAGGGAGGTCCTGGCCGGATATTCCATGCAGACGATCGTTCGGTTCTCAAAGTGCAAACAGGGCGACGGAAGCAAAAAATCGCTACACAAACAGACCGAAAAAACTCTCCCTTCTCGGGAGACCTCCAGTTCCGTTTTATGTAGCGATTCAATTTGTTCTAAAACTGCTCCGATTGCTCTGAATGCTTTGAGAATCGAGCCAAAATATCTATATAATTTTATTTTCCATATTCAATGGTCTAATAAATATATCATGAGTTCGCGCAGAATGTCAACAACTTTTTACGGTAGCAAAGCAATTTCGGCAGGGTGCAATAGAACGGATTGGAAATCTCAGCAAAACGCCAAATATGACGAAATATCGGAGCGAAAGACGAGGGTGATATACCTTTGCTTAGCAGAGGGCAAAAAGGCTGGTTTGCAATCGCTGGAACAGGAAGCGTAGAACCGGCTCTCGTTGCCTTCGACTTCGCAAAGGTATAACACACTAGACTTTGCCAGCAAAGTCGTGTGCCACGAAATCCCTGCGTGGTTTCTTTGGATTCTTCCGGCTGCACCGCCGCAGGGTTTGGGGAAGGCACTCCCCAACAAGTACGACTGGAATGTGAGACGCAATTTCAATTTTTGAAATTGTGGCCACAGGTCAATACTTGCTTATCGCTTTTTTCAAAACTTTTCCTTTCTGGTTTTCAAAAAGCATTGCGTATTTATTGATATATCAACTATTTGCAGCGAAACGCTTGCCTTGTCTCGCAAAATATGGTATACACGTTATACGAAAGTTTGCTATATCCGCTTGTTTTACAGAAAGGAAGCCCCGCCATGACCGCCGTCATCTACGCCCGCTACTCCTCGGACAGCCAGCGCGAAGCCTCCATTGAAGGCCAGCTGCGGGACTGCAAAGATTACGCCGAGCGCAACGGTATCACCGTCGTGGGCACTTACATCGACCGGGCCTACTCCGCCAAGACCGACGACCGCCCCGAATTTCAGCGGATGGTTCAGGACAGCGCCAAAAAGATTTTCGATGCGGTCCTGGTCTGGAAGCTGGACCGCTTTGCCCGCAATCGTTACGATGCAGTCTACTACAAACGCCAGCTTGAAAAGAGCGGCGTCCACCTTGTCTCGGTCATGGAGCCGATCTCGGACGGCCCTGAGGGCATCATGATCGAGAGCTTGCTCATTGGCATGGCCGAATATTATTCGGCTGAGCTGGCCATCAAGGTGGCCCGCGGCGAACGGGAAAACGCTCTCAAATGCAAGTACAACGGCGGCGTGGTGCCGCTGGGCTACGTCATTGGAAAAGAGGACCGGCTCTACCACATCGACCCTGAGACAGCTCCCATTGTGCAGGAAATTTTCACCCGCTATGCCGACGGCGAACCTGCCGAAAAGATCGCGGCCTCCCTGAACGAACGGGGCCTGCGCACCCGCACCGGGAAACCATTTGTCAAGAACAGTTTCTTCCAAATCTTCAAGAACCGGCGCTACATTGGGGAGTACGGCTACAAGGACATTGTGATCCCCGGTGGTGTGCCCGCCATTGTGGACCAGGCTCTGTTCGACCGGGTGCAGGAACGTTTCACAAAGAACAAGATCACCCATGGCCGCCCGGCCAAAGAGGAGGTCAACTACCTCCTGACCACCAAGATATTCTGCGGCAAATGCGGCACCCTGATGGGCGGCGAGAGCGGCACCAGCCACATGGGCACCACCTATCATTACTACAAATGCGGCAAGGCCAAGCGCAAGGGGCAGGCACATTGCAGCCTTAAAGCGATCCGCAAGGAACCTTTGGAGCGCTTTGTGGTGGATACTGCGGTCAAGCTGGTTTTGAACGATCCGGTCATCGAACACCTGACCGATTTGATTTTGGAAGCCCAGGGCCGGGAGAGCACCCGCCTACCAGTGCTGAAGGAGCAGCTTCGGGACACAGAAAAGCGGCTGTCCAACCTGCTGGAGGCCATCGAGCAGGGCATCTTGACCTCCACCACCAAGCAGCGTCTGGACGAGCTGGAAACCCGCAGGGACGCTCTCAAGGCCAGCATCCTGGAAGAAGAACTGCAGCGGCCAGCTCTGAGCCGGGACCAGATTTTGTTCTGGTTTGAGCGGTTCCGGCAGGGAGATGCAAACAGCCCTGTGTACCAGCGGCAGATCATCGACAACTTTGTCAACTCGGTCTATGTCTTTGAGGACCGTGTGGTGCTGAATTTCAACCTCAAAGAGAATGCCAAGACCGTCCCCCTTCGTGAGGTTTTGGGTTCGAGCGCTGATGGGAATGGCCCACCAAAACAAAAACCCGAGGCCGCAGGCCCCGGGTTTTTGTTTTGCACGGGCATCGCAGAGGCGGCCCCGGTTCGAGTCCTGTACTGCTGCGCAGCCGAGCCGCGGCCGCAGGACAACCACAACTGCATAGGGCAACAAAAAGGCAGAGCCACCGGTGAAGGGGCTCTGCCTTTTTGTTTTCTGCTGCCGGCGCTGTGCAAGCAGGCCTTGAAAAATTCCGGATTTTTTCGCTTTCAGCCCCGGCGCGGTTTGACTGGCGTTTTCCGGCTGCGCCGCTCTTTATTGACCCGGCTTCTCCTGCCCGCGCAGGCGGGCAGTCAGGGCGATCACCCGGCCGGCGCAGGCGCGGATGTCCTGTTCGGTCAGACGGCCGGCGGCATAGGCGCTGCGGATGCTGGCGTCGTCATCCGGGTTGCCGGGCATGATGATGTCGTTGCCGGCGGCGGCGCATTGCCAGGGGATGCTCCCATCGGCGGGGACGGTGGTGTTCCAGTCCGACATGATGACCCCGTCAAAGCCCCATTCCTCGCGGGCCAGCACGGTGCACAGGTCGCGGCTGTTGGAGGCGTAGACTCCGTTGATCCGGTTGTAGGAGGACATGATGGCGGCGGGAGCGGCTGTTTTCACTGCGATCTCAAAACCCCGCAGGTAGATCTCCCGGAGGGCCCGCTGGCTGATCCGGACGTCCACCCCCATCCGGTTGTCCTCCTGGTTGTTGCAGGCGAAGTGCTTCACAGTCACCCCGCACCGGCCGCTGTGCTGGACGCCCCGGGTCACGGCGGCCGCCAACACACCGGACAGGAGGGGGTCCTCTGCATAGTATTCAAAGTTGCGGCCGCACAACGGGTTGCGCTGGATGTTCATGCCCGGGGCCAGCCACAGGTCCACCCCGAACTCCTCCATCTCACGGGCGACGGCCCGGCCAAACTCTTCCAGCAGAGCGGTGTCCCAGGTCTGGGCCAGGGCCGTCCCCACCGGGAAAGCCGTGCAGAACTGATAATAGGTGTCGGCGTTTTCGTGGTCACGGGGCGCTTCCAGATAGCCGTTTTCCAGCGAGCCCAGCACCCCCACGCCGTAGACCCGGCCGGAGGCCCGGTCCACCTGGTAGCTCTGGCGCAGGCGCAGCCCGGCAGGCCCGTCCGCCATGATGAGGGAGGGTACCCCGCGGCTGGCTTCCAGCTCCTCGGTGCTCTCGCCCGCCGACCCGGGCACACGGACCCCCGCCGAGCCCAGGGTGCTGGTGCCCTTGGTGATGTTGCCGTACAGCAGGGGGATCAGCTGTTCCACCGGGCCTTCCGCCTGGGGCGCAGGGGGGCAGACGGGCCGGGGCTCGGGCCGGGGGCAGAACCCGTAGACCGGCAGCCCCGCAGGGTGGGCCGACTCTTTTTGGGCGGCGTCTGCGGCGCCCAGCTCGTCCAGCGGCTGGCTCAGGGGGCAGATGGGGTGGGTCTGCTCGATGAGGGTATCCGCCTCCACCCGGATCTGGGCGCAGAGGGTCACCGCCGCGCTGCTGTTCCCCACCCAAACGCCATAGAGCCCCTGCTCCACCACCCAGCCCTGCTTTTGCGCGGCAAAGGTGGCCAGCTGCTTTTGGGGGATGCAGATGGTCAGGGTCTGGCGCTGTTCGGGGGCGAGGAGCCGCGTCTTGGCAAACCCTGCCAGACGGCGCAGCTCCTTGGCGCCGCCGTTCTGGGGGCAGGAAATGTAGACCTGCGCCACTTCCCGCCCGGAAAAGCAGATGCCCGCATTTTCCACTTCCACATCCACTTCGATGGCGTCCGGCCGGGTCCGCAGCCCCGCAAAGCGGAGGACAAAGTCGGTGTAGGACAGCCCATAGCCAAAGGGAAACAGCGGCTGGACCCCGAAGCTGTCAAAGTAGCGGTACCCCACATAGATTCCTTCCCGGTAGACGGCCTTTTCCAGGTCGCCGTCCAGGTAGCTGAAACTCTCGGCGCAGGGATAATCGGTATAGCGCCGGGCCCAGGTGGCGGTCAGCTTGCCCTCCGGCGTGGCCTTGCCCAGCAGTACGTCCGCCACCGCGTGGCCGCCCTCCTGCCCCAGCTGGGACAGCTGCAGCACCGCCTCGATGTGGACCGCCCCGTCCAGCAAATCGGTCAGCTCCACCGGGCCGCCGGCGTTAATCAGCAGAACGATGGGCAGACCCAGACGGTCCAGGGTGCGCAGGTCGTTCCACTCTCCGTCGCTGAGGTAGTAATCCCCTTTTTCCAGCCGGCGGTCCTTGCCCTCCCCTGCGATGCGGCTCAGGACATAGATCGCCGCTGCGGCTCCCTGCACGTCCTGGGGCACGATGGGCCGGCCCTGGGGCAGGACGAAGGGGTTGGCCGCATAGGCGTCAAAGGGGTTTTCCACCCAGCGGGCCGCCTCCAGCACCTTCTGCTTCCAGGCGGCGCGGGCCGCATGGTAGCGGGCTTCGTAATCCTCCAGCCAGTTCTCACTGGTCAGGCGGAGCCCCGCATCCTTCATGCCCTGGCAGATGGAGACGTTGGCCCGGTTGTTGACGTCGCCCGAGCCGATCCCGCCTTTGACGGTCCGGCTGGCGCCGCTGCCGAACAGCGCCACCGGGGCCGAAAGGTCCAGCGGCAGGGTGCCTGTGTTCTTCAGCAGGACGATGCCCCCGGCAGCGGCCCGGCGGGCCAGGCGGCCATGTTCCAGCTCCCGCGGGGAGGGCTCCCGGGTGCGTGTGCCGCTGTAGGTATGCGCGTATGTCATAAGTGACCTCCGTATAAAATGGCAGCCGTGGAGAAAAGCCGCCATAGCTGTGGACCATGGCGGCTTTTCCCAGACGTGTGTGTTGAAGAAGAAGGAGAAATTGGAGAAAGCTTATTCCTTTACACCGCCCAGCGTGATGCCGGCAATGATGTACTTGGAAAGGAAGAGATAGACCACGATGATCGGCACGATGGCCACCATGATCATCATGTAGATCTTGCCCATGTCAAAGTTCATGTAATCCGCGCCGCGCAGGGTAGCGATCAGGATAGGCACCGTCATCTTGTCCTTGGACTGGATGATCAGGGCGGGGACGAAGTAGTTGTTCCACGACCCCACAAAGCTGAAGATGGCCTGCACCGCGATGGCGGGCTTCATGATGGGCAGCACGATCCGGTTGAAGGTGTGGAACTCGCCCGAGCCGTCGATGCGCGCGGCCTCCACCAGGGACAGCGGCAGCGAGGACTTCAGGTAGCTGTACATGAAGTAAAAGACCGCGGGGGACGCGATGGACGGGATGATGAGGGGCCACAGGGTGTCGTACAGGCCCATGTTGGTGATCAGCCGCAGAAAGCCCATGGCGGTGACCTGGGTGGGCATGACCAGGATGGCCATGATGAAGGTGAAGGCGAACTTTTTCAGCCGGAAATTGTAGGCATACAGCCCATAGGCCGTCAGCGCCGAAAAGTAAGTGCACAGCGCCGCCGAGGACGCGGACACGATCAGGCTGTTGACAATGCCCTTGAACATGGGGAAGCTGCCGTCGTTGGCCACGTTTTTCAGGTTTTCAAAGAAGTAGTTGCCCGGCAGCCAGGAAAAACCCTTCTGCAGGTCGGCGTGGGACCGGGTGGAGTTGATGATCAGGATGTAAAAGAAGAACAGGCACAAAAACGACAGGATCGCCAGCACGACATAGGCAAGGACCGTCTCGCCCATTTTGACGCGTCTGTTTTTCATACCTCCGCGCCTCCTTTCTTTTTCGCCCCGTGGGCGGGCTTGACCGCGGTGTCATCCTTGCCGTTGGTCATCCGGTAGACGACGAAGCACAGGATGCCGCTGACCACGAACAGGAACACCGAGAGCGCGCCGGCCATGCCGTAGTTGCGGCTCTTGAGGTGATTGTTCAGGAACATGATCAGGGTCATCGAGGTGCGGTCCGGGCTGCCCTGGCCGTTGGTCAGGATCTGGGGCACGTCGAACATCTGCAGGCCGCCGATGATCGAGGTGATCAGGGTATAGGCCAGGATCGGCCGGATCAAAGGCAGGGTGATGCGGAAAAAGCGGTTGACACTGGTGCAGCCGTCCAGCTCGGCGGCCTCGAAGATCTCAGGGCTGATGCCCATGATCGCCGCCATCAGCATGATGGTGGTGTTGCCGAACCACATCAGGAAGTTCATCAGGCCCACCAGGCTGCGGGTGCCGAAGGCCGTGCCCATAAAGTCGATGGGCTCCTGGGTGATCCCCATGGACATCAGGATCGAGTTGATGGGGCCGCTGTTGGAGAACAGGGCGAAAAACAGCATGGCGAACGCCGACGCCATGATCAGGTTGGGCAGGTAGATGACCACCTTGAAAAACTGCTTGCCCCGGATCTTCAGGCGCATATCGGTGAACCAGTTGGCCAGCAGCAGGGCAATGACGATCTGCGGGATGAAGCCAATCAGCCACAGCAGCAGGGTGTTGCCCGCATACTTGAACAGGTCCGACTCAAAAAGGCTCTTGTAGTTTTCCAGCCCGATGAAGTTGGGCCCGATCTCCTTGATGCCCGAGCGGTAGTACTCATAAAAGCTGTAACGGATGGTGTCCACCAGCGGGATCATGGAAAAGATGAAAAAGCACAGAAAGAACGGGAGGATAAAAATGTATCCCCACTTTGCATAACTCAGGTGCTTGCGTTTTGGCTGCTTCATAACTCACCGTTCCTTTCTCTGGAAAAGCCGGCGCCGGAAAGAAATGCCGGCCTGTGTCATTCAAGCCAGGGCGCTCAGTCCGGCCACTGGACGGCGGTGATGTCGGGATAGCGCTCCATGATGGAGGTCTCGAAGTTCTCCTTGGCGCGGTCAAAGTCCACGTTGCCCTGGTAGTAGTCGCTGAAAGCGTTCTGGATCAGCTCGACGCAGCCCTGGTCGTAGGAGGACAGGGGCGCGATCTTGATGTTCTCGGCCACGGGGGCAAAGTACTCATAGGCGTTCTGCCCGCCCAGGAACGCGGAGGCAAAGCTGTCATCGGTGGCAGCTTCCTGCATGCCGCTCACGGTGTTGGTGAAGTCCAGGTAGTCCTTCGAGATCTTGATCAGGTTGTCCTTGTTGGCGGTCAGGGCCAGGATGATGTCCCGCACGTGCTCGATGTTATCGGTGCCGGTGCAGGCGTGGATGTAGGAGCCGCCCCAGTTGTACTCCTGCGGCGGAGTAGTGACGGCCCAGGAGCCCTCGGCCCCGTCCCAGTTGGGCGCCAGGGTAAAGTCGATGCCCCAGGCCGGCAGCAGGAAGGCGAACACCTTGGAGGCCGAGCCCATGGACTTGTTCCAGTCGTCGTTGAACTGGCCCTTGACGGTCTTGTCCAGATAGCCGGCGTCCAGCCACTCTTTCGAGTCGCTGATCCACTTCATGATCTGGGGGTCGACCTTGATGGTGCCCTCGCCTTCCACGCCCCAGGGCTCACTGATGCTGTTGCCGTACAGGCGGAAGGTGTCTGCATAGGAGGCAAAGGTGAAATAGCCCTTGGCTTTCAGCTCTTCGGCGGTGGCCTTCAGGGTATCCCAATCCTTGGTCTTTTCGCCCACAGCGGCGGGGTCGTCGGTGCCGAAAGTGTCCAGGGCGATGTCCCGGCGGTAGACCAGCAGGCCGGGGCAGCACTGCCAGGTGGAGCCGCGCTGCACGCCGTTGGCGTCCGAAGCGGTGGCCCTGGTAAAGGAGTACTGGTCGGCCAGGTCGGTGTCGGGGTCGATGCCCAGGTCGGTCAGGGGCATGGCCACGTCCGCAGCGGCGTCGGTGTATTTGTAAACGTAGTCCGTCTCGGACAGGAAGATGTCCACCTTGTCGTCGGCGGCGCCGGAGGCCTGGTTCAGCAGGGCCTCGTCCAGCTTCTGCTGGTAGACGCCGTCCTGGTTGGGGTTGATGACCCAGTGGATCTCGGTGCCGTCCTTCAGGGTGGTGACGGTGCCGTCGGCCGAGGTGCTCTCCACTTCGGGGTAGACGGCTTCCAGCCGGGTGCGGAACTCGTCGTTCCAGCTGTAGATGTTGATGACCTTGCCCTCTGCCGCGGCGCTGCCGCCCGACGCAGAACCGGACGCGGCCGTGGAATCACCGCCGCCGCACGCGGCCAGCAGGCCGGTGGCGCCTGCGGCGCCCACGCCCTTCAGGAAAGAGCGGCGGCTGATTTTGCTTGTGTTCATAGTGTGTACCTCCTCTTTGTTCTTGCAGTAGGGGGGCTTTTCCCGTCCCGGGGGCCCTTCTCGTACTTGTATTATAACGGAATTTTTCCAGCCGAATATATAACAATTCCATAAAAAATATCAAATCCTTGACAAGCTTTTGGCCAGAAGCATAAATTACGTCATGATTCTGACACTTTTGCACACGGTTTTGATTTTTGGCCGCGCCCCGTTTCTATATAATAGGGATAGCATATTGTACAGGAAAGGAGAGGTATCATTGAACCATCTGCACTTTGTGGACGGGGACGGCAGCTTTGCCATCCGCAGGCCCGAAAATGTCAGCTATCTGTACTTTCCGCTGGCCTCGGAAACCGGGATGAAAAGCTCCGTCACCCCTACGCTGGGAGGCGACGCCAAGCTGGACCAGGACAGCTTTCTGCTGGAGCCGGTCAGCGCCGAAAACCTGCACAACAACCGGTCGGGGCGCAACTTCTGGCTGACCGGGCCGGAAGGCCAGGTCTTTTCGGCGGCGGGCGCTTCGGCCGGGCAGGAAGCCGCCCGTTTCACCCCTGACCAGGATGACAGCTCGGTGACCGCCGGCCTGATGTGGCACACCCTGGAGCGCGGCTGGAAGGCCATGGGGCTGCACACCGCGGTCACCTCCTTCTGCCCCCCGCACGACCGTGCGGAGATCCTGCTGGTCTCGGTGCGCAACCGGTCGGACCAGCCCCGCCGGGTGACGCCCACCGCGGCCATTCCCCTCTACGGACGCAGCGCGGACAACATCCGGGACCACCGCAACGTCACCTCCATGCTGCACCGCATCTGGACCACCGGGGACGGCGTGCTGGTCCGCCCCACCATGTCCTTCGACGAGCGGGGCCACCGCCCCAACCACCGGATCTATTACGTGTGGGGCTGCGGCCCCGGCGGCCAGCAGCCGGAGGCGTTTTTCCCCACGGTGGAAGCCTTTTTGGGGGAGGGCGGCACCTACCTGCATCCGCGGGCCGTATTTGAGCCGCTGCCCGGCGCGCCGGCCGGCTGCACCGCAGAGGGACGGGAAGCTATGGGAGCCTTCCGCTTCCCGGCGGTGACTTTGGCGCCCGGCCAGCAGGTCCAGTACGTCCTGGTGCTGGGCGCGGAGGACAGCGAGACGGACATCCGCGCCGTCTGGGAGCGGTACGGCAGCCCGGAAAAGGCCGCCGCTGCTCTGGAGCGCACCCGCGCCGCCTGGCTGGAAAAGGTGAACGTCCGCTTTGCCACCGGCGACGGGGACTTTGACTGCCTGATGCGATGGGTCTGCTTCCAGCCGTTTCTGCGGCGGCTGTTCGGCTGCTCCTTCCTGCCCCATCACGACTACGGCCGGGGCGGCCGGGGCTGGCGCGATCTGTGGCAGGACTGCTTGTCCCTGCTTTTGATGGACCCTGCCGGCGTGGGGCAGATGATCGAAAAGAACTTTGGCGGCGTGCGGATCGACGGCACCAACGCCACCATCATCGGCGAGGGGGATGGCAATTTCATTGCAGACCGCAACGGCATCGCCCGCGTCTGGATGGACCACGCCCTGTGGCCCCAGATGACCGTCAAGCTGTACATCGACCAGACCGGCGACGTGGCTGTCCTGGACCGGCAGGCCCCCTATTTCAAGGACGCACAGGCGATGCGGGGCACCCGCATCGACCCCGACTACCAGCCCGGCCAGGGCTGCTGGCAGCGCACAGCCGACGGGCAGGTCTATACGGGCACCATCCTGGAACACCTGCTTGTGGAGCAGCTGGCCGCCTTCTATGAGGTGGGCCGGCACAACGTTTACCGCCTGCGGGGCGCGGACTGGAACGACGCATTGGACATGGCCGCTGCCCACGGTGAAAGCGTCGCCTTTACCTGCGCATACGCCGGCAACCTGCGGGAGCTGGCGGGTATGATCCGGCTGCTGCAGCGCACCACCGGCGCCTGCAGCACCCCCATCCTGGAAGAAGCCCTGACCCTGCTGAACGATCAGCCCGAGGTGCTGGACCAGGTGGAGGCCAAGCGCAGCCTGCTGGAGCAGTATGCCGGAGCCTGCCGCCACACCATCAGCGGCCGCCGGGTGGAGGTCCGCCTGGAGGACCTGGCCGACAGCCTGGAGCAGAAGGCCCGCTGGCTGACTGCCTGGCTGCAGGGCCACGAGTGGATCGACGCCGGGGAGGGCCTGGGCTGGTACAACAGCTATTACGACGACCACGGCCGGGCGGTGGAAGGCGTTTTCCCCACCGGGGTGCGCATGATGCTGACCGGGCAGGTGTTTGCCATCATGGGCGGCGTGGCCACCGACGCCCAGGTCCGTCAGATCACGGCCAGCGCCGACCGCTACCTGTACCGCCGGGAGATCGGCGGCTACCGGCTGAACACCGACTTCCACGAGCTGAAGTTTGACCTGGGGCGGATGTTCGGCTTTGCCTACGGCGAAAAGGAAAACGGGGCGGTCTTTTCCCACATGGCGGTGATGTACGCCAACGCGCTTTACCGCCGGGGCTTTGTGCAGGAGGGCTGGAAGGCCCTCAAGACCCTGGCGGACACCGCCCTGGATTTCGATACCAGCCGCATTTATCCCGGCATCCCCGAATACTTCCGCGCCGACGGCCGGGGGATGTACCACTACCTTACCGGCGCGGCCAGCTGGTACATGATGACCATGATCACCCAGGTCTTTGGGGTGCGGGGCGAAGCAGGCGACCTGCTGCTGGAACCCAAGCTGACCGCCGGGCAGTTCGACGCCGGCGGCCACGCCGCGGTGCAGGTCACCTTTGCCGGGCGCAGGCTGACGGTCTGCTACCAGAACCCGGGCAGGCTGGACTATGGCAGCTACCGGATCGGGGCCGCGGTGTGCGACGGCGCAGAGCTGTGTGCAGGCAGCTCGGGCAGCCTCTTGATCCCCCGCGCCATGGTGGAAGCGCTGCCGGCCGCAGCCGAACACCGCATCACCGTGACCCTTTGCTGAAAACAGGCAGGCAGGGAACAGATACATCAAACAAAGGAAGCAATTTATGAGATACGGATACTTTGACGATGCCGCCCGTGAATACGTGATCGATCGCCCCGATACCCCGGCCCCCTGGGTCAACTATCTGGGCTCGCCGGAGTACGGCGCCATCATCTCCAACCATGCGGGAGGCTACAGCTTTGCCCGGTCCGGCGCCAACGGCCGGATCCTGCGGTATGTGTTCAACCAGTTCGACCAGCCCGGCCGCTACCTCTATCTGCGGGACAATGCCAGCGGCGACTACTGGTCCGCCTCCTGGCAGCCGGTGGCAAAGCCTCTGGACGCCTACCGGAGCGAGTGCCGCCACGGCATGGGCTACACCAAAATGAAGGCGAGCTATGCCGGCATCGCCTCGGAGGCCGCCTACTATGTGCCCCGGGGCCAGGCCTATGAGGTCTGGGCCCTGACGGTGGCCAACGAGTCGGACCGCCCCCGCAGCCTGACCCTGACCGGTTACGCCGAGTTCACCAATCACAGCAACTACGAGCAGGACCAGGTCAACCTGCAATACTCCCTCTTCATCAGCCGCACCCTGTTCGAGGGCAACCGCATCACCCAGCAGATCCACGGCAACCTGGACGCCCTGCCCCAGGGCGAGGACGTAGACGACAAGACGGTGACCGAGCGGTTCTTCGGTCTGGCCGGCGCGCCGGTGTCCTCCTACTGCGGGGACAAGGCGGCGTTCCTGGGCCCCTACCACAGCTACGGCGACCCCTGCGGCGTCGCCGCCGGGGACTTGGGCAACACCGACAGCTACAACGAGAACAGCTGCGGCGCTTTGTCCTGTGTGGTGGAGCTGGCCCCCGGCGAACGCAGGACGGTGGCGTTCGTGCTGGGGATGAAGCCCTCCGCGGAGGCGGCGGCCATCCTGGAGCGCTACGCCGACCCCGCCTCCCGGACCGCCCGGGAAGTGGACGAACTGAAGGCAGAGTGGTACGGCCGGTTCAGCCATCTGCAGGTCCAGACCCCCGACCCGGCCTTCAACACCATGCTCAACACCTGGAACGCCTACAACTGCTTCATCACCTTTGTGTGGTCCCGGGCCGCGTCCCTCATCTACTGCGGCCTGCGCAACGGCTACGGCTACCGGGATACCGTGCAGGATATTCAGGGCATCATCCATCTGGAGCCCGAAATGGCCTGCGAAAAGATCCGCTTCATGCTGTCCGCCCAGGTGGACAACGGCGGCGGGCTGCCCCTGGTCAAGTTCACCCACGACCCCGGCCATGAGGACACCCCCGACGACCTCTCCTATGTCCAGGAGACCGGCCACCCGGCCTACCGGGCGGACGACGCGTTGTGGCTGTTCCCCACCGTGTACAAATATGTGGCCGAGACGGGCAACACCGCCTTCCTGGACGAGGTGATCCCCTTTGCCAACCGGGACGAGGGCACGGTCTACAAGCACCTGAAACGGGCCGTGCAGTTCTCGCTGGACCACCTGGGCCCCCACGGCCTGCCCGCCGGCCTCTACGCCGACTGGAACGACTGCCTGCGGCTGGGCGCCAACGGCGAGTCCACCTTTGTGGCCCTGCAGTTCTACTACGCCATGCAGATCCTCCGGCAGTTTGCCTGCCACCGCGGGGCCGAAGCGGACGTCCAGTGGCTGGACGGCAGGCTGGCCGAATACGAGAGCCGGATCCAGACCCTCTGCTGGGACGGCGACCGCTTCATCCGCGGCTACACCGAGACCGGTGAGCGGATCGGCGCCGCCGGCGACCCTGAGGCCAACTTCTGGCTCAACCCCCAGAGCTGGGCCGTCATCAGCGGCCTGGCCACCTACAGCCAGCGGCAGACCATCATGGACGGGGTCAGCCAGCGGCTGAACACGGCCTACGGCGCCGTCCTGATGGACCCGCCCTACCACGCCCACGCCTTTGACGGCGCGCTGGCCGTCATCTACAACCCCGGCACCAAAGAGAACGCCGGCATCTTCTCCCAGTCCCAGGGCTGGCTGATCCTGGCCGAGGCCCTCTGCGGCCACGGCCGGCGCGCCTTCGGCTATTTTGCCGAGAACGCCCCCGCGGCCCAGAACGATCGGGCCGAGATCCGCCGTCTGGAGCCCTACTGCTACGGCCAGTTCACCGAGGGGCCGGCCAGCAAGCACTTTGGGCGCTCCCAGGTCCACTGGCTGACCGGCACCGCCTCCACCGTAATGGTGGGCTGCGTGGAGGGCATCCTGGGCCTGCGGCCCGACCTGTACGGCCTCCGCCTGGCCCCGGCCATCCCCCCGGAGTGGGACGGCTTTGCCCTGGAGAAAGATTTCCGCGGCAAAAAGCTGCACATCCGGGTGGAGAACCCGCGCCATCGTGAGTCCGGCTTTGGCAGCCTGACGGTCAACGGCGTGCCCTGCCCCGACAACTACATCCCTGCAGACGCCCTGCAGGCAGAAAACCAAATCGTGCTTGTCCTCTGATCCATGTGATCTGTCTGCACAATAGAAACACCGCGAAGGCGCAGCCCCCATGAGGGTTGTGCCTTCGCGGTGTTTTTGGCGTCCGATGCTTCGGCGTGGATTCAATCGGTCTGTTCCGGGGCTGGTTTCGCGGCCCGGCGGCTGCGGGCAGGCTCGGCGTTCCACTCCACCATATAGTAGGTGTCCCGGTATTTTTTGGGGGTCATCCCCACCACCTCCCGGAACTGCTGGATGAAATGGCTCTGGGATGAAAAGGCCAGCCGGTTGGCGATCTCGATCATCGAATCATTGCCGAAGCGCAGCAGGTTTTTGGCCATGTCGATCTTCCGGTTGCGGATGTAGGCGCTGACCGAGATGCCCGTCTCTTTTTTGAACAGCCGGGACAGGTAGCTGGCCGACACCCCCAGCACGTCTGCCAGGTCCTCGATGGTGATCCGCTCCTTGATGTGGGAATAGATGTATTCCTTGCAGGCGTTGATGTGTTTGGAGTTGGTGTTGTTGTGGTGGTAGCGGCGCATCTTTTCGGCGTAGTCCATCACCATCTCGTCGTGCAGGTGCTTGATCTCCTCCACCGAGTGGATATCGTCCAGCTTCTGGATGTAAAAATCACTCATCCGGAAGGCCTGTTCCAGCTCCATGCCGTACTGCCTGCACATCCGGGTCACCATAGCCGTGGTGACCACAAAATGGTATTTCAAATTGGTGACCGGGTCCTTGGACAGGACCCCCACCCCGTCGGTGTCCATAAAGCGGCCCTGCTCGCAGTTCTTGCGCACTGTGTCCACTTCACCGTTGGCCACGGCGCGGTAAAACAAGAGCTCTTCGCTCGGCTCGCGGTGTTCCGTTTCGTCAATGTCGTCGTTGGCTTCGATCACGAGCCATTCGTCCTTGTAGCTCATCCCAGTTTCCTCCTTCCGCTTTTTTCCCTCTGACAACATTCATTATAGCATGAGGCGGCGCTTTCCTCAAGGTTTTTGCCTCGCAGCGCAGGAATCAGGACAAGAATTCGATAGAAAAAACAGGATTATAGTATAAAAACAGTCTGCAAATTGTGTAGAATTTATATACAATATGCACGAACAAAAGGAGGAGTCCATCTTGATCCGCAAACGACAACTGTTGGCAGCTGCGGCCGCCGCTGTGCTCGCGGGGGGCCTGCTGCCCACCGCGGCGCCAGCGGCTTCAGCCGCCCCCGCCCCAAAGGAGGTACCGGCAATGGAAACGAATCAGGCAGCGCAGACCCTGTCCTACGAGGGATATACCCTTCGCTGGGAGGATACGTTCGACGGAACGACCCTCAACCGGGAGGACTGGAATGTCGAGCTGCACGAGCCGGGCTGGGTCAACAACGAGCTGCAATCCTATGTGGACAGCCCTGAAAACATCTATCTGGAGGACGGCAAGCTGGTCCTCAAACCGGTGGAGACCCGCAGCGCCGACGGGACCGTCAGCTACACCTCCGGCCGGGTGAACACCCAGAACAAGCACGACTTCAAATACGGTATTTTTGAAGCCCGCGCCAAGGTGCCCGCAGGACAGGGTTTCCTGCCCGCCTTCTGGATGATGCCCACCAACGAGAACCTCTATGGACAGTGGCCCCGCTGCGGCGAGATCGACATCATGGAAGTGCTGGGCAACGATACCACCCGCTCGTATGGTACGCTGCACTATGGCAACCCCCACAGCCAAAGCCAGGCCGGATGCACCCTGACCGAGGGCAGCTTCTCGGACGAATACCACACCTTTGCGGTCGAGTGGGAACCCGGCCGGATCAGCTGGTATGTGGACGGCCGGATGATCCACACCGAGAACGACTGGTATTCTGCCACCGAGGGCCAGGGAGAGATCACCTATCCCGCCCCCTTTGACCAGCCCTTCTACATCATCCTCAACCTGGCGGTGGGCGGCAACTGGCCGGGCAACCCCGACGAGACCACCGACATCGCAAATGCCGCCTTTTATATCGATTACGTCCGCGTCTACCAGAAGGACCATTACGACGAGGACGTCCATAAGCCGGAAAAGACGGTGATCCTGCGGGAGCCGGACGCCAGCGGCAACTACATCGTCAACGGCGACTTTGCCGCCGCGGAGAGCCTGACGGACAGCGAAGGCTGGACCTTCCTCACCACCCTGGGCGGCGAGGCCGCAGCGTCTGTGGGCGGCGGTACGCTCCGCATCGACACGGCGAACGCCGGCACGGTGGATTACAGCGTCCAGCTGGTCCAGCCGGATCTGCCCATGCAGAAGGGCGGAGAATACCAAGTCTCCTTCGAAGCCTGGGCCGACGCGCCCCGCACCCTAAAGGTGGGAGTCTCGGCTCCCGACCGCGGCTACAAGCGTTACCTGGAGGACACGGCCGTCCAGCTGGGTACCGAGCCTGCAGCCTATACCTATGCCTTCACCATGACCGATGACGACGACCCCAATGGCCGGCTGGAGTTCAATCTGGGCGCAGCCGGGTCGACGGCAGGGGTCACCCTCCGCAATGTGCGGGTGGTCAAGACCGGCCAGACCGACCTCGACAACCCCGCAAAAACTGTCCTGGCCGACGGCAACTACGTCTACAACGGCAGCTTCCAGGAGGGCGAAGGCCGCCTGGGCTTCTGGAGCCGCTGGGCCCTGCCCGGCTCGAAGGTCAGCGTCACCAATGAGGACAACGTCCGCCGCCTGGAAATCAAGGCCGGTGCGCTGACTTCGCCCCTCAACCCGGTGATCGTCTACCAGAAAGATCTGGCCCTGACGGCGGGCAGCTACGCCCTCAGCTTTGACGCCGAAGGCCCCGCCGGCCGCGAGATCCTGGTGCGCGCCGCCGGCCAGACCCTGCAGGCGACGCTGGACGGCTGCGAGACGGCTTATGACTACAAGCTGACCCTCGGCGAACAGAGCGGCAACGACATCGCCTTCGTCATCCAGGCGCCCGGCACCTACTACATCGACAACGTTCGTCTGGAAGAGGACAGCCTTATCAAAAACGGCAGCTTCAACGCCGGCTTTGCAGGCTACGAACTCTACGCCTACACCCCTTCGGACGTGGACTATGTGGTGGACAGCCTGAACGAGCCCAACGCCGCTGACATCACCATCCGCAACACCGGCGACGCCGCCTGGAAGATCCAGCTCAAACAAAACGGCGTCGAGCTGGAGGAGGGCCAGTGGTACCGCCTCTCCTTCAAAGCCAAGTCGAACCTTGACCGCAAACTGATGTTCGCCATTCAGCGGGACGGTTCGGCCGACGACGACTGGACGCCCTACTCCGGCGAGGAGATCGTCACCCTCGGCGCAGACTACCAGACCTACGCCGTCACCTTCCAGATGAACTGGCCCACCGACGAGCAGGCCGTTCTGAGCATCTCGATGGGTGCCGTGGCAAACGAGCCGATCACCCAGCTGCACCGCATCTGCATCGACGACATCCAGCTGGAAAAGATCGACGCCCCCGCAAACGGGACCCACTGATCCGCGCCCCCGCTCCGAAATCCTGAGGCCAACCGGCCCCGGGCCAGGCAAACCAAAAAAGGTCCCGGCTGGACAACGTGTCCGGCCGGGACCTTTTTGACGCTATGCAGCAAGGTAGGAAGAGGGCGGCAATTTGTCCGGAAAGGCCGCTTTACAGGCCCATCAGGCTGTTCAGGAAGTTCCGGCCGGCGGCCAGCGCGCCGTCGATGAAGTTCTGGCCGGCGGCAACGCTGTCCTCGATGGCGCCGGCCAGGCCGCCCTGCCCCCCGAAAACGCTCAGGATGGCCCGGGCCGCCACGCCGCCCACCACCAGGAGGGCTGCGGCCCCGCCTACGGCCACCACGGCCCTGGCGACGGTATCGACGGCTGCGCCGCCGGTCGTGTACATCATTTCGTCCTCATGCAGGGCGGTGTGGCTGGCGGGAAGTTTCATCTGTGCAGACATGGTTTTTTCTCCTTTTTACGCATTTGGTTGGATCGTTGTTTGGGCAGGGGAAGCGGAGCGGGCCTTCGGGCCGCCCCTTTGCAGAACGGGGGCTCAATCCTTCAGGCCTTTGGCCAGGGGGATCAGCAGCAGCAGGGCCACGATCCCGATCAGGCCCACCACAATGCCGGCCACCAGCTTGCCAAAGACCATCGACAGGCACATGCCGACCCCCAGGAGCAGAGCGCCGGCCACGCCCAGCGCCACCAGGCCCAGCGTCCTGGGGCTGACGACGATGGGGGCCTTGCCCTCCATTTTGCGCCAGATCAGCAGGTCGGCCAGCAGGACCACAAGCCCTGCCGCGCCGCAGACGATACCCTGGCGGGATACCCCCCACTCCTGGATCAGGCACATACACATCCCCAATGCAAAGAACACACAGCCGACGGTGCCCAGGATCAGGGCGACAAAATTACTCTTTTTCATGATTTCCTCCTGTTTGCTGTTGCCCCTCCGCCGTCTTGGGCGAAGGGTCTGTTTCTTCCAAAAAAGCGTCTACAAAGGCCGTCTCGACCTTCTTGTATGCGCCCACGACATGGTCCTCGATCGCCTGGTAGGCGGCGGCCGCTTTGCGGCCGGTCTCGCCGGTCCTGAGGGCGTAGCCCGAGGGGCTGTCGGGGTCTTTTTCCAGAAAGCGGTCGACGAAAGCCCTCTGCACCTTGTCGTAGGCGGCCATCGCCTTCCGCCCCAGCTTGCCCGGCTTCAAACGGTAAGCCATGCGGGTCATCTCCTTTCCCAGCGGCGGTTCCTGGCAAACCACCACAGGCCCGCCGCCGCGCCGCAGCCTGCCGTTGCCGCAAGCGCGGCCCACAAGAGCTTCTTTTTGTCCATCGCGTTTTCCTCCTTTGCGTTTGTTTTCCCCGTTTGCAAGATGGATTCTACACCGCTGCTGTTGGGGTTTTGTTGTGCCCGGGTTTGAGAATTGTTAAAATTTCAAACCGGGTCCCATTGCAGCCGCACGGCCTGCCGGCTGGCGGTCAGCTCGGCCCAGAGCTGGTTGGGCAGGTACAGCTCCGCCCGTTTCGCGTTTCACCGGCGACAGGATACCAGCTCCGTGTTACCGTTTTATTTGCCTTGCGTTAGAGTAAAATAAAAAGCCCGCCGGGCACGAAGTGTCCGCGGGCCGCAGGCCGCAAAAGGCGCAGGCCGCTTTAAAGCAGGCTGTGCCCTTTTGCACAGAGATCGTAGATCTCGTCGTATTTCTGTTCCACCAGTTTGTCCACCACCTGGGCGCGGCGGCGGACCATGGCCCGGTACAAAAACCAGGGCGCGATCCACCCTGCAAACCCCGGCACGGCCAGCACCACCATCAGGGCTACCATGGGCGGCTGGTGGGTCACTGCAAAGGTGGACCCGGCCAGGAAGGCGGTGCCCAGAATGCCTGTCATCACCGCGCAGATCCGCGCCCGGGCGGTGCGGGACTCTTCCAGCTGGTCCAGCTCCCGCAGGCAGGCCTCGAAGTGGCGCTGCAGCCGGGTCAGCTCCATCTTGTTGACGATCTTCCGGTCCCGGCGGAGCACCAGTTTCCCCTTGTTTTTCAGGGGCTGGGTGCCGGGGCGCTCCTCCAATACCCAGCCAAAGCTCTCGTAGCCGTCCAGATAGAGGGGGGTCTTGTCGGCGTTTGCCGGGATCTCCTTGTAGTCGTAGCCCACATAGGGCGCACTGTCCTCCCGGAGCTCACGCATGGTCTGGTCCTCCTTCCTGTTTTCTGGGCAGACGCACCGTGAAGGCGCTGCCCTTGCCCAGGGCGCTCTCCACCGAGATGGAGCCTCCTGTCATCTGCAGGATGCGCAGCACCAGCGCCAGGCCAAGGCCGTTGCCCTCGGCGGCGTGGGAGGTGTCTCCCTGGTAGAATTTGTCGAAGATGTGCTGCATGGTCTCCTCGCTCATGCCGCGGCCGGTGTCCGCCACCGTCACCTGGATGGCGTCCGGCGTGGAGGTCTGGCGCAGCGCCACCGTCCCGCCCGGCGGGGTGAACTTGATGGCGTTGGAGAGCAGGTTGTTCCACACCAGCTCCAGCAGGCTGGGGTCGGCCTGGATCACGGCCTGGTCCTCGAAGTCGGCCTCGAAGTCGATGCCCTTTTCCTCCCAGCGGCTCTCAAAGAGCAGGGCGCAGTCGGCCAGCTGGGCGGTCAGGTCGTAGGGCTCCGCCCTGGGCTGGATCGTCTGTTTTTCCAGCTTGTTCAGCTTGAGGATGTTGGTGATGAGGTCGGCCAGGCGATGGGCGTATTTCTCGATAGTGTCCACATATTCCTCCCGCTGCTCCGGAGGGAGGGACCTGCTCTTCAGCAGCTGGGCGGTGTTCTGGATCACGGCAAGGGGCGTCTTGATCTCGTGGGAGACGTTCGCAAAAAAATCCGTCTTGAGGGTCTCGACGCTCCCCAGCTCGGCCACCATCTTGTTGAAATCCAGGATCATCACATCCAGGTAGTCGTACCGGTCCGCGGTGTGGAGGGGCGGCACATAGATCGAGAAATCCCCCTCCGCCACCTTCCGGGTGGCCGCGGCCAGCTCCTGCACCGGCTTTTCAAAGGTCTCCCGCATACAGCGGCGGGTCAGCAGGGTCAGCCCCAGGGAGACGGCGGCCCAGTAGAGGATGGGCACTGTGACCTGGATCAGGTCGGCAGCGTCCACCTCGTCCATCAGCGTGAGCAGCCCCATGTGGATGCCCGACGCCAGCAGCCCCCCTCCAAAGAACAGAAAAAACTGGGAGACGGGGAACCGGCTGACCCGCACCGGACCATAGACGCTGTTTTCCACCTGCTTCATTTCAGCACCGCCTTGTAGCCCAGGCCCCGGACGGTCTTGATCTCAAAGCCGTCGCAGGCCGAGAATTTATCCCGGAGTTTGGTGATGTAGACGTCCACCGCCCGCAGGCCGGTGTCGCTGCCCATCTCCCAGAACTCATCCATCAGCTGGGCGCGTGAAAAGGTCTTTTTGGGGTAGGACAACAGCTTGAACAGGATATGGAACTCCCGCGTGGTGACGGGGATCTCCTCCCCGTCCACCTCGGCCGTCAGGCCGTCGGCGTCCAGCACCAGGTTGCCCACCGTGATTTTCCGCTCGGCCTCGATGTTGGCCCGGCGCAAAAGCGCCCGCACCCGCAGCACCAGCTCGCTCAGGTCGATGGGCTTGACCATGTAGTCGTCGATGCCAAGCTGGAACCCCTTCTGCTTGGCGGACAGATCGTCCCGCGCCGACATGAACAGAATGGGGATGTGCCGGTTGATCTTCCGCACCGTCCGGGCAAACTCGAACCCGTCCACCCCCGGCATCATGATGTCCGAGATGATGAGGTCGTACAGGCGGCTGTACAGCTCGTCGTAGGCGCTGTTGGCATCCAGGCAGCCTTTGGCCGCAAAGCCGCTGTCATTGAGGTAGGTGCAGACCACCTGATTGAGCTTGACGTCGTCCTCCAAAACCAGAATGTGTATCATATCCGATCCTCCCTGTCAAAGCGCCGCAGCCGCCGGCCGGCGGAACCTATCATGAAAAGAGCCAGCCCCAGCACCAGCCCGCAGGCTGCCGCCGCGGTGCCGGCGGTCATGGCAGACTGAAACCCTGCACCGCGCTTTGTCTTTTCAGCATACCGCCGGATGATTGGCGGTCTGTTTGCGTTTTGTTGCAGAAATGTTAAATCCGCCGCGAAGGCTGCGGGGGCTCAGGGCGTGCCGGGGCGGCTGCTTTGGTGGAATGCAACGCGGCAGACGCGCCTTTCTGGTAGAATGGGGCCGTGTGAAGCGTTTTCAGATACCCCCTAAGACTCGCCCTGCCCTTCCACCGTGCTGACGGTCTCGGTGCGGGACCATTTTTCGTAGTAGAGGGGGCGGTGGAAGGCCATCATCAGCGCAGCGTAGAACAGATAGAACAAATACCCCCCGGACAGGATCAGCCACAGCACAAAGCCGGCCAGCCCGTTGAGCACCCCCACTTCGGCGCCCAAGTCCACCAGGGCATTCAGGGCCCGGGGCGCGCCCCACAGCCCCAGCAGCAGCAGGCCGTACCGCAGGGCGTATTGGTAGGGCCGGGCGGGGCCGCCCCCCGTATGGACGATGCGCTGGCGGGTCAGGCGCTTGCCGGGGGTCCGGCCCTGCCAGGCCAGGGGCACCAGGGCGAAATAGGCCCAAAAGAGCACCGGGCCGGCCAGCGATGGCAGCGCGGCCCCCAGCAGGGCCGACGCCCCGCCCAGCGCCAGGGACAGCAGCTCCACGCACACCAGATCGACCCCGAAGGAGAACACCCGCCGGGGGAAGGAGACTTCGGTCCCCCGCTGGAAGCTGGCCGCGTCCAGCTCCTGCCGGCTGGGCAGGAGCATCTCCAGCGGCCCCGCCAGGGCATAGCCCACCATGCTGCCCGCGGTGTTGGCGATCAGATCGTCCACATCGAACAGGCGGTAGCTGCCGGGGTACAGGAAGTACAGCCCGCTGAGCTGGGTCAGCTCGCAGAACAGCGAAAGCCCAAAGGCCAGGCCCAGGGTCTTTTTCCACCCGCAGC
Organism: Candidatus Faecalibacterium gallistercoris; assembly: GCA_019116585.1. GTDB lineage: Bacteria > Bacillota > Clostridia > Oscillospirales > Ruminococcaceae > Faecalibacterium > Faecalibacterium gallistercoris. The sequence goes on along the minus strand of DXBJ01000029.1, from coordinate 759 downwards.
AAAAATAGTACCGCAGATACACCCCGAAGGGCAGGGTCATGAACAGGTTGAACAGGGTGGTCCAAAAAGAGCTGCTGCTGGGGATCCTGCGCCAGGTGGCCGGGTCCCCCGGCACGATCCCGGCCTGCCGGATCACCGCCCCCACAAAGGCAAAGGGGGTCAGCTGCATCCGGCGCCCGTGGAGGAGGGAGGCCTCCTCCGGCGAGGGCAGGGGCAGGATCACCAGGCAGTACACGCAGAGCAGGTACAGGATAAAGGAATAGACGATCAGCACCCGCAGGCTGAGCACCGAGCCGTATTTGTGGTAGTTCCAGGCGATGTACGGGATGGTGACCAGCACCACGATGACCGGGTAAAGGATCATCGCCTGCTGGATCACTTCAAAATATTGGTTCATGATCTTCCTCCTGTGGGGCCGTGGACGGCCGCCCCTGCGCCGTCTTTCGCCCCTATTCTACCACAGGGCGGGCCGGGACTATAGTCCTTTTTGCAAAAATCCAGGAAAAAGCAAGGCTGGCGCGGACGGCGCCAGCGCTCTGTGCCATGGCCGCAGGGCGGCCCCGCTGCCCCGGCGGACCGCACAAAAACGCACAAAAAATCGAGACTTCCGGGGAAGTCTCGCAGACCGTCAAAAAAGTCCCGTCCAGCCGACATGTGCGGATGGACGGGACACATACAGGGAAATTGAGCGCTGAGAGTGTGCGAGGCCGCAAGGCCGAGTGCGCGGTTCAGCGCTCAATTTTGTCCCCAGGGGGATAC
>DXBJ01000028.1 GCA_019116585.1 Candidatus Faecalibacterium gallistercoris | reverse complement strand
TCTTGCGCTTAGCCGATTTTCGCAGCGCGCCACAGTGGGCGCTTGCGAAAAACGGAGCGCTGCGCCAGCCGCGCCTTCGCTGCTTCGTCCACTGGACGCGCTTGGCGCGGCTGCCCCCTGGGGACAAAATTGAGCGCTGAACCGCGCACTCGGCCTTGCGGCCTCGCACACTCTCAGCGATCAATTTCCCTGTATGTGTCCCGTCCATCCGCACATGTCGGCTGGACGGGACTTTTTTGATTTTTGTCGTTGGCCGGGGCGGCAGGCGGGGCGACGGTGACTTTTTTGCCCTGTCTATAGAATTTGTCACAAATCAATGATACAATAGAAAAGCAAATGTGCATGGAAGGGGGCATGGCGGATGAAAGGCTGGGTACGGCTGGCGGCGGCGGTGTGCGCCGCGGCCCTGTGCGCGGGATGCGCCCTGCCGGGGGCCGAGCGGACCTCGGTGGAGGAGCTGCTGCGCGCCCCCCGTCTGGAAGGGGACTACGGCGAGATCCAGGCCGCCCTGGACGGGTGGCTGGGCCAGAGCGCCCAGCTGCGCTACCCGCTGAACGGCGAGCTGCTGTCCCCCTTCCTGATGAGCGACTTTGACGGGGACGGCGTGCAGGACGCCGCCGTCCTGTACACCGCGGCGGACGTGCCCAATATCTGCCTGGCGGTGCTGCAAAAGGATGCCGAGGGCCTCTGGCAGGTGCAGGACGCCGTGGAGGGCCTGACCGACACGGTGGACACCGTCCGCTTTGCCCGCCTGCAGGAGGGGGGCGCCAACCAGATCCTGGTGGGCTACACCGCCCAGCAGGCCGACAGCTATCTGGCGGTCTACGCCTACCAGGAGGGGAAGATCGAGGCCATCCTGGCCGAGCCCTACGACCAATACCTGATCGAGAACATCACCGGCACCGGCTACGAGGACCTGGTGGTCATGGACACCGACGCCGAGGGGGCCTCCCGGATCAAGCTGCTGACCTCGGACCGGGAGGGGAGCTTCCGGCAGGCCGCAGTGATGGGCCTGTCGGCAGACCGCTTCACTGGCTGCGCCTCCCTGGCGGCGGGCATGGGGGCCTACGGCGGGCAGTATCTGGTGCTGGACGGCTGGACCGGGGTGACGGGCAGCAACCTGGCCTCGGTGCTGCTGCGCTACAACGAAAAGACCCAGAAGATGGAGCCGGCCCGCCAGATCGGCGCGGATGCGCTGTACGAGGCGTCGCTGCGGAACGTCCCCGACCTGACCAGCCGGGACCTGGACCGGGACGGGGTGGTGGAGATCCCCACCCAGCCCGAGGGGGCCGGCCTGATCAACATGGACCAGGGGCGGCGGATGGATTTCATCCTCTGGATGGACTACACCAGCGCCCAGCCCCGCAAGAGCTTTGGCCTGCTGGACGAGGAGCTGGGCTTTTATCTGGAGCTGCCCATGGAATGGTACGGCATCCTGATGCTGACCGACGGCCCGGAGGAGGATACGGTGGAACTGCGCAGCCAGGACGGGTCCCGGCTGTACCTGACGGTGCGGGTGACCAGCATCGCGGACCGGACCCCCGGCTGGACCCGCCTGGGGGTGGTGTCCAGCCGCCTGGTGCAGGCCCAGTTCGGGCCGGACGTCCAGCTGATGGACCAGCTGTACCGGCTGTCCCGCTCGTTCTATATCTTGTAAGGAGGGAAACCGATGGTAAAAGTACTGGTGGTAGAGGACGAAGCCAGCATCCGCGAGGTGATCGCCCTGAACCTGCGCCGCAGCGGGATGGAAGTGCTGGAGGCCGGCAGCGCCGAGGTGGCGCTGGCCCTGCTGGAACAGGCCCAGGATTGCAGCGCCGCCATCCTGGATGTGATGCTGCCCGGGATGAACGGCTTCTCCCTCTGCGAGACCATCCGCCGTTCCAACCAGAAGATCGGCATCATCATCCTCAGCGCCAAAGGCCAGGAGCAGGACAAGATCCGGGGCCTGTCCATCGGCGCGGACGACTATATGACCAAGCCCTTTTCGGTCAGCGAGCTGCTGGCCCGGGTGGAGGCCCTCTGCCGCCGGGTGGGCCGGGGCAGCGCCGGAGGGGGCCACGCCCCCACCGCCCTGGTCAGCGGGGAGTTTATCCTGGACGAGAACCGCCGGCTGCTGCTCAAGGCCGGCCGGCCCATCGAGCTGACCCAGGTGGAGTTCCAGATCATGGAGCTGTTTTTCCACAGCCCCGGCACCGCCCTCAGCCGGGAAAAGATCCTGAAAGGGGTCTGGGGCGAAAATTATTTCGGGGACGTCAAGATCGTGGACGTCAACATCCGCCGCCTGCGGATGAAGATCGAGGACGAGCCCTCCCACCCGGCCCACATTTTGACGGTGTGGGGCTATGGCTACCGCTGGGAAGAGTGACCCCCCTATGACGGACGTGAACAAGAACAGGCGCCTGAAACCCCGCAGGCGCGCCAGCCCCGGCGCGGGGCTGCGCAGCGGCATCACCCGGCGGTGGGCCCGGGGCAGCCTGCTGGTCATCGTGCTGCTGCTGGCGGTGATCGAGGGGATGTTCCTGTACAGCACCATCCAGGGCTACCACGACGGCGTGCAGCAGAGCATGTACCGGCGGTTTTCCTCCATCAACGGGCAGCTGAAGGTGTACAGCAGCGGCACCGTCCAGCGCACCGCCGCCAGCCGCAGCTTTGCTTTGCGCCGGATGGTGGAGCAGTTCTCGGACAAGGACAAATACGAGTTCATGCTGCTGGACGGCAGCGGCAACGTCATCGCCAGCACCAGCGGCACCAACGCCGGGGGCATCATCGTCCCCGACGACTTCGAGCAGGCCCAGACCGCCGCCGACGGCTACGGCGCGGCGGTGTATACCACCTCCACCGGGGAGCCGGTCATGTCGGTCTGCTGCCTGGTGCCCTACGCCGCCGAGGAGATCGTGGCCATGCGTCTGGTGACCAGCCTGGCGCTGATCCGCCAGCAGATCCGCAGCGCCGTGCTGCTGGGCCTGGTGGCGGGGGCGGTGGCCCTGGGCATCGCGGCGGCCTCCGGGCTGTACTTCGTGCGCAGCATCGTGGTGCCCCTGGGCCAGGTGGAGCGCGCCGCCGCCGACATTGCCCGGGGCGACCTGGACATCCGCCTGCCCGAGGCCGACCCGCCCCGGGACGAGCTGGACCGGCTGCGGGGCAGCATCAACCGGATGGCCCAGGGCCTGGCCGAGACCGAAAAGATGAAAAACGAGTTCATCTCCTCGGTGTCCCACGAGCTGCGCACCCCTCTGACCTCCATCCGGGGCTGGGTGGAGACCCTGGAAGCCCTGGACGACCCGGAGGACCTGAACTACCGCAAGGGACTGGAGATCATCCACAGTGAGACAGGGCGGCTGTACAGCATGGTGGAAGAGCTGCTGGACTTCAGCCGGCTGCAGAACGGGGGCATCCACATGGAATGCCGCCCCCTGGACCTGGTGGCCGAGCTGACCGACGCCCTGCTGTTCTGTGAGCCCCGGATGATCCAGGAGGGGCTGGTCCTCCACTATGCCGAGCCGGAGGAGATGATCCCGGTCTACGCCGACCCCGGCCGGCTGCGGCAGGTCTTTATCAACGTGCTGGACAACGCCATCAAGTATTCGGCCCCCGGCGGGCGGATCACCGTCAAGCTGTGGGCGGGGGAGTACAAGGCCTTTGTGGAGATCATCGACCAGGGCCGGGGCATCCCCCCCGAGGACCTGGGCAGCGTCAAGGGCAAATTCTTCAAGGGCAGCAACGCGGTGCGGGGCAGCGGCATCGGGCTGGCGCTGGTGGATTCCATCATGACCGCTTTGGACGGCACCCTGGACCTGCGCAGCACCCTGGGCAAGGGGACGGTGGTCACCCTGGGGCTGCCTTTGTATAAAAAATTGTAACCCGGCCCCCGGCGCAAGAGGGCGGGGGAGAACACAGGAGAAGAAAGAACCAATGAACCATCAAGCCAAAAAAGAATGTTTCAAGACCAGCGTGGGCGGGCAGGCCCTGATGGAGGGCATCATGATGCGGGGGCCAAAGCAGATCTGCTGCGCCGTCCGCCGCCCCGACGGGAGCATCGAGACCAAGATCGACCCCATCCCCACCCGCAAAAGCTGGATGAAGCTCCCCATTGTGCGGGGGGCTGTCTCGATGATCGAGAGCCTTGTGGTGGGCTACCGGTACATGATGTACTCGGCCCAGGTCAGCATGGGGGAGGACTACGACGAGGAAGAAGAGGAGACCGCCTTTGAAAAATGGGTGGGAGAACATCTGGGCGAAAAAGCCGAAAAGGTCCTGCTGACCGGCGCGGCCATCGTGGGTGGCCTGGGGGCCATTTTGCTGTTCACCGTCCTGCCCACCATGGTGACGGCGGGGGTGGGGCACTTCATCGAGCTGGGGCGCTGGCCCCGGGTCATCCTGGAAGGGGTGCTGAAGGTGGCCATCTTCCTGAGCTATATGTATCTGATCTCCCGGATGAAGGAGATCGAGCGGGTGTTCCGCTACCACGGGGCCGAGCACAAGACCATCGCCTGCTATGAGGCGGGGGACCCCCTGACGGTGGAAAACGTCCGCAAGTACACCCGCTTCCACCCCCGGTGCGGCACCAGCTTCCTGATCCTGGTGGTCATCATCAGCGTGTTTTTGTACAGCGTGCTGCCCTGGAGCAGCACCGGGCTGCGGGTCCTGCTCAAACTGCTGCTGCTGCCGGTGGTGATGGGCATCAGCTACGAGGTGCTCAAATGGTGCGGCCGGTCGGACAGCCTGTTCAGCCGCATCGTCCGGCAGCCGGGCCTGTGGGTCCAGCGGCTGACCGTCTTTGAGCCGGACGACAGCATGATCGAGGTGGCCATCGAGGCAGTCAGGCCGGTGCTGCCCGACCGCCCCGAGGAGGGCCGGTGGTGACCGCCGGCCTGGCCCCCCGGCAGGCCCTGGCCCAGGTGGAAGCCCGCCTGGAAGCCGCCGGCTGCCCGGACGCCGGCTTTGACGCCCGGGAGCTGTTCCGGCTGGCGGCCGGCCGGGACGCCCGATTGTCGGACCGGCCGCTGTCGGCGGAGGAAGCCGCCCGCCTGGAAGAGTTGACGGCCCGCCGGGCCGGCCGGGAGCCTTTGCAGTACATCTGCGGGCGGTGGCCCTTTTTGACCTTTGAGCTGGCGGTGGGGCCGGGGGTCCTCTGCCCCCGCCCCGACACCGAGGTGGTGGCCGAGACGGCCGTCCGGCTGCTGGACGGGGTGGAAAACCCCCGGGTGCTGGACCTCTGCGCCGGCACCGGCTGCCTGGGCCTGGGGGTGAAAGCCCTGCGGCCCGACGCCCGGGTCGTCTGCCTGGAAAAAAGCCCGGAGGCCCTGCCGTATCTCCGGCTGAACGCCCGCTGCGCCCTGTCGGGGGCGCTGGAAGCCGTCCCCGGCGGGATGGAGGATCTGCTGGAGCCCGACGCTTTCGATGAGGCAGCTCTGTACGCCCGGCTGGGCCTGCCCGCCGGGGCCCCGCCCGCGGTGGAGGTGGTGGAAGGAGACCTGTTCGCCTACTGGCAGACGCTGCCCGAGGGCGGGCTGGACCTGATCGTCTCCAATCCCCCCTACCTGACGGCGGAGGAGATGACGCGCCTGCAGCCCGAGACGGCCCGGGAGCCCGCCATGGCCCTGGCCGCCGGCGCCGACGGGCTGGATTTTTACCGCGCGCTGGCGGAGCATTACCAGGCGGCTCTCCGCCCCGGGGGAGCTCTGGTGCTGGAGATCGGCTGGCAGCAGCGGGAGGCGGTGGCCGCCCTGCTGGCGGCCCGGGGCTGGGCCGGCATCGCCTGCCGGAAAGACTACGCCGGCAACGACCGCTGCATCACGGCCCGGCGGCCTTTGGCCGAGGCGTGAAAGGGAAAGCGACCACAACTTACTGTTGTAATTTGGCGGATTTGTGGTATACTGTAAGGGAAAAGAATCTGTTGTAAAGGAGCATCAGGGTATGGCAAAAAATCAGAATGCGGCGGTGGCCTCGGCGGTCAAAAAGACCGAGCCGGACGCCAAAAAGGAAGCGCTGAGCACCGCGCTGGCCCAGATCGAAAAGCAGTTCGGCAAAGGGGCCATCATGAAGCTGGGCGACAGCGCCGCCCTGCAGGTGGAGGCCATCTCCACCGGCAGCCTGGGGCTGGACCTGGCGCTGGGGGTGGGCGGCGTGCCCCGGGGCCGGATCATCGAGATCTATGGCCCGGAGTCCAGCGGCAAGACCACCCTGGCGCTGCACATCCTGGCCGAAGCCCAGAAAAAGGGGGGCGAAGTGGCCTTCGTGGACGTGGAGCACGCCCTGGACCCCAACTACGCCGCGGCGCTGGGGGTGGACATCAACAGCCTGCTGGTCAGCCAGCCCGACACCGGCGAGCAGGCCATGGAGATCTGTGAGGCCCTGGTCCGCTCGGGCGCCATCGACGCCATCGTCATCGACTCGGTGGCCGCCATGGTGCCCCGGGCCGAGATCGAGGGCGAGATGGGCGACAGCCACGTGGGCCTGCAGGCCCGCCTGATGAGCCAGGCCATGCGCAAGCTGACCTCGGTCATCGGCAAGACCAACACCGTCTGCGTCTTTATCAACCAGCTGCGGGAAAAGGTGGGCGTCATGTACGGCAACCCGGAGGTGACCACCGGCGGCCGGGCGCTGAAATACTACGCCTCGGTCCGCATCGACGTCCGCCGGGTCGAAGGGCTGAAGGACTCTTCCGGCCAGTTCATCGGCAACCACACCCGGGCCAAGGTGGTCAAAAACAAGGTGGCGCCCCCCTTCCGCGAGGCCGAGTTCGACATCATGTTCGGCAAGGGCATCTCCAAGATGAGCGAGCTGGTGGACGTGGGCGTCAAACTGGGCATCGTCCAGAAGAGCGGCGCCTGGTTCAACTATGGGGACATCCGCCTGGGGCAGGGCCGGGACAACGCCAAGCAGTTCCTGGCCGACAACCCCGAGATCGCCAACGACATCGAGGGCCAGATCCGGGCCAACGCCGACAAGCTGTATTCCACCGGCCGCCGGGGCGCCCTGGCCAAGGGCAGCGCCGCCGTCGCCGCCCAGGAGGAGGCCAAGGACAAGGAAGCCGCCAAGAGCGCCGGCCCCGTGGTCAAGGCCCCCGCCCCCAGCAGCGAGAGCGAGCTGGACATCATGGTGGAGGACTAAGCCATGCCCTGGCAGCAGCGCAGGGCCCGCCGCGGGGAGGACCCCGCAGAACGTTCCGCCGACCCGGCCGGGGCCCGCGCCCGCGCGCTGGCCCTGCTGACGGGGCGGGACTACGCTTCGGCGGAGCTGTACGAAAAACTGTGCGCCCACTTTACCCCCGAGGCCGCCGCCGGGACGGTGGCCGCCCTGGTGGAGGCGGGGCTGGTGGACGACCAGCGCTACGCCGAGGCCAAGGCCCGCAGCCTGCGGCGGGCGCGCAAAAGCCGCCTGGCGGCAGCCCTGGCCCTGCGGGGCAAGGGCCTGACCGACGGGCAGATCGACGCGGCGCTGGAAGCCGCCTACGCCCCCGGCGAGGCAGGGGAGGACCCCGAGCTGGAAGCCGCCCGCGCCCTGGTGGCCGGGCCGTACCGGGCCAAACTGGCCGCCGGCCGGCGGGACCTGGTGGCCGCGGCGCTGGCCCGGCGGGGGTTCCCTCATCGGGTGATCCGCCAGGCGCTGGACGCCCCCGACGGGGAGGAAGCATAAGCAAACCAAACAGAAAGACGAGCGAGACATGAAGATTGCCTGTATATCTCTGGGCTGTCCCAAAAACCAGGTGGACCTGGATGGGATGGTCTACACCCTGCTGGCTGCCGGCCACGAGACGGTGGCCGACGTCGCCGACGCCGACATGGTGCTGGTGAACACCTGCGGCTTTATCGAGAGCGCCAAGACCGAGGCCATCGAGAACATCCTGGAGGCCTGCAGCTATAAGCAGCAGAACCCCGCCCTGAAGGTGGTGGTCACCGGCTGCCTGGCCGAGCGCTACCGCAGCCAGATCCGCACCGAGATCCCCGAAGTGGACGCGGTGGTGGGCTGCGCCTCCAACAGCGTCATCGACCAGATCGCCGCCCGGGTGGCCGGCGGCGAGCAGCTGGAGGCTTACGGCCCCAAGCGGGACTTCCCCCTGGGGGGCAAGCGGGTCATCGGCACCCCCGCCCACTACGCCTACCTCAAGATCGCGGAGGGCTGCAACAACCGCTGCCACTACTGCGCCATCCCCCTGATCCGGGGGCCGCTGCGCAGCCGCGACATGGACGACTGTGTGGCCGAGGCCCGCTGGCTGGCCAGCGAAGGGGTCCGGGAGCTGATCGTGGTGGCCCAGGACCCCACCGCCTACGGCGAGGACTGGGGCAAGCCGGGCAGCATCTGCACCCTGCTGGACCGCCTGAACGAGATCGACGGGATCGAGTGGATCCGCATCCTCTACGCTTACCCCGAGCGGATCACCGACGATTTCATCGCCGCCATGCAGCGCAACGGGAAGGTCCTGCCCTACCTGGACCTGCCCATCCAGCACTGCAGCGACGAGATCCTCCGCAACATGAACCGCCGCTCCACCAAAGCGGAGCTGCTGGAGGTCATCGGGCGGCTGCGGGCGGCCATCCCCGGCATCACCCTGCGCACCACCCTGATCGCAGGGTTCCCCGGCGAGACCGAGGCCCAGTTTGAGGAGCTGTGCGAGTTTGTCAAGGCGGTGGAGTTCGACCGGCTGGGCTGCTTTGCCTACTCGGCGGAGGAGAACACCCGCGCCGCCGCCATGGAGGGCCAGCTGGACGAGGAGACCAAGGCACGCCGGGCTGAGATCGTGATGGAGATCCAGACCGGCATCATGGCCCGCAAGCAGGCCGAAAAGGTGGGCCAGACCCTGCGGGTGCTCTGCGACGGTCTGGACGACGAAAGCGGCCTGTACATCTGCCGCACCACCGCCGACGCCCCCGAGATCGACGGGGCGGTCTGCGTGGCCAGCGACGAGCCCCTGTACCCCGGCCAGTTCTACAACATCCGCATTGAGGAAAGCGACCTCTACGACCTGTACGGCCGGGTCGCGGAAGGAACCGAAACAGGAGGGACCGACGATGAATCTGCCCAATAAACTGACCCTGGCCCGCATTCTGCTGGTGCCGGTGTTCATGGTGTTCGTATCCCTGACCCAGTACGGGACGGCGGGCTATCAGCCCGGGCTGTACCTGGCGGCGGGGGTGGTGTTTGCCCTGGCCAGCTTTACCGACTATCTGGACGGGCACCTGGCCCGCAAGTGGCATATGATCACCGACTTTGGCAAATTTGCCGACCCCCTGGCCGACAAGGTGCTGACCACCGTCGCCTTCCTGTACATGATGCGGGACGGGGTCTGCTCGCCGGTGGTGCTGACCATCATTCTGACCCGGGAGTTTGCGGTCTCGGGCCTGCGGATGGTGGCGGCCGGCGCCAAGGACGGCAAGGTCATTGCGGCCAATATGTGGGGCAAGGTCAAGACGGTGCTGCAGATGCTGAGCATCATCTTCTATTACTTTGCCGCGGCGCTGGGCGGCCCCACCGACCCGCTGGCCGTGGGGCTGATCGCCAACGCCCTGTGCTGGCTGGTGGCCGCCGTCACCGCCATCTCGGGCATCAAGTACCTGGTGGACAACCGGCACTTCATCAACACCGCAAAGTAAGAGGGGACGTCCATGTACACGAGCCGCCTGCAAAAGACCCTGTCCATCCTGGCCAACCTGGCCGTGGTCTGGATGGAGCTGAAAGCCATCCCCCTGAGCTGGAGCGGGGTCCACGAGCAGATGTTCCTGTTTTACACCGAGCTGTCCAACCTGTTCGCCATGGGGGTCTGCCTGGCGGTGGCCCTCTGCCAGCTGCGGGCGCTGCTGGCCGGCGGCGAAATGCCGGCCTGGGCCCGCACCCTCAAGTATATGGTCACCTGCTGCCTGATGCTGACGTTCCTGACGGTGGTGTTCGTGCTGGCCCCCATGTACGGCCCCGACGGCCATTACGTCATGCTGCTGACCAGCTCGATGCTGTACAACCATTTCCTCAACCCGGTGACGGCCTTTTTGTCCTTTGTCCTGCTGGAGCGGGCACCTGCTCTGCCCCGGCGGGCCATCGGCTGCGCCATGGCGCCCACCCTGGTTTATGGCGGCATCATGCTGGCGGCCAACGTTGCCCGGGTGTACAAAGGGCCGTACCCGTTCTTTTACGTGTACGAGCAGCCCCTCTGGGTGTCCGGGATGTGGGTGGTGGTCATCCTGGGGGGCGCCCTGCTGATCGCCTGGATGGTCTGGAAGCTGGGCGGCGGCCGCCGCGCGGCTTGACGCGGCCCGCCCTTTTGGGGTACAATAGACAAAACCCTGCAACTTATCACAACAGCGCACAAGGAGGCTGCATGATGGCACGAAAGATTGGTATTTTGGGCGCAGGCACCTGGGGGACCGCCCTGGCGCGGATGCTGGCGGTGAACGGCAGCGACGTGCTGCTTTGGTCGGCCATCCCGCAGGAGATCGACAGCCTTGCGCAGACCCATGTTCACCCCAACCTGCCGGGCATGGTCCTGCCCGAGACCCTGCGCTTCACCAAAGACCTGGCCGAGGCGTGCAGCGGCCAGGATATTCTGGTGTTCGCGGTGCCTTCGGTGTTCGTCCGGTCCACGGCCGCCAAGGCGCGGCCCCACATCCGCTACGGCCAGGTGATCGTGGACGTGGCCAAGGGCATCGAACAGGACACCCTCTTCACCATGACCGAGGTCCTGGCCGACGAGCTGGGCAAGGAGGACGGCCCCCGGGGCATCCGGCTGGTGGCCCTGTCCGGCCCCACCCACGCCGAGGAAGTGGCCCTGGACCTGCCCACCACCATCGTGTCGGCTTCGCCCGACACCGAGGCCGCCGAGATCGTGCAGGAAGCCTTTACCAACGGCTGCATGCGTGTCTACACCAACCCCGACATCAAAGGGGTGGAGCTGAGCGGCGCCATGAAGAACGTCATCGCCCTGGGCGTGGGCATCTCCACCGGCCTGGGCTACGGCGACAACGCCCGCGCGGCCCTCATCACCCGCGGCATCGCGGAGATCGCGCGGCTGGGCTCCGCCATGGGATGCAACATCCACACCTTTGCGGGCCTGGCGGGCATCGGCGACCTGATCGTCACCGCCACCAGCCAGCACAGCCGCAACAACCGCGCCGGCCAGCTGATCGGCCAGGGCCGCACCCCTGCCCAGGCCGTCAAGGAAGTGGGGATGGTGGTGGAAGGCATGAACGCCCTGCCCGCCGCCATCGAGCTGAGCGATCGCTACCAGGTGGATATGCCCATCGTGCGGACGGTGAACGCCATCGTCAACCAGGGCATGAGCCCCGCCGAGGCCGTCCACCAGCTGATGACCCGCGACCCGAAAGGGGAACTGACCTTCTGATAAGGCGGCAAAATTTTCTTTTTCACAAAAAATATGCAAACGTGCCAGCGCCCGGAAACGGGCGCTTTTTTGTTGCCCTCTCCGTCACATCGCTTTGGCAACAAAGAGAGCTGCAGAAAAAGCCCGCAGGGCGTCCCCTGCGGGCGGTATGAGTAAGCGTAAGCGTTATGCCAGGAAGGTAAACCAGACAAAGGAGGCGGCCACGGCCAGCATCATCAAGATCAGTGCACCGTTGGCAAAGCCTTTGCTGACCGGATAGTCCGAGTTCTCAAACAGGATCATCCGGCGCAGATCGTCCCGGGTCTCTTGGCTGACCGGGCCGTAGAGGTACTGCCAGGCCCCGTCAAAGCCATTCAAAAGCAGCAGGTCGTAAGCCATGCGGGCTATGATGAAAGCTGAAAAACCAAAAACAAAAATCCAAACATCGAACCATAACCCCAGCGGATCCAGAGTCACCCGCAATTTGTGAACTGGTGAAGAAGAGATGATGCTGATACAGACCAATGTCGCTATAAAATGATGAAACAGCGGGCCTCTCTGCTTGAAAAATTCCACTTTATCTGCCTCTCTTTTGCTTAACCACCTACAGATTGAAAATAGTCAACATCCTGTCAAGTGCAAAGAATAGAAGTCAATCAACGGCCGTTGGCTATATACTTGTATTGCAAGTTTATTATACCGCGTCGTTGTTTCGTTGTACATACGCGATTTTCACATGCTTTTAACACAATTGTACGCAGCATGCACAAAACTCCCCGCCCGCTTGTCAACCGTCCCAGTTTGGTTTATACTATCCTTACACAGATACGGGGAGGTTTTTCGATATGGAGCTGCAAGGCAAATGCGTCCTGTTGGGCGTCACCGGCGGCATCGCCGCTTACAAAATGGCCGGGGTGGCCAGCGCGCTGAAAAAACGGGGGGCCGACGTGGAGGTCATCATGACACGCAACGCCACCCAGTTCATCACGCCCCTGACCTTTGAGACCCTGACCGGGCACAAGTGCATGGTGGACACCTTCGACCGGGATTTCAAGTTCGAGGTCACCCACATCGAGCTGGCCAAAAAGGCGGACGTCATCCTGGTGGCGCCGGCCACCGCCAACGTCATCGCCAAGATGGCCCACGGCATCGCCGACGATATGCTCACCACCACCGTGCTGGCGGCGCGGTGCCCAAAACTGGTGTCGCCCGCCATGAACACCGGCATGCTGGAAAACCCCATCACCCAGGACAACATCCGTACCCTTGAAAAGTACGGCTTTACCGTCATCCCCTCCGAGAGCGGCCAGCTGGCCTGCCACGACGTGGGCAAGGGCCGCCTGCCCGCCGACGAGGTGCTGCTGGACTACATCAGCCGGGCCCTGGCCCCCAAGGACCTGGCGGGGCTGCACGTCACCGTGACCGCCGGCCCCACCCAGGAGGCCATCGACCCGGTCCGCTGCCTGACCAACCACTCCACCGGCAAGATGGGGTATGCGGTGGCCCGGGCCGCCGCCCTGCGGGGGGCGGAGGTCACCCTCATCCACGGGCCCACCGCCCTGCAGCCGCTGCGCTTTGTCCGGGATGTGCCGGTCACGTCGGCGCAGGAGATGTTCGAGGCGGTCACCGGCTGCTTTGCCCAGACGGATGTTCTGGTCATGGCGGCGGCGGTGGCCGACTACCGCCCCGCCACGGTGGCCGCCGACAAGGTCAAAAAGTCGGAAGGGGAGATGAGCATCCCCCTGACCCGCACCGCCGACATTCTGGGCACCATCGGCCCGGCCAAGACCCACCAGTTCCTCTGCGGCTTCTCGATGGAGACGCGGGACATGGTGGCCCACTCGGCCGACAAGCTCCGCCGCAAAAACCTGGATATGATCGTCGCCAATAACCTCAAGGACCCCGGCGCGGGCTTTGGGGTGGACACCAACCTGGTCACCTTCCTCACGCCGGACGGGGCGGTCCGTCAGCTGCCCCTGATGAGCAAGGACGCGGTGGCCGGGGCCATCCTGGACGAGATCCTGGCGCGGAAGGGCAAGTGACCTTTTGTAGTATCCTACAAAAAACAGGCCCGATTTCCGGCTTTTTCTCGAAAATGCAGGGGAACTGTTTATTTCACCGGCCAAAAATACTATAATAAACAGTGACAATGAAACATTGTGTCCTTGCGGGGGCGGGCCCCTGCGGGCGGACGCTTGGCGGCCGGCCAGGCCGCGATATTTGGGAGGTAAAGCCTATATGAGTATGTTCAGCAATTATGACCAGCGCCTGCTGGATCATGTCACCAAGCTCCATTTTATCGGCTGCGGGGGCAGCGGGATGTTCCCGCTGATCCAGATCCTGGCGGCCAAGGGCTATCAGATCACCGGCAGCGACGTGCTGGATGGCAGCATCATCCAGGCCGAGCGGGCCATGGGCATCCGGGTGACCCTGGGCCACGATGCCAACAACATCGTGGGGGCGGATATGGTGGTGTATTCGGCCGCGATCTCCAAAGATAATGTGGAGCTGGCCGCCGCCGAAAGCTACGGCATCCCCACCGTCGAGCGCAGCGTCCTGCTGGGCTACGTCAGCCGCCTGTACAAGAGCAGCATCTGCGTGGCGGGCACCCACGGCAAGACCACCACCACTGCGATGATCACCACGGCTCTGGAGCTGGCCGGCCGCGACCCCAGCGCGGTCATCGGCGGCAAGCTGCCCCTCATCAACGGCTACGGCAAGGCGGGCATGGGCGACGACATCGTGGTGGAAGCCTGCGAGTTTGCCGAGACCTTCCTCAAGCTGACCCCCTATTTCTCGGTGGTGCTGAACATCGACAACGACCATCTGGACTACTACGGCAGCATGGGCGAACTGAAGTTTGCTTTCAAGCGGTTCTCCCTCATGACCCAGTTCATGATCTTTGCCAACGCCGACGACCGCAACACCATGGACGTGATGTACACCATCCAGCGCCGGGTGCGCACCTTCGGCATCCGGAACGGCGGCGACTACCAGGCGGTGAACATCAGCGAGTACCGCCCCGGCTTCTATGAGTTCGACCTGAAGGAGTGGGACGCCGGCGGCAACGGTATTTCGGGCCACATCAAGCTGTCGGTGCCGGGCTACCATAACATCTACAACGCCCTGGCGATGTGCAGCGTCTGCCGCACCATGGGCCTGACCGCGGAGCAGTGCGCCGCCGCCCTGGCGGAGTTCAAGGGCGTCTGCCGCCGGTTCGAGGTCTGCGGCGAGTGCAACGGCGCCGTGGTGGTGGACGACTACGCCCACCACCCCACCGAGATGCGGGCCACCCTGACCACCGCCAAAGAGCTGGGCTACAAGCGGCTGATCGCCGTCCATCAGCCGTTTACATACAGCCGCACCAAGATGCTGCTGGATGATTTTGCCGACGTGCTCAAGCTGGCGGACATCACCGTCCTGACCCCCATCCTGGGCAGCCGCGAGCCCAACGACCCCTCCATCAGCAGCGAGAAGCTGGCCGCCAAAGTCCCCGGCGCCGTGGTGGTGGACAGCCTGGACGCCGCCGCCGGCTGGGTCCGGGAGAACGCCCATGAGGGCGACCTGGTCCTGACCCTGGGCTGCGGCGACATCTACAAGGCCGCCCGCAAGATGGTCCAGTAAGGGCGGACCGGTATGAACGCGCCGATCGATCTGCGGGACGTGGTACTGCACACCCCACGGCTGACCCTGCGCCCCTGGCGCCTGAGCGACCTGGACGACTTCTACGCCTATGCCCGGGAGGACGGGGTGGGCCAGATGGCCGGCTGGCTGCCCCACAAAAACCGGGAGGAAACCCGGAAGATCCTGGACCTTTTCATCGGCCAGCACAAGACGTTTGCCCTGGAGTACCAGGGCAGCGTAGTGGGCTCCCTGGGTGTGGAGTGCTACGACGAGGAGCACTATCCCGAACTGGCCGCTTACCGGGGGCGGGAGATCGGCTATGTCCTGGCCAAACCCTGCTGGGGCCGGGGCCTGATGCCGGAAGCGGTGCAGGAAGTCATCCGCTACCTGTTTGAGGTGGAAAAGCTGGATTTTCTCATGGCAGGACATTTCGAGCGCAACACCCGCTCGGCCCGCGTGATCGAAAAGTGCGGCTTTGTCTACTGCAAAACCCTTCCCTATAAGACCCAATACAACACCGTGGAAACCTCCGTGGAGAGCATCCTGTGGAATCCCGCCGCAAAAGTAAAATAAAATGGGAATAACCTCTTGCATTTTCCGCCAAAGTGTGGTATCATATCTAAGTCGCAAGACACTTTGGACGGTTAGCTCAGCTGGTAGAGCATCTGCTTGACGTGCAGGAGGTCACAGGTTCGAGTCCTGTACCGTCCACCAAAACAAAAACCCGAGGCCACAGGCCCCGGGTTTTTGTTTTGCACGGGCATCGCAGAGGCGCACCCGGTTCGAGTCCTGTACTGCTGCGCAGCCGAGCCGCGTCCTGCGGACGAAACAGGCGAGGCGGAGCAGGGGCCGCGGTCTGAATGTTCAAGCGCATTGCATGCGCGCCGGAAATTCAGGGCACCGCAACCCGACCCACCATACAGTGCGTATCCGAACCCAATCCTCTACGAGGAAGGGTTCGGATACGTTTTTTCTTTATCAAAAGTTCTTTACAGGGAGGATAGAAGAAACGGAAGGTTTTCTGTCCCCTGAACCTGCAAATCCCCGCCCCGGCGAAGGGATGAAGCATTCGTCCGAGCGGGGATTTTGTGCATGGATTCAATCAGGAATGGGTGCGCGTTCCTTTCCAGAGCCACCGGAAGCCAAAGGGCTCCAGCAGGACGTTTCCGGCATCGACGGCTTCACCGGTGACAAGATCGGTATAGAGGCCGGTTTCGCCGGTGCAGACTGTGCACCGCTCGCCGCCGAAGTTGTACAGGCCAATGAATGTTTCGCTCTCGTTCTCGCGGACAAGGCCGAGGACCGCCCGGTTTTGGGTATCGATGGTGTGAAACGGCACCCCGGCGTCAAAGACGCTGTGGCTGCGGCGCGCTTCCTCGATCCGGCGCAGGGCCGGGAACAGCTCGTTTTGCAGCGTGCCGGGTAGGCTGCGGTTGGCGGCCAGCGCCCAGGGGAAGGCGCCGCGGTGGATGTAACGGCTGTCCGAAGCCTTTTCGGGGTCGTCTTTGTAGCTGTAGTCGTTGAGCTGGCCGATCTCGTCCCCGCTGTACAGCACAGGGAGGCCCGACTGTGAGAGCATGAAGGCGTGGAGGGTCAGGTCGAGCCGGACAGCCTTTTCCTGCGCGGCCTTGTCCCCGGCGAAGCCGGCCCGCTCGATGCCGCAGAGGGAGGCCGTAGTGCCGCAGAGG
>DXBJ01000027.1 GCA_019116585.1 Candidatus Faecalibacterium gallistercoris | reverse complement strand
TCTTGCGCTTAGCCGATTTTCGCAGCGCGCCACAGTGGGCGCTTGCGAAAAACGGAGCGCTGCGCCAGCCGCGCCTTCGCTGCTTCGTCCACTGGACGCGCTTGGCGCGGCTGCCCCCTGGGGACAAAATTTGGCGCTGAACCGCGCACTCGCCGCAAGGCGGCTCGCACACTCTCAGCGCCAAATTTCCCTGTATGTGTCCCGTCCATCCGCACATGTCGGCTGGACGAGACTTTTTTGATAGTCCGTTTGGGTGTCTTAGGCGGTCACGAGGGCTTCGATCACGGCCAGCACCGCCAGCCCGCCCAGCAGCAGGAGGAAACATCCGCCCCGGTTGCCGCCTCCTCCGCCGCCTTTCCGGCTGCGGCGAAAGGCGGTCATGTACTGAGCATAGCCGGTGGAGCCTTTGCCAAAATATCCATAATCGCGCGGCATGGGGCCTCCTTTATCGTTTGAGGAAGGGTGTGGTGTAGGCGGCGCCCATGGGCCGGGGGACCCGGCGGCAGAGGGCTGCCAGGTCGGCGGCAGCAGCCTGGGCCTGGGCGGTGCGGGCGCAGGCGTCGTTTTCCCGGGCCAGCCTGGCCAGGGAAGGGGAGACGGGCAGTCCGGCCCCCGCCAGCAGGGGCAGGGCCTCCCGGCGGGCGGCCAGCAGGTGGAGGCAGGGGGGCAGCTCGGGCAGGGCCAGCCAGCCCGGCCCGGCGCCGGGGCTGCCATAGCCCAGCGCGGCGTCCATGGCCAGGCGGCGCATCCGGGCCCGGGGGTAGCGGACGGTGGTCAGCGCGTCGCAGAGGCCCTCCAGCGTGACCGCCTGCCGGACGCAGTCCTCCAGCCGGTGCTCCAGCCCTTCGGTAATGCCCCGGACCCCGGCGAAGCCGCCGGCGACGGCCCGGGCCCGCAGCCGGGAGAGGACCGCAAGGCTCACCGCCTGAGGATCGGTGTCCTCCCCGGCGGCCCGGGCCTCCTGGTAGAGGGGCAGGGCCGCGGCCGGGACGTAGGGGGCCAGGGCTTCGGGGCCCTCCCGCCGCCAGAGGGCGCGCAGGGCGCTGGCGCTGGCGTAACAGCCGGCGGTGCGGGCGTCCCCGTGGTTGGCGCCCTGGCGGGGCAGGGGGATGGGTTCCAGCGGCGCGCCCAGCTCCAGGATGGCCTTGCAGTATTCCACGGCAAGGTTGTTGTTGGGCTTGTCCAGCAGGGCGGCAAGGCCCCGGCCGGGGGCGGCCTGCTCCACCGCGGCCTGCCGGGCGGCGGCGAAATTCCGCGCCCCGGCGGCCAGCTGCTCTTTCAGGGCGGCGCGGTAGGCCGGCGAGGCCAGCACACGGGCCGCCGCCGTCAGGCGGTCCGGGTCGGGGTCCTCGGCGCCAAAGACCAGGGCGTCGCAGCCTGCTGCCGCCAGCAGCGCCACCCCCGCCCGGGCAAACGCCTCGGCCCCCGACATGGCCCAGGGGGCGGGCAGGGCAAAGACCAGGATGGCCCCGGCGTCCAGGGCGGCGGCGGCCCGCACCCTTTCGGGCAGCAGCGGGGGCGCGCCCCGCTGGGTCAGGGCGCAGCTGAGGGCCACCGCCACCGCCCGGGCCCCCCGCTCCCGGGCCGCCTGCAGCTGCCAGGCGTGGCCGTTGTGAAAAGGATCGTATTCGGCAATGATACCGGCAAATTTCATAGCAGCTCCGTCTCCCGCGCCCGGCGCAGCCGGCGCGGGTCCGCCGGGCGATCTGCCCTCAAGAGGCCCTGCCTCCGGGCGCTCCGGCGGTGTTGTACACAAGTTTTTGTCTTTTTGCCCATTTTCTCTTGAAAAGGGGCTGACTCTATTATATAATGTAAATGAATAGGACGCAACTGTTTGCAAGGGGGCAGCATTCAGACCTGTGCGCTGAATTTTGTGCGACCGTACAAACTCTGGGCGTTTTCTTTGTCAAAAACCTCCACAGGGCGGGCCTGCCGCCGGTGGAGCGGATCAAACAGGAGGCAACGAGAAGATGAAAGTTCTGGTTATCAACTGCGGTTCTTCTTCCCTGAAATATCAGCTGATCGATATGGACGGCGAGAAAGTGCTCTGCAAGGGCCTGTGCGAGCGCATCGGCATGGAGAGCAGCACCATCACCCACGAGGCTAACGGCAACAAGGCGACCACGCCCGCGATCTTCCCCACCCACACCGAGGCGTTCCATGAGCTGATCAAGAAGATGACCACCGGCGCCGGCAAGTGCATCGAGGACGTCGGCGAGATCAACGCCATCGGCCACCGGATCGTCCACGGCGGCGAGAAGTTCCAGTCCAGCTGCGTCATCACCGACGAGGTGGTCGATGCCCTGCGGGAGCTGAGCCCGCTGGCCCCGCTGCACAACCCCGCCGGCATCCTGGGCATCGAGACCGCCCGCAAGGTCTTTGGCCCCGACGTGCCCCAGGTGGCTGTGTTCGACACCGCTTTCCACAGCACCATGCCGCCCAAGGCGTATATGTACGCCATCCCCTACGAGTACTATGAAAAGTACGGCGTCCGCCGCTACGGCTTCCACGGCACCAGCCACAAGTACGTCAGCCGCAAGGCCGCCGAGTATCTGGAAGAGCCCATCGCCCGCCTGAAGCTGATCACCTGCCACCTGGGCAACGGCTCGTCCATCACCGCCGTGGACCAGGGCCGTGTGGTGGATACCTCCATGGGCATGACCCCGCTGGCCGGCCTGATGATGGGCACCCGCTGCGGCGATCTGGACCCCTCGGTGGTTAACTACCTGAAGTATACCCTGGACATCACCGGCCACGAGCTGGACCAGATCCTGAACAAGAAGTCCGGCCTGCTGGGCATCTCGGGCGTTTCCAGCGATATGCGCGACGTCGAAAAGGCCGCCCGCGAGGGCAACAACCGCGCCCAGCTGGCCATTGATATGCTGACCTACCAGATCAAGAAGGTGGTGGGCAGCTACATCGCCGCCATGGGCGGCGTGGACGCCATTGTCTTTACCGGCGGCATCGGCGAGCACGACGACGTCATCCGCGCCAAGATCTGCCACCACATGGACTGGCTGGGCGTGCGCATCGACACCGACAAGAACCGCTCCCCCAAGGGCGAGGTGTGCGAGATCACCGCCTGGGGCGCCAAGGTCCGCACCCTCATCATTGCTACCAACGAGGAGCTGATGATCGCCCGCGACACCGAAGAAGTGCTGCAGAAGGCAGAGGCCTGAGCCGTTTTTTCCATCCTTTGGCATGACAGGGGCTGCGCATCCGACCGGGGTGCGCGGCCCTTTGCCGGCTTTTGCAGGGCGGTGCGCCGGGATGCGCGTTTTTTCGACAGGCAAAAAGTACGCCTTATCCGGCAGGAATTGGAATTTGCGCGCCCTGCCTCTGTTTTTCAGTTGACAAAACAGCCAAACCGGGGTACAATAAGGAAGTCCTCGGCCCTGAGGATGACATCATGCTTCAAGCCCCTGGCAGCTTACGATCGGCGCCCCAAAACCAAGGTGTAGTTCTAATCCTTCCGCGGGCAAGAACAAAACAAGAGGAGATACCACAATGTTCGAAGACAAGACTTTAGTTTGCAAGGACTGCGGCAAGGAGTTTGTTTGGACTGCCGGCGAGCAGGAGTTCTACGCATCCCGCGGCTTTGAGAACCAGCCCCAGCGCTGCAAGGCTTGCCGCGACGCCCGCAAGAACGGCGCCCGTCCTGCCAGCACCGGTGAGCGCAAGATGTACGACGCCGTCTGCGCATCCTGCGGCAAGGCCTGCAAGGTTCCCTTCCAGCCCCGCGAGGATCGCCCCGTCTACTGCTCCGACTGCTTCGCTCGGATCAAGCAGAACTAAGTTGTGACCGAGAAGGGCTCCTGCCGCTTTGGGCGGCGGGAGCTCTTTTTGTGACTGGCTCACTTGCAAAGGGGCCCGGTTTTGGGGTATGATAAACGCAACGACCTGACACGATTGAACGGAAAGGACCAACATCATGTTCGATATTTTCAATTCCATCCGCAAGAACCACGACAGCGAGCCCTTCCGGGTCACCCGCCAGACGGTGATCGGCGACATCCTGGACATGGACTCCACCACGGCGCCCTACTTCATGGAGATCGGGATGCACTGCCTGGGCTGCCCCGCCTCCCGCGGGGAGAGCATCGAGGAGGCCTGCGCCGTCCACGGGGTGGACTGCGACGCCCTGATCCAGAAGCTGAATGACCACCTGGCGGCAAAGGCCAAGGGCTGAGATGGCCCCTGCCCTGGATCCGCGGCTGGCGGCCGCGGCGGCCCTGGTCCGGCCGGGGCTGCCGGTGGCGGACATCGGCTGCGACCACGGCAAGCTGGCCGCCGCCCTGGCCTGCTCGGGGCTGTACCCCAAGGTGATCGGCTCCGATCTGCGCCCCGGGCCCCTGGCCAAGGCGCGCCAGACGGTCGAAACGGCCCACTGTCAAGACCGCGTCGAGCTCCGGCTCGGCGACGGTCTTTCTGTGCTGTCTGCGGGGGAGGTGGGCACGGTGGTCATCGCGGGGGTGTCGGCCCAGACCGCCTGGCAGATGCTGGAGGCCGCCCCCTGGGTCTTTGCGCCGGAGGGGCCCCGGCTGGTGCTGATCCCCGCCACCCGCCACGACGAGCTGCGCCGCTGGCTGGCGGAACACGGCTTCCGGCTGGTCTGCGACCGGCCGGTGGAGGCGGCGGGCCGCTGGTATGCGGTGATGGCCGCCGAGTACGACGGGCAGCGGCGGACGCTGACCTGGGCCCAGGCCCTGTACGGCCGGACGGGGGAGTGGCCGGAGGCCCCCGGCTACGCGGCCAAACAGCGGGAAAAACTGCAAAAGCTGCGCCGGGGCATCCCGGAAGGGAGCCCCGCCGCCCATGAGATCGACGCACTGCTGCAAGGAGGCTGACACGCCATGGAACCCATTGCCATCCAAACCATTTACGAGGCCATGACCCGCATCGCGCCGCCCGAGCTGGCCGAAAGCTGGGACAACCCCGGCCTGCTGGTGGACTGCGGCCGCCCGGCCGCCCGGGCCCTCACCGCCCTGGACATCACCCCCGCGGTGGTGGAGGAGGCAAGGCGGCTGGACTGCGGGGTGATCGTGGCCCATCACCCGGTGATCTTTACCCCCCTCAAGCGGATGGACCGGAGGGACGTCCCCTTCCTGCTGGCGGAGGCTGGCATCTCGGCCATCTGTATGCACACCAACTTTGACGCCGCCGAAGGGGGCGTCAACGACACTTTGGCCGGCATCCTGGGGATGCAGGAGGCGGAGCCCTTTGCAGGAGGCTGCGGCCGGGTGGGGGCGCTGGATACCCAGGCGCCCCTCACGGTGCCGGCCCTGGCCGCCCTGGCCCAGAGGCGGCTGGGCGCCCTCTGCGTGCCGCCCCGGGAAGGCGCCGCCGTACAGGTCAAATACGCCGACAATGGCCGCCCGGTCCGGCGGCTGGCGGTCATCAGCGGGGCGGGGGGCAGCCTGTTCGAGGAGGCCCTGGCCGTGGGGGCCGACTGCCTGCTGACCGGGGAGGCCAGCCACCATGCCGCCATCGACGCGGCCCGGCTGGGGCTGGGGCTGATCGCCGCCGGCCACTACGCCACCGAGTACCCGGCCGTGGCCGCCCTGGCTGCCCGCCTGCAGGAGGCCGTGCCGGGGCTGGCTGTGTTTGCCAGCCGGGAAAACCGGGACCCCTTTACCTATTTATAAGACAGCCCTCTCAGGGGGAGCCGGAGAGGGCGGAAAGGAACCGCTATGGCACTGGATGCCGCTACCCTGGCGCTGACGGCGGCCGAACTGGGCCGCATCGTGACCGACGCCAAGATCGCAAAAATTTTTGAACCCACCCGGGACGAGCTGGTCATCACCCTGCGCACCCGCACCGATACCTACAGCCTGCTGCTGTCGGCCCGCAGCGGGTCGGCCCGGGTCTGCCTGACCGGCGAGAGCTTCGAGAACCCCGAGACCCCGCCCTCCTTCTGCATGCTGATGCGCAAGCACCTGACCGGCGGCCGCCTGACCGCCGTCCGGATGGAGCCGGGGGACCGGATCGTCTATTTTGATTTCCTCTGCACCAACGAGATGGGAGATCTGGTCACCAACACCCTGTGCGCCGAGCTGATGGGCCGCTACTCCAATCTGGTGCTAGTCCAGAACGGGCGGATCATCGACGCCCTCAAGCGGGTGGACTTTGAGGACAGCGAGATCCGGCAGCTGCTGCCGGGCCTGGCTTACACCGTCCCGCCCAAGCCTGCCCGGCCCGACTTCCTGGCCGCCAGCGCCGCCTCCATCGTGGCGGCCGCCTGCCAGAAGGACCTGCCGGTGGCCGCCGCCCTCAGCCGGACGGTGGCGGGGGTGGGCCCGGTGGTCTGCCGCGAGGCAGCCTGGCGGGCCTTCGGCCCCGAGGAGCAGACCGCCTGCGAACTGGACGAGGCCGGCAAGCGCCGCCTGCTGGACGCCGTCGAAGAGCTGAAAGCCGAGCACGCCGCCGGGGGCTGCCCCTGCAGCGTGGCCACCCCGGAGGGCAAGCCGGTGGAGTTCACCTTCTTCCGCCCCCGGCAGTACGGCAGCGGGTACGAGATCCGGCAGTGGCCCTCCTTCTGCGAGATGCTGGAAGGCTACTACGCCGAAAAAGACCGGGCGGAGCGGCTGCGCACCAAGAGCAAGGAGCTGCACAAGGCGGTGCACAATATGTACGAGCGGGCCGTCCGCAAGCAGGCCGCCCGCCGGGAGGAGCTGGCCGCCAGCGAAAAGAGCGAGCAGCTGCGGCTGTACGGCGAGCTGCTCTCGGCCAACCTCTACCAGGCCGAAAAGGGGATGAAGAGCATCACCGTCCCCAACTGGTACGACGAGGGCAGGGAAGTGACCATCCCCCTGGATGTGCGCTACACCCCCAGCCAGAACGCCCAGAACTACTTCAGGAGCTACAAGAAAAAGCAGACCGCCGCCCGGATGCTGGTGGACCTGCTGGCCGAAGGGGAAAAGGAGATCGCCTATCTGGAGACCGTCCTCTACGAGGTGGAGAGCGCCCCCGGCGAAGCCGCCCTGAACGAGATCCGGGCCGAGCTGAAAGGCCAGGGCTACCTGAAGTATTACAAGCCCCGGGACAAAAAGCAGAAACCCGCCGACTTTTACCGCTACCTCTCCTCCGACGGGTTCGAGATCCTGGTGGGGCGCAACAACCTGCAGAACGAGCGGCTGACCCTGCACACCGCCCGGGGCCGGGACCTGTGGTTCCACACCAAGAACGCCCCCGGCAGCCACACCGTGGTGATGAGCGGGGGCCGGGACATCCCCGACCGCACCCGGGAGGAGGCCGCCCAGCTGGCGGTGCTCCATTCCAGCCAGGCCAAGGGGGTCAAGGTGGCGGTGGACTACACCGAGGTGAAGAATATCCGCAAGACCGCCGGCCTCAAGCCCGGCATGGTGCTCTACGACAAATACGAGACCGCCTACATCACCCCCGACCCCACCCTGGCCGAAAAGCTGAAGAAGAAATGATTTTTGTGCCGTCCGTCAAAAAATGGACGGCATTTTTGTATATTTCGTGGAATTGCCCCCTTGCGCCCGGGCAAGACTTATAGTATCATAAAAGGGCGCCGGGCCGCTGGGCGCCCAGGGGGCGCGCATCGGCGTCGCTGCGCAAAAAAGTTTGGGATTTTTTCAAAAAAGGGCTTGCAAAAAAGGCGCGGATATGGTAGAATATCTGACGGCTGCAAAGGGCTTGTGCGATACAAGTCGTGCAGGCCACGATATGCGTTGATGCGGGAGGTTGTCGCACGGCCCAGCCGATGCGGGTTATTTCCGCGGAGTATGTCCGATCTACGAACCGGGCGAAAGAATTACTGACAGTGAAGGGATATGTCCCCGCGCCATGCGCGAAGAGGACCAATGTCCGCTTGTCTTTGCTAGATTTCTTTCCGGGAAAACTGCGTGGCGGTTTACCGGCTTTTCTAATGCGAAGGCGTGAGACACCCGGAACAGTGTGCAGTGATTGATCGAGTTGCCCATACACAACATTTTGAGGAGGCACAGCCACATGGCAGTCAAAGAGAAAATCAGAATCCGTCTTCAGAGCTACGACGTCCAGCTGATCGATGCTGCGGCAGAGAAGATCGTCGAGACCGCAAAGCGCACCGGCGCCCGCGTGTCCGGCCCCATCCCCCTGCCCACCGACCGTGAGGTGGTCACCGTCCTGCGTGCGACCCACAAGTACAAGGACAGCCGCGAGCAGTTCGAGAGCCGCACCCACAAGCGCCTGATCGACATTCTGAAGCCGTCCAATAAGACGGTGGAGGCCCTGATGAGCCTCCAGCTCCCCGCTGGCGTGGACATCGAGATCAAGCTGTAAGGCTTGGCCCCATCGATGCCCTCGTTTCCCGAGGGGTCACGTTGGCGGTGACGTGCGCCGCCAACCAATAACCTTTACAGGAGGAAAAGAAAATGGTTAAAGGCATTATCGGCAAAAAGGTCGGTATGACCCAGCTGTTTGACGAAAACGGCAAGGTCATCCCTGTGACCGTCATCGAGGCAGGCCCCTGCACCGTCGTGCAGAAGAAGACTGTCGAGAGCGACGGCTATCAGGCTGTTCAGCTGGGCTTCGGCGAGGTTTCCGCCAAGAAGGTCAACAAGGCAGCCGCGGGCCACTTCAAGAAGGCGAACGTGGCCCCCAAGAAGACCCTCCGCGAGTTCCGTCTCGAGGATGTCTCCGGCCTGAATGTGGGCGATGTCATCAAGGCTGACGTCTTCGCCGCAGGCGACAAGGTGGACGTGGCCGGCATCTCCAAGGGCAAGGGCTACCAGGGCGTCATCAAGCGCTACGGCCAGCACCGCCTGCGCGAGAGCCACGGCACCGGCCCCGTCGCACGGCACGCCGGCTCCAACGGCTCGACTTCGACCCCGAGCCGCGTCTACCCTGGCAAGCGCCTGCCCGGCCACATGGGCTTTGTGCGGGTCACCGTGCAGAACCTGACGGTCGTCAAGGTGGACACCGAGAACAATCTGATCGCTGTCAAGGGTGCGGTCCCCGGTACCAAGGGCACCATCGTCACCCTGGCCAACAGCGTGAAGGCCTAAGGAGGAAAGCTACAATGGCAAAATTTGACGTAGTCGATCGGAACGGCAAAAAGGTCAGCGAGATCGAGCTTTCCGACGCCGTGTTCGGCATCACCCCGAACGAGAAGGCTGTTCACATCGCAGTCGTGAACTTCCTGGCCAACCAGCGCCAGGGCACCCAGAACACCAAGATCCGCAAGGAAGTCTCGGGCGGCGGCAAGAAGCCCTGGCGCCAGAAGGGCACCGGCCACGCCCGCCAGGGCTCCATCCGCGCCCCCCAGTGGACCCACGGCGGCGTCGCCCTGGGCCCCAAGCCCCGCAGCTACAACTACCACATCAACAACAAGGTGCGCCGCCTGGCCCTGCTCAGCGTGCTGAGCGACAAGGCCGCAAACGGCAACATGATCGTGGTGGACACCCTGGCTGTGGAGGCCTACAAGACCAAGGCTGTGGTCGAGATGCTCAGCGCCATCGGCGCCGGCAAGAAGAACCTGGTGGTGAACGAGACCGTCGACCCCATGTTCATCAAGAGCGCCGCCAACATCCAGGGCGTCAAGACCACCTTCGCCGGCAGCGTGAACACCTATGACGTGCTGAACGCCGACAAGCTGATCATCAGCCAGGGCGCAGCGAAGAAGCTCGAGGAGGTGCTTGGCTAATGAAAACCGCACATGACATCATCCTGAAGCCGGTCATCACCGAGAATTCCATGGCTGGCATCGCCGACAAGAAGTACACCTTCAAGGTCGCTACCGACGCCACCAAGATCGAGATCGCCCAGGCGGTCGAGACCCTGTTCCCCGGCGCCAAGGTGGCCAAGGTGAACACCATTTCGGTCCGCGGCCGTTTCCGCCGCCAGGGCCTGCACGGCGGCTACACCGCCGCCTCCAAGAAGGCCATCGTGACCCTGACCAAGGACTCCAAGGAGATCGAGTTCTTCAACAGCATGGTCTGATGACCCACCGGCCCGCCGAGGGCCGCCCTATGGGGATATGACCCCGATAATAATTCATGAGATAAGTTAAAGGAGAATAGCAATGGCTATCAAGAAATACGGCCCCACTACCCCGGGCCGCCGCGGCATGACCGTCACGGACTACAGTGTCCTGTCCAAGGTCGCCCCCGAGCGCAGCCTGCTGGAGCCCATGAAGAAGCACAGCGGCCGCAACAACACCGGCAAGATCACCGTCCGGCACCAGGGCGGCGGCAACCGCACCAAGTACCGCATCATCGACTTCAAGCGCCAGAAGCTGGATGTGCCCGCCACGGTCAAGACCATCGAGTATGATCCCAACCGCAGCGCCTTCATCTGCCTGGTGGAGTATGCCGACGGCGTCAAGAGCTACATCATCTGCCCCGAGGGGCTGAAGGTGGGCGACACCGTCATCAGCAGCGCCAGCGCCGACATCAAGCCCGGCAACTGCCTGCCCTTTGAGAACATCCCCGTGGGTACCATCCTGCACAACATCGAGCTGTACCCCGGCCGCGGCGCCCAGCTGGTGCGCTCCGCCGGCAACATGGCCCAGCTGATGGCCAAGGAGAACGGCTACGCCCTGATCCGCCTGCCCTCCGGCGAGATGCGCAACGTCCCGCTGAGCTGCACCGCAGTGGTGGGCCAGGTCTCCAACATCGACCACGAGAACGTCAACCTGGGCAAGGCTGGCCGCAAGCGCCACATGGGCGTCCGTCCCGGCAGCCGCGGCTCGGTCATGAACCCCAACGACCACCCCCACGGCGGCGGCGAGGGCCGCGCCCCGATCGGCCACTCCGGGCCTATGACCCCCTGGGGCAAGCCCGCACTGGGCCTCAAGACCCGCAAGCATCACAAGCGCTCCGACAAGCTGATCGTGAAGCGTGCCGGCAAGTAAGAGAGGAGTGTAGACCATGGGTAGAAGCATTAAGAAGGGACCTTTCGTCCAGCCTGCTCTTATGAAGCGCGTGGAAGCGATGAACGCTTCCGGCAAAAAGCAGGTCATCAAGACCTGGAGCCGGGCCTCCACCATCTTCCCCGAGTTCGTGGGCCACACCTTCGCCGTCCATGACGGCCGCAAGCATGTGCCTGTGTACGTCACCGAGGATATGGTTGGCCACAAGCTGGGTGAGTTCGTGCCCACCCGCACCTTCAAGGGCCACACCGGCAATTCTAAGTAAGTGAAGGAGGAACACAAACATGGAAGCTCGGGCAATTCTTCGTTATGCCCGCATTAGTCCGCGCAAGGTTTCGATCGTGATGGACCTCATCCGTAACAAGCCCCTGGACGAAGCGATGGCGATCCTGCAGTACACCCCGAAGGCCGCTTGTGAGCCCCTTCTGAAGCTGGTGAAGTCTGCGGCTGCAAATGCAGAAAACAACTTCAATATGGATAAGAACAACCTCTATGTGGCCGAGTGCTACGTCTGCCCCGGCCCCACGCTGAAGCGGATGATGCCCCGCGCCCAGGGCCGCGGCTACCGCATCCTGAAGCGCACCAGCCACATGACCGTCGTTCTGAAAGAGAAAGAGTAAGCGAGGAGGTAAACAAATGGGCCAGAAAGTTAATCCGCACGGACTTCGTGTCGGCGTTATTAAAGACTGGGACAGCCGCTGGTTTGCTTCCAAGAAGGACTTCAGCGATAACCTGGTGGAGGATCACAAGATCCGCACTGAGCTGAAGGCTCTGCTCAAGGACGCCGGCGTCCCCAAGATCGAGATCGAGCGCACCGTGGATTCTTCCACCAGCGCCCCCCGCGTTACCGTGAACATCTACTGCGCCAAGCCCGGCATGGTGATCGGTAAGGGCGGCGAGGAGCGCGTCGCGCTCCAGTCCAAGCTCTCCAAGGAGTACGGCAAGAACGTCGTGGTCAACGTCATCGAGGTGAAGAGCCCCTCCACCAACGCACAGCTGGTGGCTGAGGACATCGCCCGTCAGCTGGAGAACCGCGTCACCTTCCGCCGCGCCATGAAGCAGTGCATCCGCAACGCCATGAGCCCCCGCGACCGCAGCACCGTCCCCGCCAAGGGCATCAAGGCTATGGTGTCGGGCCGTCTGGCTGGCGCCGACATCGCCCGCACCGAGAGCTACCACGAGGGCACCATCCCCCTGCAGACCCTGCGCGCCGACATCGACTACGGCTTTGCAGAGGCTGCCACCACCTACGGCCGCATCGGCGTCAAGGTGTGGATCTACAAGGGCGAGGTCCTCAAGAGCGCAAAGACTGCTAAGACCGCGCCCAAGAAGGAAGGAGGCAACAAGTAATGTTACTGCCTAAGCGTGTTAAGTACCGCCGCGTCCAGCGCGGCCGCATGACCGGCAAGGCCACCCGCGGCAACGTGGTGTGCCAGGGCCAGTACGGCCTTGTTGCCCTGGAGCCGGCCTGGATCACCTCTGCCCAGATCGAGGCCGCCCGTGTCGCCATGACCCGTTATATCAAGCGTGGCGGCAAGGTCTGGATCAAGATCTTCCCCGACAAGCCTGTCACCGAAAAGCCCGCCGAGACCCGCATGGGCTCCGGTAAAGGCTCGCCCGAGTACTGGGTGGCTGTCGTCAAGCCCGGCCGCGTGCTGTTCGAGCTGGCGGACGTGGATGAGGCGACTGCCCGCGAGGCCCTGCGCCTGGCCATGCACAAGCTGCCCATCAAGTGCAAATTTGTTGTCCGCGAGGACTCCGTGAAGGAGGATGGCACCAATGAAGGCTAATGAACTCCGCGAAATGCAGCCCGCAGAGCTGACCAGCAAGCTGGCAGACCTGAAGGCCGAGCTGTTTAACCTGCGTTTCCAGCATGCCATCAACCAGCTGGAGAACCCCGGCCGCATCGAAGCAGTCAAGCGCGACATCGCCCGTGTGATGACCGTGCTGGCAGAGAAGCAGTAAGGAGGTTAAACGATGGAAGAACGTAATCTGCGCAAGACCCGCGTCGGCGTGGTTGTATCCGACAAGATGGACAAGACCATCGTGGTTGCCGTCAAGGACAGCGTGCAGCACCCCCTGTACAAGAAGATCCTGAAGCGCACCGCCAAGTTCAAGGCTCGTGACGAGAAGAACGAGTGCGGCATCGGCGACCGTGTTGAGATCATGGAGTGCCGCCCCCTGAGCAAGGATGTCCGCTGGCGCCTGGTCCGTATCGTCGAGAAGGCGAAGTAAGCCTTTTCGAGCAATCGCTGCTTTGAACAGTTTGAAAGGAGAAGTCTGATATGATTCAGATGCAAACTTATCTCAAAGTTGCCGACAACACCGGTGCCAAAGAGCTGATGTGCTTCCGCGTGCTGGGCGGTACCCGCAAGAGATATGCAAATATTGGCGACGTCGTGGTCTGCTCGGTCAAGAAGGCAGCCCCTGGCGGCACCGTGAAAAAGGGCGACGTGGTGAAGGCTGTCATCGTGCGCAGCAAGCACGGCGTGCGCCGCGACGACGGGTCCTACATCCGTTTTGATGAGAACGCCGCCGTCATCGTCATGGCTGACAAGAGCCCCAAGGGCACCCGTATCTTTGGACCGGTGGCCCGCGAGCTGCGTGATGCCGGCTACACCAAGATCCTGAGCCTGGCTCCGGAATCGCTGTAAGGAGGTATTCAGACTATGAATAATCTTCATGTCAAAACCGGCGACAACGTCATGATCATCAGCGGCAAGGACAAGGGCCACACCGGCAAGGTGCTGCAGGTCAGCCCCTCCGAAGGCAAGGTCATCGTTGAAGGCCAGAACATGGTCACCAAGCACGTCAAGCCCCGCCGTCAGGGCGAGCAGGGCGGCATCGTCAAGGCTGAGGGCGCCATGTACGCGTCCAAGGTGATGCCCATCTGCCCCAAGTGCGGCAAGGCCGTGCGCGTGGGCCATGTGGAAAAGGACGGCAAGATGGTCCGCGTCTGCAAGAAGTGCGGCGCTGAGCTGTAAGGAAAGGAGTAAGGAACAATGGCTCGTCTGAAAGACCAGTATATCAATGAGATTGCTCCTGCTCTGAACAAGAAGTTCGGCTACAAGAGCGTCATGCAGATCCCCAAGCTCGACAAGGTCGTGATCAACGTCGCTTGCGGCGAGGCCAAGGAGAACGAGAAGATCCTGGAGTCGGTCATGAAGGACCTGGCCCAGATCACCGGCCAGAAGGCCGTCATCTGCCGCGCCAAGAAGAGCGTCGCAAACTTCAAGTTGCGCGCCGGCACCCCCATCGGCTGCAAGGTCACGTTGCGCGGCGAGCGTATGTACGAGTTCGTCGACCGTTTCTTCAACGTGGCGCTGCCCCGTGTCCGTGACTTCCGCGGCATCAACGGCAACGCATTCGACGGCCGCGGCAACTTTGCTTGCGGCATCAAGGAGCAGATCATCTTCCCCGAGATCGACTTCGACAAGGTCGACGCCGTCCGTGGCATGGATGTCTGCTTTGTCACCACCGCCAAGACCGACGAAGAGGGCAAGGAGCTGCTGAAGGCTCTGGGCGCTCCGTTCGAGAACAACTAAGGGAGGAGATTACCAAAATGGCAAAGCTGTCTATGAAGCTCAAGCAGGCCCGCCCTGCAAAGTTCTCCACCCGCGCATACACCCGCTGCCGCATCTGCGGCCGGCCCCACTCTGTGCTGCGCAAGTACGGCATCTGCCGTGTGTGCTTCCGCGAGCTGGCCTACAAGGGCGAGATCCCGGGCGTCAAGAAGGCTTCCTGGTAACAGACCGGGCGCCTTGAGGTAGTTGGATACCCGCCCCGGGGCCGAAGCGTTTCGGGGCGGTATCATTATAAAAGACAAAAACAAACAGACAAGCTAATCTAAGGAGGTTAGTGGCATGCAAATCACCGATCCTATCGCGGACCTGCTCACCCGCATCCGCAACGCCAGCACTGCCAAACACCCTTCTGTGGAGATCCCGGCTTCTAACATGAAGAAGGCTATCTGCCAGATCCTGGTCGACGAAGGGTACGTCAAGAGCATGCAGGTCAAGAACGATACCGTGCAGGGCACCATCGTGCTGAACCTGAAGTACCAGGCAAACGGCGAGCCCGTCGTGGCCGGGCTGAAGCGCATTTCCAAGCCGGGCCTGCGCATCTACACCGACTGCGAGAACATGCCCCGGGTCATGAAGGGCCTGGGCATCGCGATCATTTCCACCTCGAAGGGCATCATGACCGATAAGGCCGCCCGTGCTGCGCACGTCGGCGGCGAGGTTCTGGCCTACGTGTGGTAAGAAAGGGGTAAAAGACAATGTCGAGAATTGGAAGAAAACCCATCGTCATTCCTGCCGGCGTCACCGTCACTGTCGATGAGGCAGCGCACACCGTCGCCGTCAAGGGCCCCAAGGGCAGCCTGAATTCCAACTATCATCCCCTGATGACCGTCAAGGTCGAGGGCAATGAAGTTTTGGTTACCCGCCCCAATGACGAGAACCTTGCAAAGAGCCTGCACGGCCTGACCCGCACCAACATCGCCAACATGGTCAACGGTGTGGTGA
Organism: Candidatus Faecalibacterium gallistercoris; assembly: GCA_019116585.1. Lineage (GTDB taxonomy): Bacteria > Bacillota > Clostridia > Oscillospirales > Ruminococcaceae > Faecalibacterium > Faecalibacterium gallistercoris. The sequence continues at coordinate 8,586 of DXBJ01000027.1, read as the reverse complement.
ACGGCTACTCGAAGGATATGGAGATCGTGGGCGTCGGCCTGCGCTGCCAGAAGCAGGGCTCCAACCTGGTCATGAACCTGGGCTTCTCGCACCAGGTCATCATCTCCGACACCGACGACATCAAGATCGAGTGGAAGGACCCCAACAACTTCACCATTACCGGCATCGACAAGCAGAAGGTCGGCCAGTTTGCCGCTGAAGTCCGCGCCAAGAAGCCCCCCGAGCCGTACAAGGGCAAGGGCATCCGCTACAAGGGCGAGGTCGTCAAGCACAAGGAAGGCAAAGCCGGCAAGGGCAAGAAATAAGGTAAGGAGTGAAAGACAATGGTTAAGCAGATCGACAAGAACGAAGCCCGTCTTCGTCGTCATCGCCGCGTTCGCGGCAAGATCAGCGGCACCGCCGCTCGTCCTCGCCTGGATGTTTTCCGCTCCGCCAAGCACATTTACGCTCAGATCATTGACGATGAAAAGGGCGTGACTCTGGTGTCGGCGTCCTCCATGGACAAGGACTTTGAAGGTTTCGGCGGCAACGTCGAGGCCGCTGCCAAGGTTGGCAAAAAGGTCGCCGAGCGTGCTCTGGAAAAGGGCATCACGGAGGTCGTGTTCGACCGCGGCGGTTTCGTGTATCATGGCCGTGTCAAGGCCCTGGCTGACGGCGCCCGCGAGGGCGGCCTGAAGCTGTAACGAGAGGAGGAAGACAGTTATGGCTATGAGAAACCGTGAAGACGACGGCATGATCACCAAGGTGGTCTCCATCAACCGCGTTTCCAAGACCGTCAAGGGCGGCCGCATCATGAAGTTTGCGGCGCTGGTGGTCGTGGGCGACGGCAAGGGCACCATCGGCTACGGCATCGGCAAGGCGGGCGAAGTGCCCGAGGCCATCCGCAAGGGCGAGGCCGCTGCCAAGAAGAATATGCACAAGATCGCCACCAAGGGCACCACCATCCCCCACGAGATCGTGGGCAAGTACGGCGCTGGCGCCGTGCTGCTCAAGCCGGCTGCCCCCGGTACCGGCATGATCGCCGGCGGCCCTGTCCGCGCCGTCATCGAGGCGGCCGGCATCAAGGACATCCGTGCCAAGTCGATGCGTTCCAACAACCCCATCAACGTTGTGTCTGCTACCTTCGCAGGCCTGTGCGGCCTGGTCAGCGCCGAGTCGGTGGCTGAGAAGCGCGGCAAGACCGTGAAAGAAATTCTGGGCTGAGGAGGTAACACACCATGGCAGATAAGATGCTCAAGATCGAGCTGAAGAAGAGCCTGATCGGCCGCGGCAAGAAGCAGATCGCAACCGCCGAGGCCCTGGGCCTGAAAAAGCCGGGCGACGTCACCGTTCAGCCTGACAATGCCGCTACGCAGGGCAAGATCGCCAAGATCGGCTTCATGCTCAGCGTCACCGAAGCGTAACAGCAGGGGGTACACGCAATGAATCTTCATGAATTACACGCGATTCCCGGCGCCAACAAGGCCCGCACCCGCAAGGGCCGCGGCATTGGCTCGGGCAATGGCAAGACTGCCGGCTACGGCAGCAAGGGCCAGAAGGCCCGCTCCGGCGTCAAGCGCGCCGGCTTCGAAGGCGGCCAGATGCCGCTGCAGCGCCGCCTGCCCAAGGTCGGCTTCAACAACATCTTCGCCACCCGTTATGCCATCGTGAACGTGGCTGACCTGGAGAAGGTGTTCGAGGCTGGCGCAGTGGTGGACACCGAGGCGCTGAAGGCCAAGGGCCTGGTCAAAAAGACCCTGGACGGCGTCAAGATCCTGGGCAACGGCGAGCTGACCAAGGCCCTGACCGTCAAGGCCGCAGCCTTTTCTGCTTCTGCCAAAGAGAAAATCGAGAAGGCAGGCGGGAAGGCTGAGGTGATGTAAGGTGTTTCAGACATTCCGAAACGCATGGAAAATCCCTGAACTGAAGAGCCGTCTGCTCTTCACGCTGGGCATTCTGATCGTCTACCGCCTTGGCAGCGCGATCCCGGTGCCCTTTGTGTCGGGCGACGCGCTCACGGCGATGTTCGCAAACGGCAGTATGCTGACTTATCTGGATATGATGAGCGGCGGCGCGCTGTCCCGGTGCACGATTTTCGCGTTAGGCGTCACACCCTATATCAATGCCTCTATTATCGTGCAGCTGCTGTGCGTTGCCATCCCGTATCTGGAAAACCTGGCCAAGGAATCCGACGGCCAGAACAAGATCCGGCAGATCACCCGCTATGTGGGCGGCGGCATCGCCCTGGTGCTGAGCATCGGCTACTACTTCCTGGTGCGCAACATGGGCGCCCTGAAGTACACCGCCGGCGCGGCAGGCGTCTTCACCGCCATCGTGGTGATCCTGACCTTTACCGCAGGCGCCCAGCTGACCACCTGGTGCGGCGAGCAGATCGATGACAAGGGCATCGGCAACGGTGTCTCCCTCATCATCTTCGCGTCCATCGTCTCCAACTGGTCGTCGGTCACCACCATGGTGGCTGACATGCTCACCCGCGCATCCAGCGGGCAGCCGCTGTACTACGTACTGCTGCCCCTGCTGGTGGTCATGGCCCTGGCGGTGGTCGTGTTCATCGTCATCATGACCAACGCCGAGCGCCGCATCACCATCCAGTATGCGCGCCGGGTGGTGGGCCGCAAGCAGATCGGCGGGCAGAACAGCTACCTGCCCCTGAAGGTGAACATGAGCGGCGTCATGCCCATCATCTTTGCCAGCACCTTCTGCTCGATCCCCGGCACCATCGGCAGCTTTATCAATGTCGATCCGGTGGACCACCCGATCCTGTACGCACTGTTCAGCACCTTCAACTACACCTCGTGGCTGTACGTTGTGATCTATGTGCTGCTGATCGTTGCGTTCAACTATTTCTACGTTTCCATCCAGTACAACCCGATCGAGATCGCCAACAATCTGCGCCGCAACAACGGCTCGATCCCCGGCTTCCGCCCCGGCAAGCCGACCAGCGATTTCATCATCAAGACGCTGAGCAAGATCACCATGATCGGCGGCATCTTCCTGGCGCTTGTGGCTGTACTGCCCATCATCCTGGGCAATCTGACCGGCGTGGCCATCCAGCTGGGCGGCACCAGTATGCTGATCGTCGTTGGCGTGGCACTGGACACCACCCGCAGCCTGGACAGCTATATGACCATGCGCAACCACAAAGGTTTCCTGGGCTGATGATTTCCTGACGGGAGTTTTTCCCAAACAGAATATACACCGTCGTCAAAGGCACTGGAAAAAAGAGGCACCCTCGATTTTTCAGTGCCTTTGTGTATAAGGGCGGCCGTGCGCCGCCCGATGGTAAGACAGGTAACTGGCAAGAAAGGAGCATGGAAATGAATTTGATCCTGTTAGGCGCCCCGGGTGCGGGCAAGGGCACCCAGGCCGAGATCCTCACCGCCAAGCTGGGCATCCCGGCAATCTCCACCGGCAACATCCTGCGCGCCGCCGTCAAGGACGGCACCGAGATGGGCCTGAAGGCCAAGAGCTACATGGACGCCGGCGGCCTTGTGCCGGACGACGTCATCATCGGCATCCTGAAGGAGCGGCTGGCCCAGCCCGACTGCGCCAAGGGCTTTATCCTGGACGGCGTGCCCCGCACCATCGCCCAGGCCGAGGCCATCGAGAAGATGGGCATCCGCATCGACAAGGTGCTGGACCTGGCGGTGGACGAGGACGTGATCTTTGACCGGATGAGCGGCCGCCGCGTCTGCGAGGCGTGCGGCGCAAGCTACCATGTGCACACCAAGCCCAGCAAGGTGGAAGGGGTCTGCGACGCCTGCGGCGGCAAGCTGGTCATCCGCAAGGACGACGAGCCCCAGACGGTGCGCGACCGCCTGAAGGCTTACCACGCCCAGACCGAACCCCTGATCGAGTTCTACCGCAGCCGCGGCAAGCTGGCTGTGGTGCAAAGCGCGGGCAGCGTCGAGGCCACGACGGCGGAAGTCATGAAGGCTTTGGAGGCGTAACAGCATTGATCCAAATCAAGAACGCAAAAGAACTGGACGGCATGCGCAGGGCCAACGCCCTGAGCGCGGCCGCCCTCAAGTACGGCGGCGAGCACATCGAGGCCGGCATGACCACCTGGGAGCTGGACAAGCTCATCTATGAGTTTATCATCAAGCACGGCGGCACCCCCAACTTCAAGGGGCTGTACGGCTTCCCCGGGACGGCCTGCATCAGCCTGAACGACACCGTCATCCACGGCATCCCCTCCCACGACATCGTCATCCGCCCGGGCGACATCGTCAGCATCGACACCGGCGCCAAGGTGGACGGCTTCAACGGGGACAACGCCTGCACCTACCCGGTGGGCAAGATCGACCTGGAGGCCCAGCGCCTGCTGGATGTCACCAAAGAGGCGCTGCACCTGGGCATCGCCCAGGCCAAGGCCGGCAACCGGATCGGGGACATCAGCCAGGCCGTCCAGACTTACTGCGAGGAGGCGGGCTTCTCGGTGGTGCGGGAATTTGTGGGCCACGGCACCGGCCGTGAACTGCACGAAGACCCCGAGGTGCCCAACTTTGGCCACGCCGGCCGCGGCCCCCGCCTGGTGCCCGGCATGACCATCGCCATCGAACCGATGGTCTGCCAGCACGGCCCCAAGATCAAGACCCTGGCCGACGGCTGGACGGTCAAGACCAAGGACGGGGGCCTGGCCGCCCATTTCGAGCACTCGGTGGCCATCCTCAAGGACCGCACCGAGATCATGACCATCGGCTGGGAGGACCCGGACTTTACCCTGTAAAGGCCGCGGGGCCGGCTACCGGCGAAGTGCACAAAAACGAAAGATTTCCGCCCCCTAAAAAGGGCGGAAATTTTTATCGGAAAGACGAAAAAACCTCTTGCATTTCGCTTGAAAAAGGTGTATAATCCAATAATGGCTGTGGAGGCCAGATGCTTTCTCGGCAGGCAGGCTCATTCTGTCTGTTGGCGGATTTCGTGCCGCACAGAGGGAAGTATGTGGCGCTCACTGCCGCCCGTCCGTACAAGACAAACTGAGCAGATCCATAAGGAGGCAATTAGCTTGTCGAAAGAAGACGTTATCGAGATCGAAGGCATCGTGCGCGAGGCATTGCCCAACGCCATCTTCAAGGTGGAAATGCTGAGCGAGGACAAGGCCACCGGGAAGCTCACGCCCAGCGGCCACACCCTGCTGGCGCACATCTCCGGCAAGCTGCGGACCAACTTCATCCGCATCCTGCCCGGCGATAAGGTCACAGTCGAAATGTCGCCCTACGATCTGACGAAGGGCCGCATCACCTGGCGCTCGAAATAAGCGCCGGGACCAATCAAAAGGAGGTTCAACATCATGAAGGTCAAGCCTTCCGTGAAGCCCATCTGCGAAAAGTGCAAGGTCATCCGCCGCAAAGGCCGCGTGATGGTCATCTGCCAGAACCCCAAGCATAAGCAGCGCCAGGGCTGAGAGCCGGCGCTCGGGGGTCAAGTGCGTAGAGTCCCGGCGCAGACCCCGACACTGACATGGGATGATTTTTGGAGGAAACTATTATGGCACGTATTGCCGGCGTTGACCTGCCCCGCGAGAAGCGGATCGAGATAGGTCTCACCTACGTTTACGGGATCGGCCGCACCACTGCGGACAAGATCCTGGCAGCCACTGGCATCAACCCCGACACCCGCGTCAAGGACCTGACCCGTGAAGAAGAGGCCAAGATCCGCGACTATATCGACGAGGCCAACATCATTGTGGAGGGCGACCTGCGCCGCAACGTCGCTCTGGACATCAAGCGCCTTGTTGAGATCCAGTCCTACCGTGGCATTCGCCATCGCAAGAACCTGCCCTGCCGTGGCCAGCGCACCAAGACCAATGCACGCACCTGCAAGGGCCCCAAGCGCACGGTCGCTAACAAGAAGAAGTAAGGAGGATATTGAGAAATGGCTAATGCTAATAACGCCAAAAAGGGCGCAGTCCGTACCAAGCGCAGAGAGCGCAAGAACGTTGCTGCCGGTCAGGCTCATATCCAGTCTACCTTCAACAACACGGTGGTGACCATCACCGACCTGCAGGGCAACGCGATCTCCTGGTGCTCCTCCGGCAGCCTGAACTTCCGCGGCAGCCGCAAGAGCACCCCCTTTGCCGCACAGTCTGCGGCTGAGACTGCCGCCAAGACCGCAATCGAGCACGGCATGAAGACGGTCGAAGTGTACGTCAAGGGCCCCGGCGCCGGCCGCGAGTCCGCGATCCGCGCGCTGCAGGCCACCGGCCTGGAGGTCACCCTGATCAAGGACGTGACCCCCATCCCCCACAATGGCTGCCGGCCCCCCAAGCGCCGCCGTGTCTGATTGAAGGAGGAAACTGAATTATGGCAAAGAATACGCAGCCTATCGCAAAGCGTTGCAAGGCCCTGGGCATTTCTCCTGCAGTCTTGGGCTATGCAAAGAAGAATACCACCCGCAACTCCAATGGCAATATGCGCAAAAAGCAGTCCGAGTATGCCATGCAGCTGAAGGAGAAGCAGAAGGTCAAGTTTATCTACGGCGTGCTGGAAAAGCAGTTCCGCAACACCTTCGAGAAGGCGGCTGCCCGCCCCGGCCAGACCGGTGAGAACCTGCTCCAGATGATGGAGTGCCGCCTGGACAACGTCGTGTTCCGCCTGGGCTACGCCCAGACCCGCCGCGACGCCCGCCAGCTGGTCAGCCACGCCCACTTCACCGTCAACGGCAAGAAGGTCAACATCCCCTCTTACCAGGTGAAGGCCGGCGACGTGGTGGAAGTGCGCGAGTCCAGCCGCTCTTCGGCCAAGTTTGCCAAGCTCACCGGCCCCGAGGCCCCCGTCGTGGCTCTGCCTGCCTGGCTGGAGCGCGAGACCGGCACCCTGAAGGGCACCGTCACCCGCCTGCCTGAGCGCAGCGACATCGACTACGAGGTCGCAGAGCATCTCATCGTCGAGCTGTACTCCAAGTAAAACCCATGCGAGGGGCGCGGCCCTGCGGGGCTGGCCTTTCGGATTCTTTTGTTAAGAATTGCATATGGGCCGATGGGGACATCGGTTTTACAAGGAGGACATTGATATGATGGAGATTGAACGTCCCAAAATCGAAACGGCGAGCCTCTCGCCCGACGGCCGCTACGGTAAATTCGTAGCAGAACCTCTGGAGCGCGGTTTCGGCATCACGCTGGGCAACAGCCTGCGCAGAGTTCTTCTGTCGTCTCTGCCCGGCGTCGCCGTGACCAGTGTCAAGATCGACGGCGTAGTCCACGAGTTCTCCACCATTGAGGGCGTCAAGGAAGACGTTACCGAAATTGTCCTGAACCTGAAGGGTATCGCTGCAAAGCTGTACTCTGACGGGCCCAAGACGGTGCGCGTCGAGGCGGTGGGCCCCTGTGAGGTCACTGCCGACAGCATCAAGCAGGGCGACGAGATCGAGATCCTGAATCCTGAATGGCACATCGCCACCCTGGGCGAGGGCGGCCGGCTCGTGATGGAGCTGACCTTCGACAAGGGCCGCGGCTATGTGCCCGCGGAGCGCAACAAGCAGACCATCGTCGAGAAGAACGATATCAACACTCTTCCCGTCGACAGCATTTACACCCCCGTGCTGAAGGTGAACTACAGCGTGGACAACACCCGCGTTGGGCAGATCACCGACTACGACCGGCTGACTTTGGAGGTCTGGACCGATGGCACGATCAACGCGCAGGAGGCTGTGAGCCTTGCCGCCCGCGTTTTGACCGAGCACCTGAACCTCTTCGTGAACCTGTCGGATGAAGCCGCCGGCACCGAGATCATGGTGGAAAAGACCACCGACGACAAGGAAAAGGCCCTGGAGATGACCATCGAGGAGCTGGATCTGAGCGTGCGGAGCTTTAACTGCCTGAAGCGTGCGGGCATCAACACGGTGGAGGACCTGGTCAGCAAGAGCGAGGACGAAATGATGAAAGTCCGCAACTTGGGCCGCAAGAGCCTGGAAGAGGTCATGGCCAAGTTGGATTCGCTCGGATTCAAGCTGAGCACAGACGATGATAACTAATATTGTTTAAGGAGTGAAACGGGATGCCCGGTACCAGAAAGCTCGGTAGGACCACCGACAGCCGCAAGGCCATGATGCGCGCGATGGTCACCTACCTGTTAGAGAATGGCAAGATCGAGACCACTGTGACCCGTGCCAAGGACGTGCGTTCGATGGCCGAGAAGATGATCACCCTGGGTAAGAGCAGTGACCTGCACACCAAGCGCCAGGTCTACGGCTACATCACCAAGGAAGATGTGGCAAAGAAGCTGTTTGACGAGATCAGCCCCAAGTACGCTGACCGCAACGGCGGCTACACCCGCATCGTGAAGATCGGCGTCCGCCGCGGCGATGCCGCCGAGATGGCGATCCTCGAGCTGGTCTGATCGCGCAAACGCGCATACAGATAACGCAAACGGCCCCTGTCCGCAAGGACAGGGGCTTTCAGCGTGTCGCAGCGCGACACGCTCCAGGGGGAACCCATTTCTGCCCGCATACGCGGGACAGAAATTCCTTCCCCCTGGCTCTCTTGCGCTTAGCCGATTTTCGCGGCGCGCCACGGTGGGCGCTTGCGAAAACCGGAGCGCTGCGCCAGCCGCGCCTTCGCTGCTTCGTCCACTGGACGCGCTTGGC
>DXBJ01000026.1 GCA_019116585.1 Candidatus Faecalibacterium gallistercoris | reverse complement strand
CTTATGGTGTATAAAAGATAGAGACCCAAAACAGGTTGAAAGGAAGGTCCTTTCCTTTCAAAGGCATTATAGCATACCCCCCCCGGTGTCAAGGCCCGATTTACTATTTTTTGGTTTTTGCTTTCTTTTCGTTAGCTCGCGCCGAAGGCGCGAGAGTATATTTTTGATTTTATGCTATATTTTATGTATGTTTATGCTTTTCTGTATTTTGCTTTGCGCTCCCCTCTCCATCCCAGCGCAAAGCGCTGGGACACCGCGAAGCGCCTGAGAGGGGCAACAAAAAAGCGCCCGCTTGCGCGGGCGCCTGCACGTTTGTATATTTTTTGCAAAAAAGAAAATTATTTGTCCTCTTCCGGCTCTGCCGTTTCGGGGGCGGGGGCTTCCTCCGCCTCTTCCGCCTCGGCGTCGGCTTCGGCCTGAGCGGCCTTGTCGATGGCCTCGGCGTGGGCCTTGCCGGCGGCGACCCCCGCTTCATAGGCGGCGGCGGTCTTGTCGGCAGTTTCCTTGTCCTGTTCGGCGTCCTCGGCCACGTCCACCGTGACCTTGATGGGGAACTCCTTGCCCAGTTTCTTGGCCAGGACGGCGACGCCCAGGCCCGCGGCGGCGACAGCTGTTACTGCGCCCAACAGTTGAAATAAAGCTCTCATCTGCAACCTCCTATGCTTTTGAAACGGTTATGGTGCACCGGCCGGCGGCCGGGGACGGAACAAAACGCGGGGCGGCCCTTACGAGAAGGTGACCACGTCGTTCAGGGGCTTGTGGGCCGGCTCCACGGCGGTGGCGCTCAGGACGGGGCCCTTGCCGCGGTAGATGTTGTGGAACTTGTAGCTGACCCGGGCGGTCACCGTCACCCAGCTGCGCTGTTCCAGGGCTTTGTAGCCCTCGTATACGCAGGGGAAACCCACGAACTGGATGTCCTGCACGCAGCAGGTCATGGCGAACCGGCCGGGGACAAAGCTGTTTTTGCCGGCGCGGTTGGTCTGGCAGACCTGGGCCAGGAAACGGACGGTCTTGCCCGCATACTTCTGGGGGTCCTCCTGGCAGTCCAGGTACCAGATGCCGAAGTCGTCGTCCCCGATCTCGATGACGGGGGCGTCCACATCGAAGGGCAGCGGGTCGGGGATGTCGTCATAGGCCACGCTGCCGTCGGCGAACTCGTAGGCGATGTCGCACCGGCGGGACACCTGCCGCACCAGGCGGTGCAGCTCCTGACGGGCCTCGTCGTTGTTCACCTTCTCGGCCCGGTTGAACACGATCAGCTCGCTGCGGGCGATCTTGTCCAGCATCAGGCTGCGCATGGCGTTGTCCCGGGCGTAGGTCAGGGCGGTGGCGCCGTCGGCGGTGGCGATCACCTGATAGATCAGCCAGTGGGGGGGCAGGGCGTCGGCCAGGTCCTGCAGCAGCCACATCCCGTTGTATTCGATGATGACCCGGCCGGCGCCCGTCTCTTTTTCCAGGTTGGCCAGGTTCTGGGCGTTCAGCTCGGATTTGTCCTCCAGCACCCGGATGCTGGTGCCCGGGAAGGCGAACTTTTCGGGCTTGTACTCCACTTCGCCTTCCTCACAGACCAGCAGCAGGGTCTTGTCCCCCGAGTCAAAGTTGGGGTCCTCAAAGGTCTCCTGGATAAAGGTGGTCTTGCCGCTTTCGAGGAAGCCCACAAACAGGTAGACCGGTACTTCTTTTGCCATAAAAGGGGTGTCTCCTTCTGTTTTTTCAGCAGCCGAACAGGGCGGCGATGCCCTTCTCGTCCAGCTTGGAGCCAATGACCACCAGCTTGCCGCCTACGTCGGCCTTGCGGGTGCGGATCTCCCGCTCGCCGGGGACGTAGTCGAACTCCAGCCAGCCGTCGGCGCCGCCGTCCACGATGCCCTTGGAGCGGAGGATGGTGCCGTATTTGCCGCTTTCCAGCTCGTCCAGGGCGTGCTCGATGACGGCGCGGGTGATGGTGCGGGCCGTCTCGACGCCCCAGCTGGTGAACACCTCGTCGGCGTCGTGGCCGTGGTGGTGGTGGCAGCAGTGGCCGTGCTCGTGGCCGTCGTGATCCTCGTCATGGTCCTCGTGGTCATGGTCGTGGTCGTGATGGCAGCAGTGCTCCTCCTCATGCTCGTGGTCATGATGGTGGTGGTGCTCGTGCTCGTCCTCGCCGTCCTCGTCGCCGTCGTGGTGATGGTGGCCGCAGCTGCACACGCCGTTCTCATCGTAGTGGTGATGGTGGTGCTCGTGCTCCTCGTCCTCTTCATCGCCGTGGGCGGCGTTGGCCTCGGCGGCCATGGCCAGCAGCTGGGCCACGAAATCGTTCTTCTGGGACATGGCGGTCAGGATCTGGCTGCCGGTCAGGTCGTCCCAGGGGGTGGTGACGATGGTAGCGGTGAGGTTCTTCTCCCGCAGCAGGGCCACGGCGGCGGCCACCTTGTCGGCGTCGGCGCCGCGGGTCCGGCTCAGCAGGATGCAGCTGGCGTGGGAGACCTGGTCGTTGTAGAACTCGCCGAAGTTCTTCATATACAGCTTGACCTTGTTCACATCGGCCACCGTCACAAAGCTGGACAGCTCCACGTCCAGGTGCTCGGCCACAGCCTCCACGGCGCGGGTCACGTCGGACAGCTTGCCCACTCCCGAGGGCTCGATCAGGATGCGGTCGGGGTGGTACTGGTCCACCACCTTGCGCAGGGCCTCCCGGAAATCGCCCACCAGGGAGCAGCAGATGCACCCGGCGTTCAGCTCGTTGATCTTGATGCCCGACTCTTCCAGAAAGCCGCCGTCGATGCCGATCTCGCCGAACTCGTTCTCGATCAGCACCACCTGCTGCCCCTGGAAGGATTCACGGATCAGCTTTTTGATCAGGGTCGTCTTGCCTGCGCCCAAAAAGCCGGAAAAAATGTCGATCTTGGTTGCCATATCAGTAATTGCCTCGTTTTCTTCTCACTCTATCTGTGGGATAACGGGGTTTCCCCCGCAAACTTCATACATCTTTATTATAACAAACCTGTCAATGGCCGAAACAGCGTTTTGCGGAATATTTTGTAAATTTTTTGCGACCGCCGGGGCCGCATTTGCATTCTTTGCCCCGGAATGCTACAATAGGGAAAGCAAACCGACGCCGCCGGGCGTCCCTCCCGGCACCGATTTTTCAGAAAGAAGGCTTTTTGCTATGTCTACTGTCAGCGAACGGCTGGCCGCCCTCCGCAGCGCCATGCGCGCCGCCGGGGTGGCCGCCTATCTGATCCCCACCGGGGACCCCCATTCCAGCGAGTACCTGCCCGCCCACTACAACAGCCGGGAATACTTTTCCGGCTTCACGGGCGAAAATTCCACCCTGGTGGTCACCCTGACCAAGAGCGCCCTGTGGGCGGACGGCCGGTTCTTCGTCCAGGCCGAAAAGCAGCTGGCCGGCACCGAGATCGAGCTGATGCGGATGGGCGAGCCGGGCGTGCCCACCGTCGAGCAGTACTGCGCCGACGCCCTGCAGGAAGGGGAAAAGCTGGGCCTGTGCGGCCTGACCGCCTCCTGCCAGCTGGTGCGCGGCCTGCAGAAGGTGCTGGACCCCAAGGGTGTGGCCGTCTGCACCCTGAACCTGGAGGACGAGCTGTGGACCGAGAACCGGCCTCCCCTGCCCGCCACCCCCGCCTGGCTGCTGCCCGCCGCCTACGCCGGGGCCACCCCCGCCGAAAAGCTGGCCCGCCTGCGGGCCAAACTGGCCGAGCTGGGCTGCACCGCCCAGATGGTGGGCAAGCTGGACAACCTGGCCTGGCTGCTCAACCTGCGTGCCATGGACATCGAGTGCACCCCCTACGCCATGGCCTACTGCTTTGTGACCCAGACGGAGGCCGTCCTCTTCCTCAACAGCGAGCGGCTGGCCCCCGAGGCCGCCGGCGAGCTGGCCGCCTGCGGCGTCCGGCTGGCGGGCTACGACGACGTCCTGTCCTTCATCGCCGGGTACAGCGAGCCCCAGACCGTCCTGGCGGAGCCCGCCTCGGTGAACTACGCGGTGTTCAGCGCCCTGGAGGCCAACCCCGCCCTGACCGTCAAAAGCCTGCCCGACCCCCTGCTGCCCATGAAGGGAGTCAAGAACGCCACCGAGCTGGAGCACGCCCGGGAATGCCACATCCGGGACGCGGTGGCCATGGTCCGCTTCCAGAAAGAGCTGGAGGAGCGGCTGGAGGCCGGCGAGACCCTCACCGAGCTGACGGTGGACGAGATGCTGCACAAATACCGCAGCGCCCAGGACAAGTTCCTGGTGGAGAGCTTTGGCACCATCGCGGCCTACGGCCCCAATGCGGCCATGATGCACTACCACGCCACCGAGGCCGACCACGCCGTCCTGGAGCGCCGGGGCTTCCTGCTGGTGGACTGCGGCGGCACCTATATGGACGGCACCACCGACATCACCCGCACCTACCCCCTGGGCCCCCTGACCGAGGAGGAGCGGCTGTGCTACACCTGGACCCTGCAGAGCCACATCGACATCGCCAAGGCGGTCTGGCTGGACTACTGCACTGGCCAGATGCTGGACAGCATCGCCCGGGAGCCCCTGTGGCAGCACCTGATCAACTACCGCTGCGGCACCGGCCACAGCGTCAGCTTTGTGGGCAACGTCCACGAAGGGCCCCACAGCCTGAACCCCCGCAACCAGGTGGTCTTTGAGCCGGGCATGGTCATCACCGACGAGCCCGGCGTCTACGAGGGCGGCCGGCTGGGCATCCGCATCGAGAACGAGCTGGAATGCCGGGAAAAGACGGTCAACCAGTACGGCCGGTTCCTCTGCTTCGAGCCGCTGACCTGGGTGCCCATCGCCACCTCCCCCATCGTGCCCGGCGTGCTGACCCGGGACCAGCTGGATTGGCTGAACGCCTACCACCGCCGTGTGTTCGAGCAGCTGGCCCCCCGCCTGACCGACGAGGAGCGGGACTGGCTGGCCCGCAAGTGCGCCGCCATCGGCGCCTGACCGGCCCTTCCTGACAGGGCCATCCCAAGCAAAAAGCCTCCTTCCCGGCGCAGCGGCCGGGCGGGAGGCTTTTCAAGTCGGCTGGTCAGGCTTTGTCCGCGGCGCTGGCCATCCCGGCGGTCAGGTCGTCCCATTTTTCCATGGCGCCGGTGACGGCGTCCTCCAGGGGGCCCGAGGGCAGGCTGCTCTCCGAGATGTCCACCAGATACCGCCGGATGGCGGCCTTGTTCTGCTCGTAGAGGCCCAGCTTCTCGTACAGGGCCTTGTAGTAGGGGAAGACGGTGGTCTTCATCTTGAGGATGGCCGCCGGGCTGATCTGGGTGTGGAGCAGGCTCTGGGGGTTCTGGACGTAGTAATAGCCGGGGGTGTCGATGGAGACGAACCGGCTGGCGTACTGGATATATTGCAGGTTGAACACCAGGTCCTCGGCCCAGTGGATAGTGCTGACAAAAAGCACCTCCCGGCTGGTCAGGATGTCCCGGCGGTAGAGCTTGTTCCACAGCACGCTGTAATAATAGGAGGCGGGCTTGTCCATCAGGTGGAGGGCAAAGCTGTCGGTGTCGTAGACGCCGGGAGCCAGGAAGTTATAGGTCCGCACCTCCGGGGGCTCCTCTTCAGGCAAAGCGCCGGCGGGCTGCAGCTCGCCGGGCAGCAGGGTGGACAGCTTTTCCCGCAGGCGGCGGCCCGGGGCCTCCGGCCGGGGGATGACCATATGGTACGGAGCGATGACCAGGTCGGCCCGGTTTTCCTCCGCCGCCCGGACCAGGCCGGCGGTGTAGCCGGGGTCCAGGTAGTCGTCGCTGTCCACGAACTGGACGTACTCCCCTTCGGCCAGCCGGAGGCCCAGGTTGCGGGTGTCCGACACGCCGGAGTTGTCCTTGTCCACCAGGAGGATGCGGCTGTCCACCTTGCGGTACATCTCGCAGACCGGCAGGCTGACGTCCCGGGAGCCGTCGTTCAGGATGATGAGCTGGAAATTGCGGTAGGTCTGCGCCCGGATGCTTTCGATGCAGCGGGCGATGTGGTTCTGTGCGTTGTACACCGGCAGGATGATGCTGACAAGCGGCTGGTTCGAGCTTTGCATACCGGCAGGTTCCTTTCTCTTTGTTTGTCCGCCCCGTGGGGGCAGGAGGTCGTCGTATGATCTTTCATATCGCAGTCTGCGCCGGGGACCCGGCCCTGCGGGCGGTGCTGCGGCGGCACTGCGAAGACTATTTTGCCCGGCGGGCCACCGGCTGCGCCGTGGCCTGCTTTGACAGCCCGGAGGCCCTGCTGGAGCAGGACGCCGCCGGCGGGCGGTACGAGCTGTATCTGATCGAGCTGACGGGCCCGGCGGGCTGCCTGCCGGCCGGGCTGTCCGCCGCCATGGAGCTGCGGCAGCGGGGCCGCCGGGCCCCCCTGGCCTTTGCCGCCCGGAGCCCCGCCTGGGCCTACTACGCCTACCGGGCGGACGCGCTGCAGTATCTGCTGTGCCCGGTCCGGTACGAGCCCATGGCCGCCCTGCTGGACCGCGCCGTCCAGCCCGAGTACGCCCCCGCCCTGGTCCTGCCCACGGCGGCCGGGCTGCGGGTGCTGCCCTTTGCCCAGATCGAATACGTAGAGTGTACCCAGCATGTGGTCCATTTTCACCTGACCACCGGGGAGGCGGTGGCCTCCCTGTCCCAGCGGGCCCCTTTTTTGCAGCTGGCGGCCCCCCTGCTGGCGGACGGGCGGTTCGTCCAGACCCACCGGTCCTACCTGGTCAACCTGGCGGAGGTCCGGTCCCTGACCCCCGGCGAGGTCCAGACCGCCACCGGGGCGCGGCTGCCCCTGCCCCACGGGCGGGAGGCCGCCGTCCGGCAGGCCCTGGCCCTCTGGTATGGCGGGACCTTCGGCGGGTGAGGGCCGGGTTCAGACCCGGGCCCAGTCCAGCCGGGACCAGCTGGTCAGGAACTGGCTGCTGACGGCCCGGATGGCCTTTTCGTCGGGGGCGCTGGCCGCGTCGGCCACACCGATGACGGTGAAGCCCGCGTCGTGGGCGGTGCGGGCCGCATAGAGCGCGTCCTCGCAGACGACGCACTGGGCGGGGTCGCGGCCGCCCATCCGGCTCAGCGCCTGGTAAAAGACGGCGGGCTGGTGCTTGGAGTTGCCGTCCCCCGCCGTCAGGACGAACTGGAACTTGTCCAGCACCCCCAGCCGGCCCAGCACCCGCTCGCACATGAACTGCCAGGTGGCCGAGCAGACGCACATCCGCACCCCCTTGCTCTCCAGCCGGTCCAGCACCTGCTGGACCCCCGGCTTGAGGCTGACCCCGCGGTACAGCCGGTCCACCGCGTCCATGGCGGCCCGGGTGTAGCTGTCGATGGTCAGGGGCAGGTCGTAGGTGGTGATGAGGTACTGGGCGGTCTCCAGCGCGCTCATGGGCAAAAGCACCCGGCCCAGGTCGGGCGCGGGGGTGCGGCCAAAGCCCCGCACCAGCTCATAGGGCACCTCGGCCCAGATGGGCATGCTGTCGGTCAGGGTGCCGTCCATATCAAAGATCCAATAACGATGCTTCATCCTGTCATTCCCCTCCTGCGGCGCCGGATCGCGCCGTTTTCCCGATTATACACGATGGAAAAGGGGTTGTAAAGGGAACCGCCCTCCCTCGTCCGGCGCACAGCGCCGGGCCGGGGAGGGCGGTTCTGCATTTGTCTCATTCGGTCGGGGGGCCCTCCCGGTCGGGCAGGGCGTCCGACTCCAGCAGGGCTTTTTTGACGCTGAGCAGGTTCTGGGGCCCCATGGAAAAGCTGCGCAGGCCCATATGCAGGTACTGCACCGCGTTGGCCGGGTCCCCCACCGCCAGGCCGCAGATGCTGACCGGGATGCCCTTGGCCTCGGCGGCGTCCACCGTCATCCGGATCAGCTTGTACATGGCCTTGCTGGTGGGCTGGAAGTAGCGCTCGGCGCTGGTCACTTCCCGGCCGGCCGCGTGGGTGTACTGGGTCAGGTCGTTGGTGCCGATGACGAAGAATTCGCACCCGTGCTTGACAAAGTCCTCGGCGGTCAGGCAGGCCGCCGGGATGCTGAGCATGATCCCGAAGGGCACGTCCGCTTTGTAGGGCACGCCCCGTTCTTCCAGGTTGCTGCGGCAGTGGCCCACCAGCTGCATGGCGTCGTCCCAGTCCACCACGCTGGTCACCATGGGGAACACGATCCGCAGGGGGCCGATGGTGCCGGCCCGCAGCAGGGCGCGGATCTGGTTTTCGAACCGGCGGGGCTGCCGCAGGCTGGACCGGATGCCCCGCATCCCCAGATGGGCGGACTGGTCCCCTTTGTAGACGTTGGAGAGGGTGCGGTCCGACCCGAAATCGAAGGTGCGGACGGTGATGGGCTTGCCCCCCGCCGCCGCGATGCAGGCGGCGTAGTAATAATACTGCTCCTGCTCGTCGAAGGCGTTGCCGGCCAGGATCTGGTAATCGCTGCGCAGCAGCCCCACCCCTGCGGCCCCCAGCTTGAGGGCGCTGCCGATGTCCTCGGGGCCAAAGCAGTTGGCCAGCAGCTCGAAGCCGGCGCCGTCCCGGGTGCGGCAGGGCATGGTGCGGACGGGCGTTTCCAGCACATCCTCCTCCGCCTGCTGGCGGGAGCAGATGCGGGAGACGGTCTGCTGGCGGGTGTCGGCGTCGGGGTCCAGGATGCAGGAGCCGGTGTCGGCGTCCAGCACCACGATCCGGCCGTCGCAGTCGTCCAGGAAGTCCCGCCCCACCTGGATGATGCTGGGGATGCCCCTTGCCCGGGCAATAATGGCCGCGTGGCTGAGGCTGCTGCCCTCCGAGGTGATGATGCCCAGGATCATCCCCGAGGGGATGCTGAACAGGTCGCTGGGCATCAGCTTGTCCGCCGCCAGGATGACCGGGTGGTCCAGGGTGAGCAGGACCCGGGGCCGGCCGGCCAGGATGTTCACCACCCGCTGGGTGACGTCCAAGATGTCCACGTTGCGCAGCTGCAGGTAGGCGTTGTCGGTCATGGCCAGCAGCTTGTCGGCGTAGCGCTGGCCCACGCGGTTCATGGCCTCGGCTGCGCCGGTGCCGGCCTGTATGTAAGAGCGGACCTCGCCCATAAAGGTGTCGTCCTCCAGGAGCATGCTCTGGAAGGTGAAAATGGCCTGCTCGCTGACGGCCGAGCGCCCGGCCATGGAGTCCAGCTCGTTCTGCGCGATGCGGACCGCCTCTTCCAGCACCAGCTCCTCCTTTTCGGGGCTGTGCTGGCTGCGGTTGAACAGATAGGTCTCCCGCTTGAGCAGGCTGACCTGCCCCAGCACCAGACCCGGCGAGACAGAGATGCCCTGATATTGTTTCATTCGATCACCTCCGGCACCAGCGGCCCCGTCAGCGCCCGGCGGACAAGGGCCTGCAAGAACAGATGGGGCAGCAGCGCGGCCCGGGCGGCCAGCGCGGCGCTGCCTGGATTTTTTTCGCCCCCTTCGAACAGGGGGTCAAAGCCGGCCAGCCGCCCGGCGTCGCAGCCGGCCAGGAAGGCCTGCTCCAGCTCTTCCACCGTATACAGGCGGGCGGGGTCCACCCCGGCGGCCTCGGCGGCGGCTTCCAGGGGGGCCAGGGGCTCGTCTTTCCACCCGGCCAGAGCCAGGGCCAGCGCCGCCGGGAGATGGGCGGCGGGCCACCGCGCCTTGACCGCCTCCTGCAGGGGGTCGAAGCGGGCCCGGAACTCCGCCGCGGCCTGGCCGCTGCCGGGCAGGGCGACCGGATAGGCGTCCCCCCGCACCCGCCCAAAGGCCCGCATGGTGTCGTAATAGCCCAGCTCCATGTTCCGGCGGGCCACCGCGGGGGCAAAGCGGAGGATCTCCCCCAGCTCCCAGTGGCTGCGGATCATGGTGGTGGGCAGGCCGGTGCGGTTGGGCCGGGTGAAGCCCAGCCCCTCCAGATCGACGCAGACCAGCTCTTCCGCGCCCAGCCGCGCGGCCAGGCCGGTGGGCATATTGTTGAAGTAGCCGCCGTCCAGATACTCCACCCCGTCGATGTTGCGGGCGGGCATGGCCGGGTAGCAGGCCGCCGAAGCCAGCAGGTAGTCGGCCAGCTGGCCCCGGGGGATCTCCTCCAGGGTCAGCTCCCGGGGGCGCAGGCCCCGTTTTTCCACCGTCACCAGCCCGAACCGGACCGGCGAAGCCCGCAGCGCCTCCTCGTCCAGCACCCGGGCCACGATCCCCTCCAGCGGAGAGATGTCCAGCCCGCCCTCGGCCACGATCTGGCGCACCGCTTCGCCCAGGGCGCGGGGCCCGGCGGCCGGGTCGGGCAGCTCCATCACGTCCCCGCTGTGGATGGTCAGCCACATATCCCGGGCCGTCTCGTACTGGCCCAGGGCGTACATCGCCCCGTTCAGGCAGCCCACGCTGGTGCCGGTGACGGCCCTGGCCGTCCAGCCCAGTTCGTCCAGCGCCCGCCAGACCCCGATCTGGTAACTGCCCCGGGCCCCGCCGCCGGCCAGCACAAGCCCGCGGCAGACTTTGGTCGCCGTATCCATCTTGCAGCCCTCCCCTGCGGGGGCGGTGTACCGCCCGTTGATTCTGTATTTAGTATAACATAAATTCTTGAATTTTCTGCCACCCGTACCGCAGACAGACTGCACAAAGTTAAGGGAGAACACGGAAAGGTGGTATGCTAGAGGGAGCCCTCTCAGTCTCGCTTCGCTCGCTCCCCTCTCAGGCGCTTCGCGCCAGCTCTCCCGCGGGGAGAGCCAAGCGTACGCCCGTAATATAGAGGGGAGCTTTGTGGTAAGATAAACTTTTTGCAGCTTTGCCTTACCACTTACTTCGCCAACACCAACGCACGTGCTCTTGGCTCCCCCTGCGGGGGAGCTGGCACAGGGTGCGCAAGCACCCTGCGCCTGAGAGGGGAGCAAACAAACAATGCGGGGGCCGGCTTTCGCCAGCCCCCGCAGAGGGACCCTATCTTTCGTGACGCAAAAGTTCTTTTGTTTTGGTGCGATCAACAACAGAAGGAATGACTGGTTAGGTATTCCTTTTTGTCGTCACATGAAAAGGGTGGAGCATTATCGAACCAATAAGTTGTCTCTAAACTTACCGGTCCCTTATATCAATGCTGACCATGGTGCTGTCTGCATTGTTATAAGTATGTTTGGTTAATGCTTACTGGTGGGTAGAGGTACGGACAACCTGAACAGCCACGAAGGTGACAGAGGGATCAGCAGCACCATCCATGTGCAGGAAGTTACCTTCCATAGAGCTGTTGACAGCCTTAGTGTAAGTGCTCACAGAAACAGTATAGGTGTGGTTGTAGTTGCCACCATCAGAAGTGGAGTTGTCGCCAGTGGTGTTGCGGGTGCTATACTCATAGGCCTCAACAGAATACGCAATCTTCTCAGCGATCTGCTGCTCAACAGCATTTTCACCAATCGCGCTAGAAATAGCATACAGCTCAACAACAACCTCATCGTCAATCTGATAGCTGTTAGCATTTTCAGCCTTCTGCAGAGTGTAAATATCACCAATGTTCGCAATAGTTGCGCTGCGGTCATCGCCAACAGCATCAGCCAAACGCACATAGATGTCATTGTTCACATACTCCAGCTGATCATTGTGCAGGTACTGAGGCATAATATCACCCACACCAGCAAACTCAACAGCATACTGCAGAGCCGTGTCCAGATCGCTATCATCATTGAAGTCGACGTACTCAGGAATCTTCTCATTAGTCTTATCCAGATAATCAGCAACTCGGGTTTCAACAGCTGCGGAGATGCCATCAGTACCCGGCTGAATGGGATTAGTCGGATCCTCAGGATCAACGTTAGCGTTCTGGCAGCCAGCCAGCATGGAAGCAGCCATGACACCGGCCAGCAGCAGGGAAGCAATGTTCTTGAGCTTCATAATGAATTTTTCCTCCTTATGGTGTATAAAAGATAGAGACCCAAAACAGGTTGAAAGGAAGGTCCTTTCCTTTCAAAGGCATTATAACATACCCCCCCCCGGTGTCAAGATCCGATTTACTATTTTTTGGTTTTTGCTTTCTTTTCTTCAGTTCGCGCCGAAGGCGCGAGAGTATATTTTGAATTTCATGCGTTATTTTGCGCATATTTATTCTTTTATTGTTTTCGTCTTTCCCATGGTGCAAAGCACCCGGAAGGCAGCAAAAAAGCGCCTGCATGGCAGGCGCTTTGTGATGGTTTTGTGGAAAATGCAGGCGTTTGTATAATTTTTGTGAAAATGAATTTTGAAAAGTTTCCGGTCCGGCCAGGGGGTGGCCGGGCGTTTCACTCCAGATTGCCCGTCAGGGTCATGACCGACGCCAGGACGGCCAGCGGGGCCGTCTCGCAGCGGAGGATGCGGGGGCCAAGCCCCACCGTTTTGGCGCCGGCGGCGACGGCGGCGGCCGCCTCTTCGGGAGCGAAGCCTCCTTCGGCGCCGGTCACAAGGGCGATCCGGAGCGGCCGGCCCGCCGGGGCGGGCACACCGGCCAGCAGCCGGCGCAGGGGTTCGCCGCCGCACTCGTAGCAGAACAGCACCAGGTCGTACTGGTCAAAGGTGCGGCAGACCGCCCCGAAGTTGGGCAGCGGCAGGGCCACGTCGGGCAGGACGCCCCGGCCGCACTGTTTGGCGGCCTCGTAGGCGATGCGGTTGTACCGGACGTTTTTCTGCTCCTCCTTTTTGGGGGCCGCCACACAGTAGCGGCTGAAAAAGGGCACCACATGGCGGCACCCCAGCTCGACGCCGTGGCGGATGATCTGCTCCAGCTTGTCCTGTTTGGGATAGCCGGCCAGCAGGGTGACCTCCACCGTGGGCTCGGCGGCAGAGGGATACCCCGCCTCCACCGCAAATTCCACTTCGTCCTCCCCAAAGCCGGTGATGGTGGCGGTGTACTCGACGGCGTTGCCGTCGCAGAGGATGACGGTGTCCCCCGCCCTGGCCCGCATGACCCGGGCCAGGTGGTGGGCGTCCGGCCCCCGCAGGACGGCCCGGCCCTCCCCGGGCCAGACCTCGGTGGTAAAATAGCGGTGCGGCATCATCCGTTCTCCTTTTTATGGCAGACAAAGCAGACCCAGCCCCGCTTTTCCCGGCGGACCTCCACCTGCAGGCCGGCTGCGGCAAGGGCGTCCTCCACCTCGGCGGCGCGGGTGTCGATGATGCCGCTGGCGATGAAGCGTCCCTCCGCGGCCAGCAGGCCGGGCACCACCGGGGCCAGGGCGATGATGGCGTTGGCCACGATGTTGGCGGTCACGATGTGGTACTGGCCCGACGCCTGGTCGGACAGATCCCCCACCAGCCCCTGGAAGCGGTCCTCCACCCCGTTCAGGGCGGCGTTTTCGCAGGCGGTGCGGACGGCCACCGGGTCGATGTCGATCCCCTCCGCCGACGCGGCTCCCAGCTTGAGGGCCGCGATGGCCAGAATGCCGCTGCCGGTGCCGATGTCCAGCACCCGCTCCCCGCCGGCGGTCAGCTCGTCCAGCGCCTCCAGGCAGAGGCTGGTGGTCTCATGGCCGCCGGTGCCGAAGGCCAGGCCCGGGTCCAGCCGCAGCTTGATCCGGCCGGTGTCGTATTCCTGCCAGGAGGGCACCACCGCCAGCCGCCGCCCGATCTCCAGCGGGTGGTAATACTTGCGCCAGCCGTTCTGCCAGTCCTCCTGCTCGACGCCGGCCGTCTCCACGGTATAGGGGATGCCCGCCGCGTCCATCCGGGCGTCGATGGCCGCCAGCGTCTCGGCCGGCTGGGTCCCCGGCTCCAGATAGATGTGGATGATGACCACGTCACGGGGTTTTTCCAGCAGCTCGGGCTCGATCAGGTCCACATGGGCGATCTCAGCCACCTGCTGTTCGATGTCGCTGTAGTCCTCAATATAAATGCCGCCTTCGGCGATCATGGTCGCCGCGGCCTCGGCCTGCTCGGCATCCTTTTGTGCCACCGTCAGGCGGATGTCGGTCCATTCCATATACTATGCCTCCTTCAGGGTCGTGTGTCGTGTCTTGGGGTTTTCTATGATTATAACATAGCCTGCCCGTCCGTCAAGCAGGACGCCGCCGGGAGCGGGAGGCCACTTCAGCTTTCTTGCTTTCTTTTTTAGCTTCCCCCATGCCGGCCTGCCGCGGCGGTGCGAAACTCCGCCCGCCTTTTTACCGCAAAACAGCATACCTGCGGCGAAATCTTAAATATGGAGCGGTTTTATGTTTTTCCCGGCCGCATTTATGCAATTCACACAAATAAAGCCCCTTTTCTCAAAAAATCTATAGCTTTTCTCCGTGAAATGTGTTACAATATTGTTACGCAAATGTGAACGGGCTGGCAACCAGCAGCGCCGTTCCACAGCTTGAACGATGGGGCGGCCCCCGCCGCCCCCGCGCGTACAAGGGAGGATTTTTCTTATGATGAAGTTTCTGCAAAAACTGGGCAAATCCCTGATGCTGCCCGTCGCAGTGCTGCCCATCTGCGGCTTGTTGATGGGCATCGGCTACTTCCTGTGCCCGTCCACCATGCAGGGCGGCACGGTCGAGGGCCTGGCACAGATCATCGGCTTCCTGCTGGTCAAGGCCGGCGGCGCCCTGATCGACAACATGCAAATCCTGTTCGTCATCGGCGTTGCGGTCGGCATGGCGGACGAGCCGGACGGCACCCCCGCCCTGGCCGGCCTGGCATCCTGGCTGATGGTCCAGCAGCTGCTGAGCACCGGCGTGGTCTCCACCATCATGCCCAACGTCGTCGAAGGCACCACCGAGTACCTTGCTTTCAGCAAGATCTCCAACCCCTTCATCGGCATCCTGTGCGGCCTGATCGGCGCTTTCTCCTACAACCGCTTTAAGAATATGCAGCTGCCCGACTTCCTGGCCTTCTTCAGCGGCAAGCGCTTTGTGGCCATGGCCGCCGCCGTCATCTCCATTGTGGCGTCGGTCGTCCTGCTGTTCGTCTGGCCTCTGGTCTTCGGCGGTCTGGTTGCTCTGGGCAAAGGCATCGAGGGCATGGGCGCCTTCGGCGCGGGCCTCTACGCTTTCTTCAACCGCCTGCTGATCCCCATCGGCATGCACCACGCCCTGAACAACGTGTTCTGGTTCGACACCATCGGCCTGGGCGACCTGACCAACTTCTGGGCCGGCAAGACCAGCGCGGACGTGTCCTGGAGCCTGGGCATGTACATGTCCGGCTTCTTCCCCTGCATGATGTTCGGCGTGCCGGCTGCCGCTGCCGCCATGATCGCCACCGCCAAGAACAAGAAGGCTGCCGCCGGCCTGCTGATCTCCACCGCCGTGTGTGCCTTTGTCTGCGGCGTCACCGAGCCGTTCGAGTTCTCCTTCATGTTCGTGGCCTTCCCCCTGTATGTGGTGTACGCAGCCCTGTACGGCATCTTCACCGTCATCACCTACTACACCGGCTTCCGTGCAGGCTTCTCCTTCTCGGCCGGCGCCACCGACCTGCTCTTCTCCTCGCAGCTGCCCGCAGCCAATAACATCTGGATGATCATCCCTCTGGCCATCGGCGCAGCCATCGTCTTCTTCGTGGTCTTCTACGCCCTGATCAAGGCCTTCGACTTCAAGACCCCGGGCCGTGAGGACGAGGACGAGAACACTGACGCAGAGAAGAAGATCGTCCTGGCCAACAACAACTTCACCCAGGTCGCCGCGGGCGTCCTGGCAGCCGTGGGCGGCAAGGAGAACGTCAAGAACGTCGAGTACTGCGCCACCCGCCTGCGCTTCGAGATCAAGGACTACACTGCCGTGGATGAAAAGGCCGTCAAGGCCGCAGGCGCTGCCGGCGTCGTCCGCCCCAGCAAGAACGCCTGCCAGGTCATCATCGGCACCAAGGTGCAGTTCGTCTACGATGAGCTGAAGAAGATGCTCTGATCTCACACATGAACCGACGGGGGCTGGTTGCCCCGTCTCCCCTTTCG
The DNA here is from genome assembly GCA_019116585.1 of Candidatus Faecalibacterium gallistercoris. Lineage (GTDB taxonomy): Bacteria > Bacillota > Clostridia > Oscillospirales > Ruminococcaceae > Faecalibacterium > Faecalibacterium gallistercoris. The sequence goes on along the minus strand of DXBJ01000026.1, from coordinate 23,242 downwards.
ATAGCCGCCGAGGGCGGGCTCAACAGCCCCGCTTTCGGCGGCTCTTCTTTACCCCGGCGGCGGGCCGCCCTTTTCCGGCACAGCCCGCTTCTTCATGATTCGTCCACACAGTTCTGCTATACTGATCCCATAAAAGGAAAGAAAACGGAGGTACCCCTTATGAAGATCATCCGCGCAAAAGACTACAACGATATGTCCCGCAAAGCGGCCAACATCATTTCGGCCCAGGTCATCATGAAGCCCAACTGTGTGCTGGGCCTGGCCACCGGCGGCTCGCCGGTGGGCACCTACGCCCAGCTGGTGGACTGGTACAACAAGGGCGATTTGGACTTTGCCGACGTGACCACCGTCAACCTGGACGAGTACCGCGGCCTGCCCCGCACCCATGAGCAGAGCTACTGGTACTTCATGCAGGAGAATCTGTTCAAACACGTGAACGTCAAGCCCGACCGCATCCATGTGCCCGACGGCTCCAACCCCGACGCCGAGGCCGCCTGCCGTGAATACGACCAGATCATCCAGGATGTGGGCGGCATCGACCTGCAGCTGCTGGGCATCGGCGTGGACGGCCACATCGGCTTCAACGAGCCGGGGGACGCCTTTGAGCTGGGCACCCACTGCGTGGACCTGACCGAGAGCACCATCGAGGCCAACAAGCGCTTCTTTGACAACAATGTGGACCTGGTGCCCAAGCAGGCTTACACCATGGGCATCAAGACCATCATGCAGGCCCGCAAGGTCCTGATGGTCGCCAACGGCGCCAACAAGGCCGAGATCATCAAGAAAGCCTTCTTCGGCCCCGTCACCCCCGAGGTGCCGGCCTCCATCCTGCAGATGCACCCCGACTTCATCCTGGTGGGCGACGAGGAGGCTCTGGCTCTGGTCTAGGGTGTATCTGAGAAGTCAAAAATGCTGGGATATTCGCCCAAAAGCGCCAGATGCAAGGCGCATGAGCGCTGCACTCCTTTGTGGAATGCAAGCGAATGCAACGCGGCAGATGGGGCTTTTGGGTAGAATAGAACAGCGTTGGGGAGTTTTCAGATACACCCTAAGGGTGCTTCTCCCTTTCCGCCCTGCGGCGGAAAAAGAGGCCCCCCGCGCCAGAAATTGAGAGGTACACGCCAATGATTATCAAACATGCACTGATCTACACCCCGGAGCACACCTTTGCGCCGGGAGAGCTGGTCATCCGTGACGGCCGCATCGCCGCCGGCGCAGCCGATCCCCTGCCCGGCGAGGAGGTCGTGGACGCCGGCGGGCTGTACGCCCTGCCCGGCCTGCTGGACATCCACTTCCACGGGGCCGTGGGCCACGATTTCTGCGACGGCACCGAGGAATCCATCCAGGCCCTGGCCGATTTCGAGGCCAGCAAGGGCGTCCTCGCCATCTGCCCCGCCACCATGACCTATTCGGAAGAGATCCTGAACGGCGTCATGGACGCGGCCGCCGCCCACAAGAACGAGCGCGGGGCCGACCTGGTGGGCATCAATATGGAAGGGCCCTTCATCAGCCCCCACAAGCTGGGCGCCCAGAACCCGGCCTACCTCCACCTGCCCGATGTGGCCATGTTCCGCCGGCTGCAAAAGCGGTCGGGCGGCCTCATCAAGCTGGTGGACATCGCCCCCGAGGAAGAATGCGCCTTTGACTTTATCTCCAAGTGCAAGGACGAGGTGCGCATCTCCATCGCCCACACCTGCACCAGCTACGACACCGCCATCGCCGCCTTCGACCTGGGCGCCAGCCACATGACCCACCTGTACAACGCCATGCCCGGCATCACCCACCGGGAGCCGGGGCCCATCATCGCGGCCCTGGAGCGCAAGGCGGAAGTGGAGCTCATCACCGACGGGGTGCACATCCACCCGGCCATGGTCCGCTTCACCTTCCACACCTTTGGGGACGACCGAGTCATCCTGATTGCCGACAGCATGATGGCCTGCGGCCTGCCCGACGGCCAGTACAGCCTGGGCGGCCAGGCCGTCACCGTCAAGGGCCCCCGCGCCACCCTGACCGAGCAGCCTGGCGTCATCGCCGGCAGCGCCACCTGCCTGTACGACTGCATGAAGCGTGCGGTGCTGGACATGGGCGTGCCCCTGGAGAGCGCGGTCCGCGCCGCCTCCGAGAACCCCGCCCGGAGCATCGGGGTGGACGCCGACTACGGCTCGCTGGCCGCGGGCCGGTACGGCAACGTCATCCTTGCAGACAAGGCCCTGGAGATCCAGTCGGTGATCCAAAAGGGCGTCCGCATCCTGTGATTTCCCCCGGCCGGCGCACCCGCCCGGCCACGATCCGAATCAACCGCCGCAGGACCGTAGAAGGTCCTGCGGCTTTTTTGTTGCAAGGCGGCCGATGTTTTCCAGCGTCCTGCGCCGCCGGCCTCTGCCAAAACAAGGGAATGTAAATTTTAAGGCTATATTTCCGGCCGCGAATTTACATTCTCTTTTCATTCAGGGCAAAGTATTGCGCAAAACTTTACATGGATTTTTCCTTGCCATGGTCGCAGCGCGCCCGTTTCCGTTGTACAATGGTGGCGTTCCGAGAGGAAAGCACAAAGCAACAAAAGAAAAAGATTTACCGGTCAAAGAGACACCGGTCCCATGATTCGTGATTTTGGAGGAAATACATTATGAAAAAGATCAATCGTCGTTCCTTCCTGGCTGTTTGCGGCGCCGCGGCTGCTGCCGGCGCTCTGGCTGCCTGCGGCGGCAGCTCTTCCAGCTCCACCGCTGCCAGCACTGCTTCTTCTGCTTCTTCCACCGCTTCTTCTGTGGCATCTTCCGCTGCCGAGGCTGCCAATGATCTGAGCAGCCTGTCCGGCACCGTCGCCACCGGCGGTTCCACTTCCATGAACAGCGTCATCGAGGCCCTGACCGAGGGCTTTGCCGAGGTCGCCCCCGGCGTCACCATCAGCTACGATCCCACCGGTTCCGGCGCCGGCATCACCGGCGCTGTGGAGCAGACCCTGGACATCGGCCTGGCTTCCCGCGCCCTGCACGACGACGAGACCGGCGTCACCGCCACCACCGTCGCTCTGGACGGCATCGCCATGGTGGTCAACAACGAGAACACTGTTTCGGACCTGAGCATCGACCAGCTGGCCCAGATCTTCCGCAAGGAGATCACCAACTGGGCCGACGTGGGCGGCGAGGACGGCGAGATCGTGGTCATCGGCCGTGAGGCCGGCTCCGGCACCCGCGACGGCTTCGAGAGCATCGTGGGCGTGGAGGATGCCTGCGTCTACGACCAGGAGCTGACCGCCACCGGCGCTGTCATCTCGGCTGTGGCTTCCAACAAGCTGGCCATCGGCTACGCTTCCCTGTCCGCTGTGGGCGACACCGTCAAGACCCTGACCGTCGAGGGCGTCGAGTGCAGCGAGGCCACCGTCCTGGACGGCACCTACAAGGTCCAGCGTCCCTTCAACTTCATCACCAACGACTCCGCCGAGCTGTCCGAGGCTGCACAGGCCTTCATCGACTTTGCCGTCAGCCCGGATGCCGCTGAGCTGATCCGCCTGGCCGGCGCTGTCCCCCTGGTGGACGCTGAGTAAGGGGAGGTTCCCTTCTCAACACCCGGGTCCTGAATCCTGATACTTTCCGCCTGGGGACGCGCGTTCCCAGGCGGTTTTTGGGAACAGACCGCCTTTTCAACCAAATCCATGGGGGTTACTATGAAACAGCAAGACTCTGCTTCCGGCGCCATCGTGATCCGGAAATTCAACAAGCCCCACAATGCGGCCGAGTGGCTGGAGCTGGTGATGAACGCCATCTTCTTCCTGTGCGGCATCCTAGCCATCGGCTGCGTGGCCCTGATCACCGTTTACATGGTCATCTCGGGCCTGCCCGCCATCGGTCAGATCGGCATTGTGGACTTCCTCTTCGGTCAGGAGTGGGCATCCACCGCCGCCGAGCCCAAGTTCGGCATCCTGCCCTTTATCCTGTCCAGCGTGTACGGCACCCTGGGCGCCATCATCATCGGCATCCCGGTGGGTTTGCTGACGGCGGTCTTTCTCTCCAAGGCGGCCACGCCCAAGCTGCGCACCGTCGCCACGTCCGCCATTGAGCTGCTCAGCGGCATCCCCAGCGTCATCTTCGGCCTGCTGGGCATGCAGCTGCTGGTGCCCGCCGTGGCCGCCGTCTTTGGCCGGGCCTCGGGCGCCTGCCTGCTCAGCGCCATCCTGGTGCTGAGCATCATGATCCTGCCCAGCATCGTCTCGGTGTCGGTGACGGCCCTCAACGCCGTCCCCCACGAGTATGAGGAGGGCAGCCTGGCCCTGGGCGCCACCGAAGCCGAGACCTGGTTCAAAGTCAGCGTCCCCGCCGCCAAAAGCGGCATCGCAGCGGGCATCGTGCTGGGCATCGGCCGCGCCGTCGGCGAGGCCATGGCCGTGATGATGGTGGCCGGCAACAGCCCCAATATGCCGGGCCTGTTCAAGAGCGTCACCTTCCTGACCACCGCCATCGCCAAGGAGATGAGCTACGCCAGCGGCCTGCAGCGCCAGGCGCTGTTCAGCATCGGCCTGATCCTGTTCATCTTCATCATGATCATCAACCTGGTGCTCAACTTCTTCCTGAAAGGAGGCAGCAACGGTGAAAAGTAACCGCTATGCAGATTTCTCCTCGTCCCGCCGCCTGTGGAACCAGTTCTTTAGCGGTGCGGTGTGGGTGGCCGCCGTCTTTGTCATCATCCTGGTGGTGGGCATCATCGGTATGGTGCTGATCCGCGGCCTGCCTCATGTCAACTGGACCTTCCTGACCACCACCTCCAGCATCCTGCGCGGCACCAACGGCATCCTGCCCGCCATCATCAACACCCTGTACATCATCCTGCTCACCCTGGTCATCGTCCTGCCTCTGGGCGTGGGCGCGGCGGTCTACCTGACCGAATACGCCACCAACCGCAAGCTGATCGCGATCATCGAGTTCACCAACGAGACCCTGGCCGGCATCCCCAGCATCATCTACGGCCTGGTGGGCATGCTGGTGTTTGCCCAGGCCCTGGGCTTCCAGACCAGCCTGCTGTCCGGCAGCCTGACCCTGGTCATCATGACCCTGCCCACCATCATCCGCACCACCCAGGAATCCCTCAAAACGGTCCCCATGGGCTACCGTGAGGGCGCCATGGGCCTGGGCGCAGGCAAGTGGCACATCATCCGCACCATCGTCCTGCCCTGCAGCATTGACGGCATCGTCACCGGCTGCATCCTGGCCATCGGCCGTATCGTGGGCGAGAGCGCGGCCCTGCTGTTCACCGCCGGCGCGGCCCAGATCATCGCCAACAACATCATCGAGGCGTACGGCTCCAACGGCGCGTCGCTGTCCGTCCTGCTGTACCTGCGCGCCTTCGAGAACGGCGACTTCGACTCTGCCTGGGGCATCGGCGCGATCCTGCTGGTGCTGGTGCTGATCATCAACATTGCCGCCCGTCTGGCCAAGAAGCATCTCCGTCAAAAGGGCTGATCTAGTAGTGAGGTAAAAACGATATGGAACTGCAAAACACCACGCCTGTCATCTCGGCGAAAAATCTCGACCTGTGGTACGGTGACTTCAAGGCCCTCAAGTCCATCTCTCTGGACGTGGGCGAGCGGGAGATCACGGCCCTGATCGGCCCTTCGGGCTGCGGCAAATCCACCTTCCTCAAGACCCTGAACCGCATGAACGACCTGGTCCCCAACGTCCGCATCGAGGGCAAGGTCACTCTGAAGGGCGAGGACATCTTTGGACCGGGCATGGTCCTGACCACCCTGCGCCGCCGCGTGGGCATGGTCTTCCAGAAGGCCAACCCCTTCCCCATGAGCATCTACGACAACATCACCTATGGCCCCAAGCTGCACGGCGTGCGCAACAAGGCGGAGCTGGACGAGATCGTGGAGAGCAGCCTGCGGGGCGCCGCCCTGTGGGAGGAGGTCAAGGACCGCCTGAAAAAGAGCGCCCTGGGCCTGTCGGGCGGCCAGCAGCAGCGCCTGTGCATCGCCCGCGCCCTGGCTGTCAAGCCCGAAGTCCTGCTGATGGACGAACCCACCTCGGCTCTGGACCCCGGCTCGACCATGAAGGTGGAAGAGCTGATGAGCGAGCTGAAAAAGAACTACACCGTGGTCATCGTCACCCATAACATGCAGCAGGCCGCCCGTATCAGCGACCGCACCGCCTTCTTCCTGCTGGGCGAGCTGGTGGAGGTGGGCCCCACCGAAGAGATCTTCAGCACCCCCTCCGACAAGCGCACCGAGGATTACATCTCCGGCCGTTTCGGCTAATCATCCGGTTGATTCGGGTCAAAGAGAGAGGAGACACATAGTTATGAGCATTCGCAAGCACTATGACGAGGCCCTGGCCGAGCTGAACCAGGCGCTGACCGAGATGGGCCAGGCCGTCACCGACGCCGTTGAGAACGCCATGGAAGCCCTGGCCACCACCGACGCCGAGGCCGCCGCCCAGATCATCAAGGACGACAGCCAGATCAACGAGATGGAGCACGACATCGAGCACCGCTGCATGCTGCTGCTGCTGCGCCAGCAGCCGGTGGCCGGCGACCTGCGCCGGGTGTCGGCGACCCTGAAGGTCATCACCGACCTGGAGCGGATCGGCGACCACGCCGCCGACATCGCCGAGATCATGCCCCACCTGTTCGCTTCCCGCAAGGCCGGCGACCCCGCCGTCAGCGAGGCCATCAAGATGGGCCAGAAGGCCCACAAAATGGTGCTGGACGGGATGGACGCCTTCCTGAAAGAGGACATGAACGCCGCCCAGCGGGTGATCGCCGCCGACGATGAGGTGGACTACGACTTCAACGCCATCAAGCGGACCCTGGCCGAGGAGATCGCGGCCGACCCCAGCCAGGTGGACGCCGCCCTGGATATGCTGATGGTCATCAAGTACCTGGAGCGGATCGGCGACCACGCCGTCAACCTGGCCGAGTGGGTCCAGTTCACCCGCACCGGCCTGTACAAGAACGAGACCATGTTCTGATGGGCCTGCGCCCTCTGCCGCCGCAGACGCGGCAAGACCTGCATCCAACCTGCATCCTTCCCTGGTTATCCTGAAAACCTGTTTTGGGCCCGCCGGCTTCGACCACCGGCGGGCCGATTTTATCTTTTCTGTGGCCGGACTGTGTCCCTTTTGTTGACAGGATGTGAAAGTTATTCCAGCACGTACATTCTGCAATAAACGACGTCCTTATTTCGTTTGTAGGTTGAACGCCGCAGCACCGCTGGGCAAGCGCCGCGTTTTGCATGATCGGAGGGATAAGTATGATCGAAACAGGTACCAGGAAGGCGCGCGCCGCAGGCCGGGGCGCCACCGTTGACAAGCAGGCGCTGGTCCGCGCTGCGCTGGACGAGATCGTCCACAACTACAGGCAGGCCAACCTTTCCAGTGTGGCCCATACCTACCAGGTCTCGCTGGCCTATGTGAGCGAGTGCGTCCGCGCCGAGACCGGCCGCACCTACAAAGAGCTGCTCCAGCAGCACCGCCTGGAGATGGCAGCCCGCCTGCTGCGCCGCAGCGACCTGACGGTCCAGCAGATCATCGCCCAGGTGGGCTACGAGAACACCAGCTATTTTTACCGGCTGTTCCGCGCCCACTACGGCCAGAGCCCGCGGGAATACCGCCTGGCCCGCCTGGAGAAAAAGTAAACAAAACCGGCGCCGCTGGGTCCGTAGGGACGCAGGGCGCCGGTTTTCTTTTCCAAATCCGTTTGGCCGCGAGCGCGTATTATTCGTAGTCCTCGCTGTGGTCCTCGATGGGGGCGGTAGCGCCGCCGTGGGCCGCCATATACTCCTCAAAGCTGGAGAATTTCTGCTGGGGCGGCCGCCGGCTGATCAGGACCAGGCCGGGGTCGTCGCTCCGGGTTTCCCGGGCGGGACGGCCGGGGCGGCCTTTGGGCTGGCTGGGGGCCGGGCCCTTGGGGGCGGGAGCGCGCCCGGCCTGGCCGCGGCCCCGCTCTCCGGCGGCGCTGCGGGCGGCAGACCGGGAAGAGTTCTCCGGGCGGGCGGGCTGTTCGGGCTTGGGCTGGTTCTTGCCACCGCTGCGGCCGGCCTTTTTGCCCTCGGGCTGCGAGGGCCGGCTGTCGCGGCCGGGCCGCTGCTGGGGGGCCTGGCCGCCCTTGGCCGGGCGGCCCTGCTGGCTGTTCTGGGGGGCGGGCCGCTGTTTGTCGGGGGCGGCCGCCACCGTCTTGGCGGGCAGGACGGCGGTCTCGGCGCCGGTCAGGAAGTGGGGGTCGAACTTGGCCTGCTGGGGCTGTGCCCCCTGGGCGGGACGGGGTTTGCCATCCCGACGGCCGCGCCGGGAGCGGCTGCGCTTCTCTCCGCCTTCGCGGGGGGCGCTCTTCTTGGTTTCGTCCATGATGGTCTCCTCTTTCTTTGTATCTGGCAGCGCAGGGGCCGCAGGCTGCACCTGCCGCACCTTGAGGGGGCGGGCGGGCTGCGCTGGTTTAGGCTCGGTGGGGGCCGGCTGCTCGGGCCCGGCCGTGTCCCAGGGGTGGCCGCTGACCACCGGGATCTTTTTGCGGTTCAGTTTTTCGATGCCGGCCAGGTACTCCCGTTCTTCGGGGGCGCAAAAGCTGACGGCCACCCCGTCTGCGCCGGCCCGGGCCGTCCGCCCGATGCGGTGGACATAGGTCTCGGGCACTTCCGGCAGGTCGTAGTTGAACACGTGGGACAGCTCGTTGATGTCAATGCCCCGGGCCGCGATGTCGGTGGCCACCAGGACCTTGGTGCGGCCGGCTTTGAAGCCCTCCAGGGCCGCCACCCGGGCGCTCTGGCTCTTGTTGCCGTGGATGGCCGCCGCCGGGATGCCCTGTTTGACCAGGTCCCGGGCGATCCGGTCGGCCCCGTGTTTGGTGCGGCTGAAAACCAGGGCGTTGTGGACGGGCGGCTGCAGGTTCTGGATCAGCCAGGGCAGCAGCTTGCGCTTGTCCGTCTTGGAGACGTAGTAGAGGCTTTGGGCGATGCGGTCCACCGTGCTGGACACCGGGTCCACCTTGACGAAGGCCGGGTCCCGCAGGATGCCGGCGGCCAGCTGCTCGATCTCGGCGGGCATGGTCGCGCTGAACATCAGGGTCTGCCGCCGCACCGGCAGCTTGGCGATGACCCGCTTGACGTCGTGGACAAAGCCCATGTCCAGCATCCGGTCGGCCTCGTCCAGGACAAAGATCTCCACCCCGGACAGGTCCACATAGCCCTGCCCGATCAGGTCGTTGAGGCGGCCGGGGCAGGCCACCAAGATGTCCACCCCCTGGCGGAGTTTTTCCACCTGGGGGGCCTGGCCCACCCCGCCGAAAATGACGGCCGAGCGCAGCTTCAGATACTGGCCGTACTGCGCAAAGCTCTCCCCGATCTGGAGGGCCAGCTCCCGGGTGGGGGTCAGGACCAGGGCGCGGACCGCCCCCGGCTTTTTGGGCGGGCGGGCGCTCAGCAGGTCCAGGATGGGCAGGGCGAACGCCGCCGTCTTGCCGGTGCCTGTCTGGGCACAGCCCATCAGATCCTGGCCCTTCAGCACCGGCGGGATGGCTCCCGCCTGGATGGGAGACGGCTTCTCATAGCCCGCCCGGGCCACGGCCCGCAGGATCGGTTTGGATAGATTCAGTTCTTGAAATGTCATTCTGCTCCTTGGAAAAATGGGTCAACGGGGAGAACCTTGCTCCGCGATGCGGCGGCACTCGATGTAGTACCGCTTTTCTTCGGCGTGGCCCATGCTGAAGGTCTTGCGGGGCAGCACGCCGCCCAGCACCACCCCCCGGAAGAGGTCGCTCTTCTGCAAAGGGGGCAGCAGCAGGCCCACCGCGCCTTTTTCTGCGCTGAACGCCCGCACCGCGGCCTCGTCGTGGACATAGTCCACCCGGGCCTCCGGATGGTTCTCCAGGAAATATTCCACAAATTCATCCACCGTCCCTACGCCCAGGGGCGCGGTGGGGTTTTCAAAGCTGAGGGTGCATTCTTCCTGCACGCCGATCAGCTGCATTTTCTGCTCGTATTCGTCCCCAAAGCGGACCCCGGCCATGTTCTCGTCGCTCCAGGTCACCAGGTTGAGCAGCACCGTCTCGTAACTGGTGTTGAACAGCACCCGGTGGATGGGCTCGATCTCCACCGCGTCGGACCGGACGTTGCACACCTCCGCCAGGCACCAGCGGGCGGGATGATTTGCCCGCTGCTCGGGGGAGAGGGTGGGTTTCAGCTCTTCCCAATAGGCTTTGGCAGTGGCGAGGGAGTGGTTGCCGTCCCCCACCGCCAGGGCCAGGGGGCGCTTGTTGGGCGCGCCGGGGTAGCGTGCCCGGAAGGTGGCGGCGCTGCCCAGCGCCGTCATGGCCGCCTCGATCCGGGCCAGCAGGGCGGGGTCCTCCACCGCCCAGCCGGCCACATGGCCGCCGCCCAGCATCAGCTCGCCCTCGTAGAGGGGGCGCAGCTTTGCCTTTTGGGCGCCGATGGGCTCGATCAGGGTGCCGTCGGGGTCGTCGGCCAGCATCATCACATGGGGCGTTTCCAGCCTGGCCCCCCGGCGCACCGCCATCCGGGGCGGGATCCGCTCTTCCACCGTGTTCTCGCTGGGGCGGATGGGCGACAGGCTGCCCCGGTGGTAATTGTAAGCCTCCAGATCCACCCGGCCCACCAGCCCCTGGCGGACCCGGCCGCTCTGCAGGGTGCGCTCGACGTAGACGTAGCCGTCCACCGCCCGGGTCAGGACCTCCCGGTCATAGGTTTCCATCTTTTGATGGATGGTATCCACCCGGGCGGCCAGGTCGCCGTCGTTCAGGTAGACCTCGGGCAGGATCAGATCCAGGGCGCTGGGCCCGCCCGCCGCGGCGGCGGCAGCCCGCTCCCAATAGGCGCGGTCGCTGGTAAACTGGTCGCAGGCGATGCAGCCCCACTGCTCCAGAGGGACGGAGGCGTCGGGCAGCAGGATGTGGGCCGGCATAAAGCAGGATGTGTTTTCCATCTTCAGTTCCTCACTCTCACACAAAAGCCAAAAGGGACGGGGCCGCGGTCAGTAGAAGCGGCCGCTCTCGCTGTCCCGCACAACGACCCAGGCGGCGCCCAGCTCTTTCATCCGGGCCGCCGTTTCGGCCAGGGCGGCCGGGTCCTGGGTCTCGCCGGCGGGCAGGCTAATGACCAGATTGTGCACCCCCAGCTGGGCGGGCAGCGCCCCCAGCGCCGTGCTGACCCCGGTGCAGCTGGCCAGGGGGTATTCGTACCAGAGGGTAACGCGGCCCGCAAAGCGCGCGTCCCAGGCGGCGATGTCCGCCGCCAGCTGGGCGTCCCGGCCCAGGCCTCCCGTCTGGCCAAAGTCCTGGCTGGAGGAGGCGCTGGGCGGGAACTGGACCGCCGAGAGGCAGACCTGTTCAAACCCGCAGTTGTACAGCTCTTCGATCAGGTCGCCGATGAAGGCGTTGGCCGAGGCCGCATAGGGGTTGAGCCAGGCTTTGCCCCCGGCCGCCGCGTTGGCGGCATCCAGCCAGAGATAGCCGCCCTCCCCGGCGTACTGGATGGCCATGCTGCGGTCGGTGTAGGAGGCCACGGGGTCCTGGAAGGCGGCCACCCCGGCCACCGGCACCAGCCCTTCTTCCTTGAAGATCGAGGCGATGAGGGCCGGGTCCACCACCGTGGCCGCCACGCTGCGGGAGGCCGCCGGCACCGCCGAGGCGTAGTAGATGTACCCGCTGGCGTCCTTGAAGGGGATCAGGGCGTAGGTGACCCCCTGCTCGGCCAGGGCCTGGGCCTGGGTACGGATCGCCGCCGCATCCCCGAGGGCCGACAGGCTCACGGTGGCCCAGCTGCCCTCCCGGATGGCGGTGCCGGACACCGGCTCCGGCTGGGAGGAGGCTGCCGGCGAAGCCGCCTGGGACGCCGGCCGGGACACCGCGCTGCTGCTGCCCGCGCTGGACGCAGGCGCGCTCTCCGCCTCCGACGGCGCCGACGCCGCAGCGGAAGAGCTGCCGGACAGGTCGCGGTCCCGCACCACCGTATACCAGGTGTGGGTGGCCCAGTCCAGCACATAGGGGGCGGCCAGCCAGGCAGCGCCCAGCACCACCGCCGCCAGCAGCAGGATGCCCAGGGTTTTTTTGATCTTCATCCCGCGGCTGTAAAAGCTGCGGTGGTACCGCTTGACCTTTTTGTTCCGCCTTCTTCTCGGCATGGTTCCCCCACCTTCCGTCGTTTTTTACAGGGGCTTACAGGATCACTGTGTGCCCCGTAAAGCCATAGATCGCCAGCGCCAGCACCCCAATGTAGATCAGGGTGATGGGCATCCCCCGGAACGCCGCCGGGATGGCCTGACTGCGCAGCCGGTTCTGCGCTTCGGTCACCAGCAGCACCGCCAGCAGATAGCCGACGCCGCTGCCCAGGCCGAAGCCCAGCGACTGGGTCAGGGTAAAGCTCTGGGTGCGGCCCAGCAGCAATGTGCCCAGCACACAGCTGTTGAGGGCCGCCAGCGGCAGGATGCGCAGCAGCTGCCGCTGCCAGGGCAGCTTGATCAGGTGCAGCAGGGCCATCTCCACGGCGCTGACCGCCGCGATGCAGCCCAGATAGACCAGCGGCCGGGCCGCGGGCCCCAGCCCCCAGGACGCGGCCGCGTTGCCCGCGTACCAGGCCACCGGGGCCAGCAGCAGCTGGGTGACGCACTGCAGCAGGCCGAACAGCAGACTGTTGGTCCGGGCATCGCCCACCAGCTGCACCAGACGGGAAACGCCCAGCGCCCGGGTAAAGATGGCGTTTTGGGCAAAGACGGCCAGCAGCGCATAGCCGAAAAAGACGGTCAGGGTCTCGGCCACGGTGGCCGGCTGGGCGGAAAGGACTGCTAAGCTCACGGTTTACCCCTCGCCTCCTTCTGTCGATTGACGATGACCTGGTTCTGGGCCTCGTTGGTCAGAAAAGCCCGGTACCGGGCCGCCAGGGCCCGCCAGACGGCGCTGATGACCCCCAGCAGGATGAAGCCGCCCGCCGGCATGGAGGCCAGGGGCATCAGGATGGTGTTGGCCGTCACCGGCATCCCAAAGATGGCGCCGGTGGCCAGCCATTCCCGGATGCAGCCCACCAGGAGCAGCACCGCCACATACCCCACCGTCACCCGCAGGCCCTTGGAGACGGCCTTGCGCAGGGTCTCCTGGACCCGGCCGTAGCGGTAGATGAGCAGGGGCTCCACCACCAGCATGGGCAGGTAGATGCCCAGCGTCAGCAGCTCCACCCCGAACAGCCGATCCAGAAGCGGGTAGACCGCCATATAGACCACCGCCGCGGTGCCGCTGTAGATCAGGCCCCGGGGCAGCAGCTTGGCCCGCAGCTCCTCCTCGCTGGCGTGCTCCTGCAGGGGCACCAGCTTGCTGAGGAAGTAGCTGACCACCCGGGAGGGGGTCAGCAGCAGGGCCACCGCCGCCGCCAGCATCAGGGCGTTGCGGCCGCTGGTGGCCAGCACCACCAGCGGCGCCAGGCCCATGCCCTGCATGATGACCGGGTTGTTCAAAAAGATGCGGTCGTGGTGGGCATAGCGCCCGGGGTCGCGGAGGATGATCTCCGCCTTTTGCTGTTTCATCCGGCGGCCTCCTTTCCTCCGGCTTTGCCGGGCAGGCTGTAGAACCGGTGGAACACCCGGTCCAGCCAGCCCGACAGGCTGTTCATGATGAGGATCGCAAAGCAGACCCCCGTCTCATACACGCCAAAGTAGCGGAAACTCATGCTGACGCAGCCCAGCAGGGCCCCGTACAGCACCTGGCCCAGCTTGCGCTGGGGGCAGGTGTAGGGCTCGCTGATCAAAAAGACCGCGCTGTACAGGGTGGCGCCGCTGACCAGCTCGTACTTGACCAGGTTGAGCCGCTGCAGGGCGGTCTCCATCAGGCCGGTGTGGAGCAGGTCCGCCTGCCGCGGGAAGAAAAACACGATGACGGCGCAGGCCGCCAGAAAGCTGACCGCCGCGGGAAGGCGCAGGTCCTTCTGGGCGATCAGGAACAGGGCGCAGGCCAGCAGGATCAGGACCGCGCCGCTGCCCAGCGGGGCCGCGAACTCGCCCAGGATCAGGGACCAGCTGTTCACGGTGGGCAGGCCCCCGTTGCGCAGGGTGCTGCTCATCCCGCTGACCAGGCTGACCCCCGAGGGGTCCCACAGGGGGATCTGGGCGTAGGGCTGCGGGTAGAGAAAGACCTGTTCCGGCCAGGACACCGCCACCACCACATAGCCCACCGCCGCCGGGTGGAAGGGATAGCTGCCGTAGCCGCCAAAGGCTTCTTTGCCCAGCAGGACGCCCGCCAGCACCGCCACCACCAGCACATACCAGCTGACTGTGGCCGGCATCAGCAGGGCGATGACCAGGGCAAAGCTCTCGTTGGACCAGTCGCCCGAGCGGTAGACCCGCCGGCGCAGCAGGGCCACCAGGCGGTCGCAGAGGTTGCCGGTCAGCAGGGCCACCAGGCACAGCAGGACCGGCCGCGGCCCGTAAAGATAGGCCGACATGCAGACCAGGGGCAGCGCCATCCAGCAGATGTGCTTATAATAGCCGCCCGTCCGGGCCAGGGCTGCCGCCTGTTGTTCTCGTATCGTTTGTTCCATGGATCATCCTCGTTCAAGGGAGAGTCAAAGGGAGGCAAGGGCCCCCACGGCGGCGGCAGGGTCGGCCGCCGAAAAGATGGCGCTGCCCGCCACCAGGATGTCGGCGCCGGCCTCCACGCAGAAGGGCGCGGTCCCGGCGTTGACGCCGCCGTCCACTTCCAGCAGGAAATCCAGGCCCCGGGCCTTCCGCGCCGCCTTGAGGGCCTCCAGCTTGCGCAGGGCCGAGGACTGGAACTTCTGGCCGCCAAAACCGGGCTCCACGCTCATCACCAGCACCAGGTCCAGCTGGTCCAGCCAGGTGGACAGATAGCCGGCGGGGGTGTCGGGCTTGATGGTCATGCCCGCCTTGCATCCCGCCGCCCGGATGGCGTGCAGGACGTCGCCGGGGTCATCCTCCGACTCGAGGTGGAAGTTGATGAGGCCCGCCCCCGCGCCGGCAAAGGCGTCCACATAGTCCAGCGGATGGCTGATCATCAAGTGTACGTCAAAAAAGGCGCTGGGCATCCCCCGGTGCAGGCTGGCCAGCACCGGCACGCCAAAGCTGATGTTGGGCACAAAGTGGCCGTCCATCACGTCAAAGTGGAGCATCTGGGCCCCGGCGTCCAGCACCAGGCGGCAGTCCTCCTCCAGGCGGCAGAAATCGGCAGATAAAATAGATGGGCTGATGATCGCCATGATAGATTTACTCTCCGTTGTATCAAAATTTTTTATTCCGTTTCGTCCCGGCCGCGGCAGCGCAGCGGCCACATTTTAGTGTACACGAAAACGGCCCAAAAATCAAATACGCCGCCGCCATTTTCACCGAAATGACGTAAACGGTCAGACAGGGCGGCCGTCGGGGCCCTCCTGGGTGGTGTCGTCGGACAGCTTGAGCAGGTCGCCGCGGCCCGGCACTTCCACCGGCAGGGTAAAGACAAAGCGGCACCACTCCCCCTGCTTGCTCTCCACCCGGATCTGCCCGCCCGACAGATTGACCAGCACCTTGCAGATGTGCAGGCCCAGGCCCGCCCCCCGGGCGTGGAGCCCGCGGGACTTGTCCTCTTTGTAGAAGCGGTCGAACACAAAGGGCAGGGCGTCGGCGCTGATGCCCTGGCCGCTGTTCCAGATGGCGATCTCGGCTTCGGGGCCCAGTTTTTCGACGCTGAACCGGATGATGCCTCCGGGAGGTGTAAATTTGATCGCATTATCCAGGAGGTTATACACCACCTGGTGGATCAGGTCGGGGTCGGCGTAGACCAGGACCCGCTCGTCCATGGTCAGCCCTTCCAGGTCGATCTGGCCGTCGTTGATCCGCTGCTCGGCCGAGAGGGCCACCCCGGTCAGGGTCTCCCAGATATTGAACATCCGGGCGTTGACCTGGTACTCGCCCGATTCCAGCTTGGACAGGTCCAGCATATTCTGGACCAGGCGGGCCAGCCGCCCCGTCTCCTGCGAGACCAGCTGCAGGTAATGGTTCTGCAGCTCGGGGGGGATGGTGCCGTCCAGGATGCCGTCGATAAAGCCCTTGATGGTGGTCATGGGGGTGCGCAGCTCGTGGGCGATGTTGCCCATGAACTGCCCGCGGGACGAGTCGATCTCCTGCAGGTTGGCGGCCATGGTGTTGAAGGTGCGGGCCAGGTCGGCGATCTCGCCGTCCCCATCCACGTCCTCCACCCGGACCGAGAAGTCCCCGCCGCCAAACTTCTGGGCCGCCTCGCTGATGCGGTGGAGGGGCTCGGTGAGGTTGCGCATCAGGAACATGGTCAGCACGCTGGCGCAGATCAGCATCAGGCAGGCCGACAGCAGGAAGTTGGAACCGAACCGCCCCACAAACGCTTCCAGCATCTGGCCCGAGGCGCAGACAAAGAGGTAGGCCCCGGGCTCATCGCCCCGCCGGATGGGCCGGGCCGAGACATAGAACCGCTCGTCAAAGGCGCCGCCCATCTTGCCCAGCTCGTGGTAGACGCCGCCTTCGGCCCCGGCCACCTGGGCCAGGACGTCGGCGGGCACCGCGTCGCCGGTCAGGTGGTCGCTGTTGGAGGCCAGGACCACCTGGCCCTTGCTGTCGGTAAAGAAGAGGTAGACATTGGCGCTCTGGCCGATCAGGTCCACCTGGCCCAGGATGGCCTTGAGGCGCTCGGCGACCTTACTGTCCTGGCCTTCCGGCGCGCTCTGCTCGACCTGCTCGTCCAGGCCCTTCCAGACATAGGTGGCGGTGCGGGCGGCCAGGTCCCCCACATCGTCCAGGGTGGCAAAGCGCTCCTGCGCGAAATAGCGGCTGAACAGCACCAGCTGGGACAGGCCCATCACGGCCACGCCCAGGATCATCAGGGTGGCCACGGTGGAAAAAAAGGCCACCGATATGCTTTTGCGCATTACTGACGCACCTCGAATTTATACCCCACGCCCCAGACGGTCTTGAGCTCCCACTTGTCGGAGGCGCCGGACAGTTTTTCCCGCAGGCGCTTGACGTGGACGTCGATGGTGCGGGAATCGCCGTAATACTCAAAGCCCCACACCTCGTCCAGAAGCTGGTCCCGGGTGTAGACCCGGTTGGGGTGGGACGCCAGGCAGTAGAGCAGTTCCAGCTCTTTGGGCGGGGCCTCCACCACTTTGCCCTTGACCTTGAGCTCGTAGCTGTTCATATCCAGGCGGAGGTTGTCGAACTCCACCACCCCTTCGGCGGGTTTTTCGGCCGCGGCCGCCCCGCCGGCGCACCGGCGCAGCACCGCCTTGATGCGGGCCACCACTTCCTTGCTGTCAAAAGGCTTGACGATGTAGTCATCGGCCCCCAGCTCCAGGCCCAGCACCTTGTCGAAGGTCTCGCCCTTGGCGGTCAGCATGATGACGGGGGTGTCCCCCTCCTTGCGGATGCGGCGGCAGACCTCCCAGCCGTCCAGCCTGGGCATCATCACATCCAGCAGGACCATGTCCGGCTTGACCTGCCCATACTTGGCCAGGGCGTCCTCCCCGTCCGAAGCCAGGGTGACCTGGTACCCCTCCTTGGTCAGGTAGAGCCGCAGCAGCTCGCAGATATTCTGGTCGTCGTCCACGACGAGGATCTTTTCGTTAGCCATGATGTTCTCCTTACAGCCTTGGGCAGGGGCCGGGCAGACCTGCCCCCTCCCCTGCGCGTTGCACAGTGCGATACGCTTCTTATTATACGGGAGAGATATGACAAAATAAAGAACATCCCGCACAAATCCGAAGGTTTCAGCCCATAGAGCCCGGCGCGCCGGCAGAGCTGACGCTCGCCGGGGCTATCCGTCAGGGTAGATGTCTCCGATTTTATTATAAGCAAGAGGCCCGGTTTTGGCAAGCGGTGGGATGTGGCGGCAAGTAAAACAAACAATGCGGGGGCCGGCTTTCGCCAGCCCCCGCAGAGGGACCCTATCTTTCGTGACGCAAAAGTTCTTTTGTTTTGGTGCGATCAACAACAGAAGGAACATTGGTTAGACATTCCCCTTTGTCGCCACATCGGATGGGTTATTTACCCGAATCTCAGGCGGTCTCTTGCCCGAGATCCCTTACATCACGCCCGGCCATGGTGCTGCCGGGGGTGTTATAAGTATTATTTTTTAGATAGAGCTCAGATTAGCCCTTCTCGGCAACAGTCTTGGTCAGAGCAACTGCAACGTACTTCACACCGGTGTCAACACCTGCGAAGTTCACGGTACGAGTAGTGACGCTAGCAGAGACGCTGTAGGTGTAGTTGCAGTTAGCAACGCGGTCAGCATCGAAGTTGCCACTAGTGGGCAGATTGCTCAGGTAGCTATCCAGCTGGTCAGCGATCTGCTCCATAACGTAAGCATCGCTGGTGCTAGCATTGATTGCGTAAACAGCAACAGCAACCTTGTCGCTGTCGTCATTACGGTTATCGATGCCAGAGAACCTAATGCCAGGAGCATAACTTGCCTTCATAGCGTCGTTAACGCTAGTGCCAAGCTTGGAGCTGCTGATTTCAGTCAGATAGTTGTAGCCGTACACATCATCAACGATAGAAGTGTAGTCGAAGTACTTGTCAACAGCGTTCTCCAGAGCTTCGTCCAGATCAGCGTTAGCAACAGCAGAGACCTTGTCCTTAGCGGAACCAGTCAGCTCGCTGTACAGCATATCAGCAGCATTGGAAGTAGCGGGAGTCTCGGGCTGCTCGGGCTGCTCAGGGGTAGTGGTAGCGCAGCCAGCGAACATGCTGACAGCCATGACACCGGCCAGCATCAGGGAAGCAATTTTCTTGAGCTTCATAGTGAATTTTTCCTCCTTATGGTGTATAAAAGATAGAGACCCAAAACAGGTTGAAAGGAAGGTCCTTTCCTTTCAAAGGCATTATAGCATACCCCCCCCGGTGTCAAGGCCCAATTTACTATTTTTTGGTTTTTGCTTTCTTTTCTTCAGTTCGCGCCGAAGGCGCGAGAGTATATTTTGAATTTCATGCGTTATTTTACGCATATTTATTCTTTCATTGTTTTCGGCTTTCCCATGGCGCAAAGCGCCAGGAAGGCAGCAAAAAAGCGTCTGCATGGCAGGCGCTTTTTGATGGTTTTGTGGAAAATGCGGGCGTTTGTATAATTTTTGTGAAAATGAATTTTGTCAAGTTTCCGGCCCGGGCCTTCCCCCAACGGGGGAAGGTGGCCCGCAGGGCCGGATGGGGGCTTCCTCTATGGGCGGGCGGGTGGGTCAGACCCGGTTGGCCTGCTGGATCAGGCTGCGGATGTGGTGGACCAGCATTTCCAGAGCGGGGCCGTTCTCGCCGCCGTTGGGGACGATGATGTCGGCGTTGCGCTTGCTGGGCTCCACAAAGGCCTCGTGCATGGGCTTGACGGTGGTCAGATACTGGGTGATGACGCTGTCCAGGCTGCGGCCGCGCTCTTTGACGTCCCGGAGGATGCGGCGGAGGATCCGCTCGTCGGCGTCGGTGTCCACAAAGATCTTGTAGTCGAACAGCTCCAGCAGCCCCGGCTCGGCAAAGGGCAGGATGCCCTCGACGATCAGGACGGGGGCCGGCTCGACGTGGCGCACTTCCTCCGACCGGTTGTGGATGGTGTAGTCGTAGACCGGGCAGTCCAC
This sequence comes from Candidatus Faecalibacterium gallistercoris, assembly GCA_019116585.1. GTDB lineage: Bacteria > Bacillota > Clostridia > Oscillospirales > Ruminococcaceae > Faecalibacterium > Faecalibacterium gallistercoris. Next base: position 3,672 of record DXBJ01000026.1, on the reverse strand, counting down.
CGCACGGCCGGCCTTCAGCTCCTGCAGCTGCCGGATCAGCAGGTCGTTGTCAAAGGCGTCGGGGTGGTCGTAGTTCAGCAGGCAGCGCTTTTCGTAGGGCAGCTCGTCGTGCCGCTTGTAGTAGCTGTCGTGGGGGATCAGGCGGACTTCTTCCTCCCCAAAGCGGGCTTTCAGCCGCAGGGCCAGGGTGGTCTTGCCGCTGCCCGAGCCGCCCGCAATGCCGATGATCAGACTGTTCATGGATGGTTCCTCCTGCGCGGTCTGGCGCAGCAGGCCGCTTTGTAGTATACTGATGGAAGAGACTTCGACCAAATGTAAAGCCTCTGTCGTATCTTTTTATAATCATACCACAAAACGCCCTGTTTTGACAGATGTTACACCCCTTGCAGGAGGTATTCCATGAAAAAAATCGTTTTGGCCCCCTATATCGACCAGACGGAGCGCTGGGTCAACGGCTGCGAGAGCATCAGCGCCGTGATGGCGCTGGGGGCGGTGGGCGTCCCTGTGGACCCCGACACCTTCATTGCCCGGGACCTGCCCCACGCCCCTTTCTGGGAGCAGGACGGCGTCCTCTGGGGCCCCGACCCCCTCTACGTCTATCCCGGCGACCCCCACGACCACACCGGCTACGGCTGTTACGCCCCCTGCATCTGCCAGGCCATGCGCAGCGCCCTGGAGGCCGAGGGCGCCGGGGACGCCTTCGAGGTGGTGGACGAGACCGGACGCACCGCGGCCGAGCTGTGCGCCGCCTACATCGACCGGGGGCTGCCGGTGGTGTTCTGGGCGACGCTGGATTTCCAGCCGGTGCCCGGGTGCGACCACTGGACCCTGCCCAACGGCCGGCCCTTTGACTGGAAGCTGAACGAGCACTGCCTGCTCCTGGTGGGCTACGACGACCAGCACTACTGGTTCAACGACCCCTGGCACAACCACGGGCTGTGCCCCCAGCCCAAGGCCCTGGTGGAAGAATGCCACCGCGCCCAGGGGATGTATGCGGTGGCCCTGCGGAGAAAGTAAAGCCCCCGATGCAAAAAGCGGCAGTCCCGCACCGCCTGCGGGGCTGCCGTTCTGTGTTTTTCAGCGGGTTTTCTCCCAGTGGGCCAGCAGCGGGGCCAGCTGGCCGGGGTCGGCCCAGTCCTGGGGGGCGTCCGCCGCCGACAGCAGCGCCTGCATCCAGGGCTCCAGGGAGGCGGGGTCTTTCCGGGCCACCGATTTGCACAGCATCCGGCACAGGGCCCGGTCCACCGGGTTCAGCTGGGCCATGTCCAGCCTGCCCCGGGCGTAAAAGAGGGGCACATCCTGCCAGCCCGCCCCAAAGCCCCGGGCCTTGCAGGCCGCGAGGGTGTCCGCATCGTATGGGGACGCCCCCACGCACAGGACGGCGGCCCGCTCATGGGGCACCCCCTCGCAGAGGCGGAAGAAGCGCTTCAGCCCCGCCATGCTGCCGGCGTACAGGCCACCCACCAGCACGATGCGCTGGTACACGCCCAAACCACCCTTGCAGTCCTGCAGGGCGCAGGCCGGGCAGCCCCAGGCCGCGCCCAGCCACTCGGCATAGGACCGGGACGCGCCGTACTTCGATTGATACAAAACCAGGTCTTTTCCCATAGCATTATCCTCCCTGCCGCAGGGCGGTCTCCACCGCCTTCAGGATACATTTGCTGCTGACGGTCGCGCCGGACACCGCGTCCAGCTCCAGCGACTGGCTTTCCACCACGGCCCGGGGCAGGCTTTCCGCCCCGCCGCCCAGCCCGTGGTCATGGCGCACCAGCTGCACGGCCGCGATCCGGCCGTCCTCCATGGTCACTTCCACCCCGGCCGTGACCGGCGGGATGCTCCACTCGCCCTGGTAGACGCCGTCCTCCAGCCGGGCGAGGTCCGGCGTTTCAACCTCCAGCGTCCGGGCCTGACGCACCGCCTGCCACGACAGCCCCGCCAGGGCCGCCGCCCCCAGCAGGAGCAGCCCCGCCGGCAGCATCCACTTGCGTTTGATCCGGTACATGGTTCACCTTCCTTTCCAGGTGCTCGATGCCTGCATACAGTCTTGTGAGAAGGGCAAACAGGGTCTGGATCTCCTCGGGGGTGTACACCTCGAAGAGGTACCCCAATTCAGCCTGGTACTGCGCGAACTCCTGCTGAAAAAACCGCTCCGCCCTGGGGGCCGGGCTGACGCAGAACGCCCTCGCGTCCCGGGGGCTCTGCCGCAGGGTGACGAAGCCTTTTTTCTCCAGGGCGGCGGCCAGCTTTTTGACGTTCTGCCGGGAACAGCCCAGGAACCGCCCCAGCTGCGTCAGGGACATCGGCCCCTCCGCCTGCCGGACGATGGACAGCAGCATGAACTGCTTGAGCGACACCTCCGGGATACGGCTGTCAAAGATCGTCTGCAGCCGGTTGCCCACGATGAACAGGGTGCTGAAGATCGCTTTCTGGCGCTGCTCGGTGCTGTGGGAAAAACGGCGGATCAGATCATCGTATTCCATGGGGTCCTCTCCCTTCGATGCGCAACTTATTACCTATAGAATAGCAACAAGTTGCCCATTTGTCAACCTCCTTTTATCCCAAACACAACAATGCGAGGGCCGGCTTTCGCCAGCCCCCGCAGAGGGACCCTATCTTTCGTGACGCAAAAGTTCTTTTGTTTTGGTGCGATCAACAACAGAAGGAACATTGGTTAGATATTCCTTTTTGCTGTCACATCGGATGGGTGTGTACCCGGACAAGCAGGGGTCTCAAAGCCTGCCTGTCCCTTATATCAGACGCGGTATGGTGCCCCGCAGCTGTTATAAGTAATGTAGATTACTGGTGGGTAGAGGTACGGACGACCTGAACAGCCACAAAAACAACAGAAGGATCTTCAGCAACAGCACCAGTACCAATAATGCCGCCGCCAACGCTGTTGACCGTCTTAGTGTAAGTGCTCACAGAAACAGTATACTCATGGTTGTAGTTGCTACCATTCTGGGTGCTGCCGTCCTGGGTGCTGTACAGGTACTCATCGATGCCCTCACTGTCGAGGTCGCGAGCAATCAGCTCCTTCAGATTAGCTTCGCCAATCACACTGGAAGCCATGTACAGACGAACTGCAACTGCATCATCCATGGTGTTGCTGGTATTCTCAGCCTGCTTCAGAACCTCGTCGCTACCGATATTGTCAATCCAAACGCCATCTTCAGCACCAACAGCGTCCATCAGCTCCTCACGGATGTCAGCTGCAACAATGTTGTTGCCGTCAACAACAACCAGCTTGTTAGGCTCAGCGTTCACATAGCCCAGCAAAGAATCCCAAACATCCGCAAAACCAGCAGCATATGCCAGATCAGCATCCAGCTCAGCGCTATCCTCAAAGGTGATATAGCTGGGGAAAGGATCCTTATCGCTCTTCTCCTTGACCAGTGCACCGACATCAGCAGAGATACCGGTGACTTCACCGTCATCGTCATCAGGGGGCAGCTGGCCGCCATTGCCAGAAGTGTTGGAGCAACCAGCCAGCATGGAGACAGCCATGACACCGGCCAGCATCAGGGAAGCAATTTTCTTGAGCTTCATAATGAATTTTTCCTCCTTATGGTGTATAAAAGATAGAGACCCAAAACAGGTTGAAAGGAAGGTCCTTTCCTTTCAAAGGCATTATAGCATACCCCCCCCGGTGTCAAGGCCCGATTTACTATTTTT